>NZ_JBPAOE010000015.1:0-58680 GCF_054051265.1 Vibrio sp. C8
AAGAGAGAAGACTTAACTTTGATTTTCATCAACGAGTGCCCACACAGATTGATAGGTTTAAATTGTTAAAGAGCTTTTCTATCGATTCCAGCCGTTAAAGCCTCATCTCTAGGGGTGCGTATAGTACGCTTTAATTTTTGAGAGTCAATGTTTATTTCAAACTTAACTTTTTCTCTTAATCGATACGTTGTGATATTCGTCTCACTCCGTGTCGGTGTGGCGGCATTATAGGGAGGTACGAGATTAAGACAAGCACTTTTTTCAAATAAATTTTCGTTCGATTAAAAAGCAAGCAAAGCACTGTTTATCGAATAAAATTTCAACATTTGAGGGGGGTCACAGCAATTGGTTGGAAAAAACTCAAGCATGTACGTAAGATTGATGTATCTATTTTGTTAATCATAGATACGCATCTAATTTTTATTCTTACAAGTAGTATTCTTTTATGAACTTAAATAAACCAATGTTTTTAAATATCGCGATTGCGATTATTGGCGGTGCAATAATTTCTCTAATTCCAAGCATTCCTTCAGCTGTAAGTTTTATTGTGGGTGTTGTGGCAGCAACTATTGTATTTAAACTTTTCCTATCAACCCCATCTATTACTAAAGAAGAAGATGATGATTCAGCCTTACCAACCAAGACACTTTATGTAGGCAATTTGCCATACAAAGCAAACGAATCTCATGTACGTGATTTATTTGCCCAGCATGGTGATGTGTTTGCGGTTCGCCTAATGAAAGATAAGCGAACAGGTAAACGTCGAGGATTTGGCTTTGTAGTTATGGCGGCAACACATGCTCAATCTGCGATTGATGCATTAAATGAGCACGATTACATGCAGAGAACGCTTAAAGTTAGAATTGCAAATGACCCTAAACACTCAGAAGAGGATATGGACGAATAGCAGAGAACCCAAGCTGTTCTAATCTTTCATTCAGTGCACTTTCTTCCCAAGGCGGTGCACTAGAATAAATGGTGTGTTTGTTCTCTGAGCAAACACTTCCTTCTATACCAAGTAATGATTTTACTCTTCTCGCAATAGCCTCACCTGAATCCACCAGCAGTACATCCCTTCCTAACACCTGCTGGATCTCATCCCTGATTAGAGGGAAGTGAGTACACCCCAGTACCGCGACATCTATATGGCTGATAAGTGGACTTAAGATATTTTGCAGTTCCTGCAAATCAATCTCTTTGCCTCTCAGTTTTTCTTCAGCCATATCAACAAGGCGTGTCGAACCCAGCAACTCAACATTTTTATCCGCTGAGAAGCTTCGAATAAGATCATGTGTATATTGGCGAGTAACAGTAGCGGGGGTGGCAATTAACCCAACAGCTTTATTCGCTATAGAAGAAGCGGGTTTAATCGCAGGAACAACACCTACCACGGGTATAGACAGTTTTGAACGTAATGTAGGAAGTACTATGGTACTTGCTGTATTACACGCAATGACCACTATGTCGAAACCCTCTTCCTCTACTAGCCCTGTTATTAACCGTTCAACTCTTTGTAATAAGACTTGTTGGTCTAGCTCTCCGTATGGATAGGCCTCGTTATCAAATAAATAGGTATAAGAAAGCTGCGGCAGGCGCATTTCAATTTCTCTATAAACAGATAAGCCACCAACACCAGAGTCGAAAATTAAAACTTTAGGAACAGATTGATTAGACACAATGGGAACCAGATAGAACAACGATAACGCAGCGATCATACTCGCTCTATATCAATTGGCAATGATTGTTAAAACACCAAATAGCGAAAAACCGCCCGAAGGCGGTTTAAGGATTCGTTAGAACTGGTATGCAGCAGTCAGTTTATACTCACGTCCACTACCAGGGTAATAAGAACCATAGCTATTCACACTGGCTGCATACCCTTCATCAAAAACATTATCTACTCGTAATTTAAATGATAACGAGTCTTGTACATAGTTTATCGCCAAGTTACCTAGCCAATAATCATCCAATTTACCAAGAGTATTACTCTTATCGCCGTCTTTATATTTATCACCAACATAAACGCCCTCTAACCACAAGTTCCAGTCAGCCATAAACTCATAATTAACGAACCCGCGCCCTGTATGCTTAGCGACCCACGATAGCTGCTTTCCTTCGTTATCTCCTGTTGTAAACTCAGCATCAACGTAGCTATATTCCGCACCAACTAAAATAGTATCGGTCACATATTTATCAACATACAAGCTACCACCTAGGCGCTCAGATTCATCTGCATTCACATTCGCGCCTGACGTAGACCCTGACCCACTTGGAGCTGGAGCGCTAGGATCATAAACAATTTCATCTTTCAGAGTCAGACGATAAAAATCAACTTTGACTGAATAACCATTAATGACGTAATCCGCTCCGGCTTCCAGAGAAAGTCCTCGCTGAGGTTTTAAACTGTCCACATCATCCGGAGTGTAATTTTGTTCATCGACATCAGCAAAACGGAAGTTGCTTTCACCACGGAAATAGAAACGAACATTCTGGTTAGGTTTAACGTTGATACCTAGCTCCAATGCCGAAGCATCTTCTTTTAATGTTTCACCATCAGAATACGTTGTGGCGTTTTGGATTTGATCTTCAACTCTACTGTAGCGACCACCAGCAATAAGAGTAGTAGTTTCTAGTAGAGGATAATTCAATTGAGAATAGACATTCCGTTGGTTTTGCGTATTGGTTACCGTTCCACCACGTTCTGCAACATAATCGCTATTATTCAACTCAGTACCAAATAGAAAATTACCTTCTCCTGCATCCGTACTAATAGATTTTTCAATAGCCAGTTGAAGTTCCAACAGATCACTTTCTATCGCACTCTTTGATACACCCCAAGAGGATGTCAACAGACTATCAAGCTCCGTGTCCGAATAACTGATATTTCCTTTTACTGACCAATCTGACGCAAATGATTGCTGATAACCGGCACGAAATGCTGAAGTAATTTCATGCCCATAATCAGTATCGGTCAGAGCTTGTTTAGGCTCTTCATTATATTGCTGTTCTGTTAAAGCACCGGCGTATTGTCGATAGTTATCGTAGTAACTCGCTTCCACATAAAATTTCTTATCTTGCTGATTGAAATCGAGACGACCAAGCACATTCCCTGTCTCGCGTGTATTATGATCACGATAATTGTCACTATTATCCTGACTCGCGCTAACAGAAATACTCCAATCATCATTTAATTGATTAGAGACAAAAACACTACCAGCATATGAATCATTATTTCCGACAGAACCACTTACTTCTCCGTGTGACTCAACATCTTTTTTGGTAATGATATTAATAACACCACCTACCGCCTGATCGCCATACAGCACTCCAGCACTGCCTGAGAGAATTTCAATTCTTTCGATTTGGCTAAGTAGAATAGAAGACAGTTGAGGAGCAGATTGATCAGGTTTATTCAGCTTACGTCCATCCACTAAAACCAATGTAGTATGCATGGCTTGAGATCCTGAAAAACCTCGCATTGAAAGGGATGCTCCTGAGTTTGTATCAGAAACTTGGATGCCCGCTCTACCTCTCAGCAGTGATGTCAAAGACGATGCACCACTTCTTTTTATATCGTCCTGATCGATAACAAAAATATTCGCTGGAATGTCAGAGATAGAATTCACATTGTCGCTTTTCGCCGTTACAACAATAGTCTCATCAGCTGTTGCTTCTTGTGCGTATGAAAAAGAGGTATGAGAAAACAGCGACGCCACTGCCACCGCTAGAAGGGATTTATTCATTATATTGTCCTAAATCGCGTTAATCCTACCGAGCATGGGTCCATCCCATTGATTTGCTCAGCTGCTGGCAGGTGTTCGGACTTGAGAGCTGTTAACCTACTAACTCGACTTCCCACAAATTGCAGTGTCATTTGAGTATTCGTTCTCTCTTACCGCTGCGCGTCAGTTCTGGATTTTCACCAGATTCCCTTTTAAGTTTGTTTATTTAGCCATCTAGGCTTCTAAATAACACCAGCTTGCGGTTGATAGTATTGAGCAATCGATAACTTGTCTAGCTTAGATTGGTATAAGCTATAGTTTTTACGATCGATAAAGCTATCAATTTAGTCAGAGTACTGGACATGAGCGGGAGATTGAATAAAATCTGCGCTCTTTATTTGAACGTACCAGAAAAAGGTAAAGCAATGGCGACTCTTGATGTAAACCCAGACAACTACCAAGCGCAACTGGATGAGAAGATCACTCGACTAGGAGAGATGTTTGAATCTTATGGTGTGCCTGAGTTGGAAGTCTTTGAGTCCCCGGCTCAGTTTTACCGTATGCGCGCTGAGTTTCGTATCTGGCATGAAGGTGATGATATGTACTACATCATGTTCAACCAGCAAACTCGCGAAAAATACCGTGTTGATCAATTCCCTGCAGCAAGTCGCCTTATTAATGACTTAATGCCACTGCTGATAGACGCCATGAAAGGCAACGACACTCTGCGCCGTAAACTTTTCCAAGTGGACTTCTTATCCACTCTGAGTGGTGAAGTTCTGGTATCTCTTCTCTATCATCGCCAACTTGATGAAGAGTGGATTACAGCAGCAAAAGCACTCAAACAAACACTACAGAATGAAGGTTTTAATCTGAACGTTATTGGCCGTGCACGCAAAATGAAGATTGTGCTGGATCAAGATTATGTAGTTGAGAAGCTGAGTGTGAACGGTCAACCTTATATCTACCAACAAGTTGAAAACAGCTTTACTCAACCAAACGGTAAAGTTGCAGAAAAAATGCTGGAGTGGGCTGTCGATTGCACTCAAGAAAGCAAAGGCGATTTGCTAGAGCTTTATTGTGGTAACGGGAACTTCTCATTGGCACTGGCTCAGAACTTCGACCGCGTCTTGGCAACTGAGTTGGCCAAACCATCAGTACATTCAGCACAATACAACATTGCTGCAAACAAGATCGACAATGTACAAATCATCCGCATGTCAGCAGAAGAATTTACCGAAGCGATGGAAGGCAAACGTGAGTTCAACCGCCTGAAAGATGCAGGTATTGATTTAAAAAGCTACAACTGCAACACCATCTTTGTCGATCCGCCTCGCTCAGGGATGGATATTGATACCTGTAAGATGGTTCAGGGCTATGAGCGCATTCTCTATATCTCATGTAACCCAGAAACACTAAAAGAAAACTTAGATGTTTTGTGTGAGACACATAAGGTGACTCGCTTTGCATTGTTTGACCAATTCCCTTACACCCACCATATGGAAGCGGGAGTGATGCTGGAGCGAAAAGCGTAATTCACCAGTTTACAAATAGAAAAACGAGCCAATTGGCTCGTTTTTTTGTATTTAGCTGATGTGTACTTATTCAGAATGGCCAATAAATCCTAGCTTCTTTCCAACCCATAACAAGAGTACTAAAGCTACGATTATCGAAAAGAAGTTAGACCCCGCTTCTGGATACTGAGCCTTAACAAATGCCGAGTGACCAAAAGCACCGACAAAGAAGCACGCCAAACCTACTAATGGAATGTCTTCCGCAACAGGATTACGTAAGTACTCCTGATACAGCGCCTGCACAGACAGCACCAAAGCGATAACAGGGAAAATAGAAAAAGAGACTTCACTGATGGTCATCCAAGACAGTAAAGCATCACCACACATACCCGCGATTAAGGCAAGTATCAGTGTTTTACGTTCTGAACCATGATTGATTGAGCCGCTACTTTCATTTGACATTAATTCATCCCGCCTTTTAGTCGATTTCGTTCACGTTCTTTGCGATACCAGAAAGCCCCTTTGGCTATCATTCGCAGTTGCATGATCAGACGTTCTGCGAGTTCATCGCGATCACGTCGATCTAAGTCTAATGCTTCTGCACCAGAGCTAAATACTAATGTGACTGAAGCACCCGCTTGAGTGATGGCTTCTTCACGATTCATACCTGTCGCTATCAGATATTCAGAAAGTTCGGCAGAAAAATGCTGAATCTCACGCGCTACTGCCGCACGAAACTCAAACGAAGTGCCAGAGCGTTCCCGCAATAATAGACGAAACACGTTTGGGCTACTTTCGATGAACTCCATAAACGTTTCTACGGATGTGCGAATCACACTTCCTTCTTTAACAATACGCTGGCGTGCTTGACGCATGAGCTGGCGCAGTAACAATCCGCCTTCATCAACCATGGTCAAACCCAATTCATCCATATCTTTAAAGTGGCGATAGAAAGAGGTTGGGGCTATCCCCGCTTCTCGTGCGACTTCACGTAAGCTTAAGTTCGAAAAACTACGATCAGCACTTAATTGGCTAAATGCCGCATCAATCAGCGAACGACGCGTTTTTTCTTTCTGTTGTGCGCGAATTCCCGTGGATTTCATTTTAAGCCAAGCCCTGCCAAGTCAGTCACTAAAGTCGCCTACTATAGCGCGATTAACCAACATGTCTAAGAGGCAAAACAGACCATTTTGAAGCATCAGACAATTTCCTAACATAACCGTTGCATTTTTCATCAACTGCCCGACTTAAGCGTTAAATCAGCGATATTTGTTTTAATCTCGTGATCCTCTCCACTCTATAAGGGGTTTAAGTTTCACGCTTAGCACATATCAGTTAAAATCTCGCTATCGCAATGTTAACCAAATTATAACAAGGATCATCTATGGCACTGAATAACCACTTTGACGTCATCGTAATAGGTAGTGGACCTGGCGGTGAAGGTGCAGCAATGGGGTTAACCAAAGCGGGGATGAATGTCGCCATTATTGAAAAAGAAAGCAGCGTAGGCGGTGGTTGTACACACTGGGGAACTATCCCTTCCAAGGCATTGCGTCATGCGGTTAGCCGTATCATCGAATTTAATAGCAACCCTTTGTTCTGCAACAACAACTCCAGTCTTCACTCAACTTTTTCTACTATCCTTGGTCATGCTAAAAACGTTATTGATAAGCAAACGCGTCTACGCCAAGGCTTTTACGATCGTAATCAGTGCAGTTTAATCTTTGGCAAAGCACGTTTTATCGATGCCAATACTGTTGCAGTGACAAAAAGCGATCACACGGTTGAAAATTACACCGCAGATAAATTTGTTATTGCTACTGGCTCACGCCCTTATCGCCCAGACGATGTGGATTTTAGTCACCCACGCGTTTATGACAGTGACTCTATCTTGAACCTTGAACACGACCCACAACACATCATCATTTATGGCGCGGGTGTCATCGGCTGTGAGTATGCTTCTATCTTCCGTGGTTTAGGGGTTAAAACAGACTTAATTAACACACGCGACCGCTTGCTTTCGTTCTTAGACAACGAAACATCAGATGCATTGTCTTACCACTTCTGGAACAGTGGCGTGGTTATTCGTAACGACGAGACATACAGCAAAATCGAAGGCACTGAGGATGGTATTATCGTTCACCTGAACTCAGGTAAAAAGATGAAAGCTGACTGTATGCTTTACGCAAACGGCCGTACGGGTAATACAGACAAGCTGAATCTTGAAGTAGTTGGACTGAAAGCAGATTCTCGTGGTCAGCTAAGTGTTAACAGCAACTACCAGACAGAAGTAAGCCATATTTACGCTGTGGGTGATGTAATTGGTTATCCAAGTCTTGCAAGTGCCGCCTATGACCAAGGTCGTTTCACTGCTCAAGCGATTTCTCAAGGACAAGCCACAAACAAACTGATTGAAGATATCCCAACAGGCATTTACACCATTCCAGAAATCAGTTCAGTTGGTAAAACAGAGCAAGAATTAACAGCCGCGAAAGTGCCTTATGAAGTGGGTCGTTCTTCATTCAAGCACTTGGCACGAGCACAGATCTCAGGCAAAGATGTTGGCAGTTTGAAGATTCTCTTCCACCGTGAAACGAAAGAGATTTTAGGTATTCACTGCTTTGGTGAGCGTGCTGCGGAAATCATCCATATCGGTCAGGCCATCATGGAACAAAAAGGGGAAGCAAATACCATCGAGTATTTCGTCAATACCACTTTTAACTACCCGACAATGGCTGAAGCATATCGCGTAGCTGCATTGAATGGCTTAAATCGCCTGTTTTAGCTTTCATAATTGAGCGGAAAAATCAGTTAAATAAAAAATCGCAGCTCTATGGGCTGCGATTTTTTATTTGGATCAGAAAATAACAGTGTTAAACAAAGAAGATGCCCCGTTTCCACTGCCCTACCAAAACCATAGCCAGACTTAGTCCACGAATTATCATAAAACTGAGCATGGCCAACCATAAAGAATGCCACGACTTTGCTCCTTGCATTAGAGAACAAAATGTAACTAAGTTAAGGACTATCGACTACGGCCGCCTACCAACGCACTTGTACAACAACCGGAGTAAATCGTTGTTTTAACCCAGCAAATTTACTCAACACTCGTTGCCAAAACTTCCAACGCCCACAATTGCTATCGAGAGGGGACGCAATTTTCACTTGTCGCGCCCAAGGTAAACAGTTCATTACCGCCTGTTTTGGTGTGGCAAAACCATGAGCATAAGTGCCTGAACCCATTTTCTGTCCCAAATGGGTACATGTTTTATCTCCTGCCAGCACAAGACAAGCGCTCGCATTAGCAAAACTGAGCCCTAGAGATCGAATAAATCTCGACGCTTGTATCGAATCACAATCAAGTAGCGCATGTTCACATAGAATTAAAACTGGTGCGTACTCTGGGATTGGTAAACGCTCTAACCAATCAATTTCCCCGACACTGCCACACTGATGTAAATAACGTTCACTGCGGTGAAACAGTTTTTGTCGCCACACCAGATTCTCAGTCACATCCAACTCAATCCAATGACAGCGTCCGTTATCAATTCGGTAGAAACGTGTATCCAGACCGGCACCGACGTTAATAATCCATCCATCAGGATGTGCTTCTAAAAATTGATTTACTTGCTTGTCACACAGTTGGGTGAGAGTGACATGAAGAAGTTGCTTCTGATCGATATCGCCACTGATGCAATCCGGCGCTAAATGACAACGTTGGCAGGCGGTGGCTGCAATAGGATCATAAACAAGGCCGTTATCGACCAAACTTTCACGACTACGTAGCCAAAGAGGTTGAACCAAACTGGTAGGGATTTGATAGCGTTGTGAGTTTTGCTTGTGGGGGGAGCGCATCATCATCTTCCTTGTATCGCGACAAAGAAGATGATAATGAATATCAATTAGATTTGCAAACCTTTAAATTTCGGGTACATCGCGCAGATGTGAAACCTAAAAATAACGCCAGAAAGGTATGATTACATCCAGTCAGTATTGCGAATAATACCAACCGCAATACCTTCGATAGATAGATTCTGACAGGTTAAATCGACTTCAATTGGAGAAAACTCTTCATTCTCAGCATGAAGTAGTACTTTTGAGCCGTGACGCTCCAAACGTTTAACCGTCACATCATCTTCAACTCGAGCCACAACAACTTGTCCGTTACGCACGTCTTGAGTTTTATGCACAGCAAGTAAGTCGCCATCCAAAATACCGATGTCCTTCATGCTCTCACCGTGAACGCGTAATAGAAAATCAGCGTGTGGACGGAACATGTTTGGATCCACTTGGTAATGGGATTCTACGTGTTCTTGAGCCAAAATAGGCTCACCAGCCGCAACGCGACCAATCAGCGGTAAACCTTGATCTTCTTCGTTCGCCGCTTCCAGTAGAATACGGATACCACGAGAAGCTCCCGGCACGATTTCAATTGCTTGTTTACGAGCAAGAGCTTTTAAATGTTCTTCTGCTGCATTTGCAGAACGAAAACCCAGTTCACGTGCGATTTCAGCACGAGTCGGTGGCATTCCTGTTTCATCTATTTTGCTTTTGATTAGATCAAAAACTTGTTGCTGGCGTGGCGTTAACGGCTTCATAGTTCACCTGTTTTTTTATACAGTTGACTGTGAGTATATCCAGTAATTAATTAAATGCAAAGCCAATCGATTATTTTTTAGATAAATAGGGCTTCCAGCCAAATGTAACCTGCAATAATCATCGCAATAAATACCGCTGCGGAGCCCATATCTTTGGCTCGTCCTGATAGTTCATGGTGCTCCTGACCAACACGATCGACGACCGCTTCCAATGCGCTATTCAATAGTTCAACCAACACTATCAGTAGCACGCTCGATATCATCAGAATACGCTCGACTTGCGACACATCTAACCAAATGGCGAAAGGAATAGCGACAGCCGCTAGCAATACTTCTTCACGAAATGCCGCTTCATGTTTGAATGCCGCACAAATACCTTTGTACGAATAACCTGTTGCTTTAAAAAGGCGCATTAGCCCTTGGGGGTTCTTTTTATACACACTACTATTCCATGTATTAGCAAAATCAATCTGAGAAAAAATTCAGAATATCCGCGCAAAAAGCAAACATCACTGAATAAAATTAAAAGGTTTGACCAGTTTCTGGTATTCTTGCAGCTCGAAAAATATAGACCTACTTAGGTGCATCTCCATTTTCCTTCTCCTATGGTTTAGGAACACGGAAATACTCTTGAGTTTTTGTACTGATTTTTGAGGCTTTGAACTCTTATGTCTTCTGGACAATCACTATCACGTTCGCTTTTAAAGTTACCGACAACGCTACTCGTCAAAGGGACAGTAATTCCGTCAAATCCGATTGAAGATATCGGCATCGATATTAACAAGCCAATCATTTACGTACTACCTTTCCGTTCAAACATTGATTTGCTGACACTGCAAACTCACGCGAAAGAAGCAGGCTTGCCGGATCCACTGACTCCACTAGACATTCAGGGCAAGACTTTAAAGCGTTACGTGTTTATCTCTTCTCGTCCTACGTTACTACAGAATGATAACCATGTACCAAGCGACTCCATCGCAACTTTCACTGAGCTTCTAGCTCTGCATCACAATGATTTAGAACTTGATGTACAAGTGATTCCGGCTTCGGTTCTGTGGGGAAGAAAACCCGGTAAAGAAGGCAGTGACAAGCCATATCTGCAACCCATGAATGGCTTACAGAAAGCGCAAGCGGTTATTCTCGCTGGACGAGACTGTTTGGTGCGATTTAGCCCAGTGGTATCACTGCGCCATATGGCAAATTCGCACGGAACTGATGAAGCCATTGCACATAAACTCGCTCGCGTGGCACGTATTCACTTCTCTCGTCAGAAACTGGCGGCTTCTGGTCCTAATCTTCCTCAACGAGAAGTACTATTCCGCCGATTGATGCAGTCTCCTGCGATTGATAAAGCCATTCGGGACGAAGCCCAAGCTAAAAACATTTCGATTGAGAAAGCTCGCAAAGCAGCCCATGACATCATGGATGAGATTGCTGCGGACTTCTCATACTCCTTGGTGAAAAAAGGCAGTCGTGTTTTACGCTGGCTTTGGAATCGTTTATACCAAGGCTTAAACATCAACAACGCTTCAACCGTACGTCGCCTAGCACAAGACGGGCATGAGATCGTTTATGTTCCTTGTCACCGCAGTCACATGGACTACTTACTTCTGTCTTACGTTTTGTACAACGAAGGCTTAGTACCACCCCATATTGCCGCCGGTATTAACCTGAATTTCTTCCCAGCCGGCCCTATATTCCGCCGTGGTGGAGCATTCTTCTTGCGTCGCAGTTTTAAAGGCAACAAGCTGTATTCCACCATTTTTCGTGAATACCTAGCTGAGTTGTTTTCTAAAGGTTACTCGGTTGAATATTTCAGTGAAGGTGGCCGTTCACGTACGGGGCGTCTACTGACTGCGAAAACAGGCATGTTGGCGATGACCATTCAAGCCATGCTTCGCGGATTAAATCGTCCCGTAACACTTGTGCCTGTCTATATTGGCTACGAGCATGTAATGGAAGTTAGCACTTACGCCAAAGAACTGCGTGGAAAGCAAAAAGAGAAAGAGAACGCAGGCTTAGTGATACGTACTATTCGTAAACTGCGTAACTTCGGTAAAGGTTATGTGAACTTTGGTGAGCCAATTCCACTGAATCAATTTTTGAATGAGCAAGTACCGACTTGGACTCAAGATATCGATCCTATCGGAGCAACGAAACCACAATGGATGAACCCTGTGGTGAACAAGCTTGCAACTAAGATGATGACGCACATTAACGACGCAGCAGCAACTAACGCGCTAACGTTGTGTGCAACGGCACTGCTTGCTTCTCGTCAACGTGCATTATCAAGAGATACTCTAATCAATCAAATTGATTGCTACTTGAACATTCTGCGCAATGTTCCTTATTCCAACACGTCTACGATTCCTGATGACAATGCGGAAAGCTTGGTAAATCACGCCGAATCGCTCGACAAGTTTGTGATTGAGTCCGATACCATGGGCGACATTATTTCATTAGACCGTAACCAGTCGATTCTGATGACTTACTATCGCAACAATATCATCCACTTACTTGCACTGCCGTCTTTGATTGCTCAAATGCTGATTCGTCAGCAGAAACTCAGCGTTGAGAAAATTCAGGAAAACGTTGCACTTATCTACCCGTTCTTAAAACAAGAGCTTTTCCTAAGTCTTGATAGTGAGCTGTTATCTGAGAAAGTGACACACTACTTGGATGAGTTAGAGCGCCAAGATTTAATCTCAATTTATGATGGTATGGTTACGATCAACCAAGCGAAAACTCAAGTGTTGATGCTACTAGGTCGCACAATTTCAGAAACACTGCAACGTTATGCAATTGCTCTGAACTTGCTGGTAGAGAACCCAGAACTTGGTAAGTCAGATTTAGAAGTGAAGAGCCAAGAAATTGCTCAACGTCTCGGTCGTCTGCACGGCATTAACGCACCAGAGTTCTTCGACAAAGGTGTGTTCTCAGCACTATTTGTAACGTTGAAATCGGAAGGCTACTTAGACAATGATGGTGAATGTAACGTTGAGCAGACAAAACGTCTGGCTAAAAAGTTATACGGCATGCTTTATCCAGAAGTAAGGCTGACCATTCAAGAAAGTATTTATCAATACGACCAACATCTTGTGAAATAAAAATAGCGAAGACAAAAAAGGCATCCACTGGATGCCTTTTGTTTTTAAATCAGAAGTATGAAATCAGCAATCCAGCCGCAACAATCATGCCCACATAGTTATTGTTTAAGAATGCCTGAAAACAAGGCTGTCTTTCTCGGTGGCGAATCAAATGCTGTTGATAAACGAACAACCCACCAGCCACAAGCAATCCCCAATAATAGCTCGCACCCAGCTGATAATAATTGCCCAACATAATCAACATCGCAATCGTCATAAGCTGTAAGCCACCGATGATCATTTTGTCATAGCGGCCAAAGAGAATAGCGGTCGACTTTATGCCAATGACCAAATCATCATCTCTATCGACCATGGCATATTGGGTGTCGTAAGCAACGGTCCACACCACATTAATCGCAAAAACAAACCAGACAATTAACGGCAGTTCATTAGCTTGTGCAGCCCATGCCATCGGGATAGACCAACTGAAGGCTAAACCGAGAAACAGTTGAGGCAAGTGAGTAAACCGCTTCATAAAGGGATAGATGAAGGCAAGCACTAAACCCGCGAAGGAAAGCTGAACTGTCAGTGGGTTCATGGTCAATACCAACAGAAACGACGCAATAGATAACGCGAGGAACAAAATCACCGCCTCTTTTGCTGACACTTTTCCTGATGGTAAAGGACGCTGCGAAGTGCGCTTTACATGTCCATCGACTTTTCGATCGGCGAAATCATTGATCACACATCCAGCCGAACGCATCATAAAGACACCTAAGACGAAAACGATAAGAACCTTGATATCCGGAAAACCTTGAGCCGATAAAATAAGTGCCCAGATGGTAGGCCACAGAAGCAGTAATGAACCAATAGGACGATCCATTCGCATTAGCTGCCAATATGCCTTTGCCTTTACAGCGCTCATTTATACTTGCTCCTTAGAAAAAATAAGCAGGGGAATCACTCAGAAATAATTCAGCCACTAACATAGGTTTATTGTTCATCCATAAACGTGAACGTCGCGCCAAAAGCAAGCCATCTGGTGTTTCAACCCAACCCACTTGCAACTTATCTCGCTTAACATTATCAGTACTGAATACTGTCAGTCCAAGTGGTATTTCACCTTGGTGTTCGAGATTATGCGATTGATCCTGAACTGATGATTTTGGAATCAATGTTCTTCCGACTATCCAAGGCTTACCATCTCCTTGTAGAATGACTTTTCGCAAAAGACACGGTTCTGTTGGCAACAATTCAGATTCACTCTTGTCCAGAAACGAAGACTCCACCCATTGGTTGTGCAGTAGCTCAACCGTCAGTTGTTGACAGTTGTCCGATAATCGACGGGAAAGCGAACCCTGCTCTAGCAACCAAGCTTTTGCATTAGGATCTGGAAATGTGAATTCGTCTGGCGATAACCAGTTCACTTGGCTTAAAGCAGTCAGGTACAGCGAAATTGATTGATTCATACTAATATTCAATACAGCGAGCAGTAGTCTCGAAAGAAAGTCCGCTCATGGTCTCAAACCAAGGACATGAAACCTAATAGAGTATTTTTATTTACAAAAAGATGCTCTATTGTAACAAGACTCGGGCAGTTCGAGTATCTTGAACAGAGAAAAGAATTAATAGACATATGCTTAGAAAATACCTATCTCCGATAATACTCGCATTTGGCCTTTTATTTTCCAGCTTAGCTATTGCTGAAGAAGAAGCACCAAAGCTGGCTTATTTCACTCTCGAGCCGGATGTGACCACGAATTTTTACACCAAGGGTAAAAAGCTGGGGTATATCCAAGTGCGTATTGATGTCATGGTAAGCAACAGCGCCGATTTACCATTGATAGAAAAACACCAACCTTTAATTAGAGATGCGGTTGTCGAGCTATTGGGTAAACAAAACGAAGATGTAATTAAGTCATTAGCTGGTCGCGAAGATATTCGTAAAACCTTAGTAGAGCAGCTGAATAATACGCTATTGCCAGAAACAGGGCGTACCATCATCGCCGATCTGCTGTTCACAAAATATCTATACCAATAGTGAAACGTACAACGAATTATCCCTTAGAAAAAACGGCTCATGAGCCGTTTTTTTGTTTCTTCAGAGAGTATCGACTCGCATCATTGAGCCCTAACAAGACCCCAACCACCAAACCTGCTAAATGAGCACTGTTGGCAATCGCCATAAAGGGTTGCATAAAACCAAGCACCAACCAAACCAGCATAAATGCAACCAGTGGCTTCTGAATGCCTAGCCCCATCTGAGGTACTCGCCAACCTAGCATCCATAAATAACCGACTAAAGCGTAAACCACTCCCGATAGGCCGCCAAAATTAGCGCCTTCTACCCAATATTGCCCAGCACCAGAAAAAGCAGAAGAGACTAAAAAAATCTGCAGTAACTTAAAGCTACCCAAGCGTTTTTCGATATCGCCGCCAAATTGCCACCACCATAGCAAGTTAAACACTATGTGTAAGACAGAAAAATGCAGTAGTGCATGACTTACCCAACGCCACAACTGCCATTGCTGACCGCTTTCTGCTGGGAAATGTAATGCGGAGAACACCGCATCTGACATGCCTATTTGCTGTAAAACAAAGATAACAACACAGACCGTCATGATGGATAGCGTTAATGGACCCGCTTTGGCTTTGAGCATTGCCATCATACTAGGTGAGTGGTACCGGAATTGAGGTTTACGACTTTCTGCCATATCCCAAGACGCAGCCTGATACTTACCGTCATTGGGATTGGCGAGGAACAGCTCTATTTCGTGTTCCACTTCCAGTTGATGTTCATCTTCCATCAACCACAAGGCAAATTGACCACTTCCCTCTGACGTCATTCTTATCTCTATCTGCCGTGACGCCATGTAATCGATAAATGCTTGCGCCATTCGAGGGTTATTTAAAGTGATCAATCTAATCATCTGTTTTTCTAACTCACTTCGACAGGTAAGTTGGCACGATGCCAAGCTTCAAAACCACCATCCACACTATACACCTGTTCAAAGCCTTGGTTAACCAAGTATTGGGCTGCACCCTGGCTACTAATTCCGTGATAGCACATAACCAAAACAGGCTGATCAAATTCAGCCTCTTCCATGAATGAAACGATGCTGTCATTGGTTAAATGGAATGCCGTTTTTGCATGTGCAACAGCAAACGACTGGGGATCTCTGATATCCACTAGCTTGGCATTATTCTGTTCGATGAGGGTTTGAGCGCCCGCTACATCAATGTGCTGAAATTGGTCCATGATTTACTCTCACTTTAGTAATATTTTTTCAGCGCCATTGTAACCTATCCAGAGAATGACAAGTACATGGGCTGAGTAAGGTTATCCACCAGCGATCATTTGTTCATCAACTGTGGATAATCCTGTGGATTGCGGTGATAAAGTGTTTTTCTTAAGATCGATCCACAACATCTAGTGATGATCCTGCTCTTTCTGTGTGTAGATCTAAAAGTATCCCCAAATAAAAAACAGCGTTCATACCTTTATTTACCCTACTTGATGACAGTCAGTAAATAAATTTACCACAGACTTATCCACAGTTAGCGATACTCCGTTAAGGAGCGTTTTCGATCCGGCATAAAAAAACCGAGATCAACAGACCTCGGTTTTTTTTTGTATTTATAGAATGGTTAGGGATTACAACTCGCCTACCGCTTCTTTCAATTTCTTCATCGCATTCTTTTCTAACTGACGAATACGCTCAGCAGACACTTCATACATATCGGCCAATTCCTGAAGGGTTGATTTTTGATCATCCAACCAACGCGAACGCACGATATGTTGACTACGCTCATCAAGAGTTGCTAAAGCAAGACTCAGACGTTTTGTCGTATGTTTTTCCCAGTTCTGCTCTTCTAGGTTGTCGGCTAAATCTGAATGCTTGTCTTCTAGATATAACATTGGAGCCGCGTAAGAGCTGCTGTTGTCATCGTCATCAGCAGAAAACTCAAATGTTGCATCTTGTGCCGCTAAGCGAGATTCCATTTCACGAACTTCTGAAGGCTCTACACCCAGTTCACGAGCAACAGTTTCAACTTCACCGTTGTTAAACCAACCTAAACGCTTTTTCGACTTGCGTAGATTGAAGAAAAGTTTACGTTGCGCTTTTGTTGTCGCAATCTTCACGATACGCCAGTTACGTAATACGTACTCGTGGATTTCAGCCTTGATCCAGTGAACCGCGAAAGATACCAGTCTTACACCCACTTCAGGGTTAAAGCGTTTTACCGCTTTCATCAGACCAATGTTACCTTCCTGAACAAGATCCGCTAATGGCAAGCCGTAGCCAGAATAACCACGAGCAACGTGAACAACGAAACGAAGGTGTGACAGAATCAAGCCTTTAGCCGCTTCGATATCACCTTCATAATGCAACTTCTCAGCAAGCTCTCGCTCTTCCTCTGCGGTCAGCATAGGATAACTGTTCGCTGTGCGGATATAACTATCTAAGCTATCTTGCGAAACAAGCGCTAATTGATATGTTGACGTAGCCATTCAATTCCTCATCAATCTCTGATCTGGAGCCAATTTAATCTAACAATCTTGAACCCAAAATGAACAGTATTCAAGACCGATTGGTTATTATGCATAAACAAATGTTAGTGACAAGTCAACTAGCCCCTCAAATATTGTTTTCACCTAATAATGACAAGGATTCGCTACACAGGTTCAATTTCTTTTAAGTGGCGTTGAGCTGCACTTTTCGCCGCGATACAACCTAAGGCCGTTCCCAGCATAAGTAGTAGTAAAGATTCATCCCAATTTAAACCGATTAACCGGAACTGGCTGTCGTACAACTTAGCTAAATCTTCCACGGCCCCATTCAGCACTATGGTGATAAAGGCTGTTAGTAGCCAAGCAGATACGGCTCCCAAAACACCAAACCACATACCAACGTATAAATAAGGGCGCAGAATAAAGCTATCGGTCGCACCAATCAGCTTCATAGTCTGAATTTCTTCTTTGTTGGCCTGAACGTTAAAACGAAGTGTGTTACCGATAATCAAAAACACCGAAGCCAGCATTAATAATGACAAACTGATAACCACAATCGTAGCTAGATTACGAATAGCATCTAATCGAGCGAGCCAGTCTTCGTCTAAACGTACGTCTGTTACCCCTTCCTGCTCTCGGATGGAATCAGCAATCGCCTTTATTTCCTGGTCCGTTTCCACGTTTGGAGAAACAATCAGCACACCCGGCAATGAATATTCATCGAGCAGACTGATAGCTTGGTCGAAACCTGAATGCTGACTCAAATCCTCAAGACCTTGTTGCGGAGAGATATAATCGACTTTCTCCACTTCAGCACGGCTTTCGATTTCGTCTTTCAACACCATGATTCTTGGCTCAGGCGTATCTTCTTTGATGTAAACACTGATTTGAGAAGGGCTCGCTACATTGCCTGCCACAGACGCAATATTCTTGCTCAGCAAATACATACACGCTGGTAGGGTCAATGCCATAGAGATAACAGCCAATGTGAGAACATTACCCATAGGGCGCTGCCACAGGCTTGAGAAAGAGGCTTTTGCTTGCTTAATGTGCACTTTTAAAAAACCATCGGTTTTCACTCTTTTTGCATCACGAGCTTTGGTCGTTTTTTTGTTTTTAGGATTAACGGCCATAATCTTCAACCTCACTTAAAAAGCCCTGATTTAACTCTAAGTGGCGATACTGAGGGCGAGAATTCACTAAGTTATGATCGTGGGTTGCCAGTAAAATGGTCACTCCAGCGCGGTTAAACTCTTCAAACAGATGCAAGATACGAGTTGATAGTTCTGGGTCCAAGTTACCCGTAGGCTCATCGGCTAATAATAATGTCGGACGATTCACCACGGCTCGGGCAATACCAACACGTTGCTGCTCACCACCTGATAACTGACTCGGCAAACAACGAGCTTTATCCAACAAACCAGTTTTATCTAACGCTGCCGAAACTCGGCGCTTAATATCGTTTTCAGAGATAGACTCAATTCGCATCGGCAACGCAACGTTGTCAAACACGGTTCTGTCCATCAAAAGGCGGTGATCTTGGAAAACAATGCCGATATTACGACGCAAAAAGGGAATATCTTTGTTTGGAATACGTGTGACGTCATGGCCGTTAAAACTGATTTTGCCGTCTGTAGGTCGCTCAATAGCGCAAATGAGCTTAAGCAAAGTACTCTTACCCGCGCCAGAGTGCCCACCCAGAAAGGTCATCTCACCACGACGTAAATGAAAATCGACTTTCTGCAGAGCTTGTCGCCCGCCTCGATATACCTTGCTCACCTGTTGAAACTTGATCACGCATCATTCCTTTTTTGCAGCGAGATACCCAAACGGGCATCTCTCTAGGGTATGTTACTGTTCGTTGTACTTTGGATTATTACTCATCGCGACTAAATAGCGCGTCGATGAATTCTTGCGTTTCGAATGGGCGCAGATCTTCAATACCTTCACCAACACCGATAAAGCGAATCGGAATTTGGAACTGGTCAGCAATCGCGAAAATCACACCGCCTTTTGCAGTTCCATCCAGTTTAGTCAGAGTAATACCCGTGATTGGTGCAACATCGCTAAACAGTTTCGCTTGGCTAATCGCATTTTGACCAGTACCTGCATCCAACGTCAGCATGATTTCATGTGGCGCTGAATCATCAATTTTCTTCATCACGCGAACGATTTTACGCAGCTCTTCCATTAGGTTGGATTTGTTTTGTAAGCGACCTGCCGTATCAGCGATAACCACATCCACACCACGCGCTTTCGCAGCTTCAATCGCATCGTAAATCACGGACGCACTGTCTGCGCCAGTATGTTGAGCAATAACAGGAACATTATTGCGCTCACCCCATACTTGTAACTGTTCAACCGCAGCTGCTCGGAATGTGTCACCCGCAGCCAGCATCACTTTCTTACCTTGTGACTGGAACTGCTTAGCCAATTTACCGATTGTTGTGGTTTTACCTACACCGTTTACACCAACCATTAAGATCACATACGGCGTTTTTGCGGTATCGACAACCAAAGGCTGTTCAACGGTCGACAGAATTTCTGCCAACTCACCTTTCAGCAGATCGTACAGCGCTTCACCATCTTTTAATTGCTGGCGAGATGCTTTTTCTGTCAGGTTTTCAATAATTTTTAACGTGGTATCCATACCCACATCAGCAATAAGAAGTTGCTCTTCTAGCTCTTCAAACAAATCGTCGTCGATTTTTTTGCCTTTGAACAAGCCAAAGAAACCTGCGCCAATGTTTGCTTTAGTTCGGCTTAAACTGCGTTTTAGGCGTGCGAAAAAGCTTTCGGTCGGCTTTTCCTGCTCTTGAATTCGCGGGACTTCAACTAGAGGCTCTTCATCTTCAACAACTTCTGCTTCTGCTTCTGCTTCTGCTTCTGCTTCTGCTTCTGCTTCTGCTTCTGCTTCTGCTTCTGCTTTTTCAGTCTCGACTTCCTCGACCGGCTCTTCAACCGTTTGTTCTGATTCCGTTTGTTCTACTTGCTCTTCGGTTGCTTTTGTTTGGCTTGGTTCTTCATCACCAAAGCCAAGCCATGACAGTAAGCCACGCTTCTTTTTTTCCGTCATCTGAGGATATCCTAGATTTTCTTGTCTGATTATTTTTCTAAACTATGACTCTTTTCTTAAAGAATTATCCTTAAAAAGAAAAGAAAAATGACAAAGCAGTGATAACTTTCTTCTTCACTTGGTAAACTTTGCCATATTTATGAATGCTTATCTTCAGCAAAACTATTATTACTGAAAGGTTGGCTATAGTAACACTTAATTAGCGGTCAAAAAATCTATGGTAAGACGTCGCCAACAAAACCCATCACAAAATCGTGCTCCAAGTGGGCAAGTTCGAATTATCAGCGGCTTATGGCGCGGAAGAAAACTACCCGTTCACGATGCTGAGGGTCTGCGCCCAACCACAGATAGAGTCAAAGAAACCCTATTTAACTGGATTGCTCAAGATGTGCCAAATGCCAAATGCCTTGACCTATTCGCAGGATCGGGCGGTTTAGGTTTTGAGTGTGCATCACGTCAAGCGGAAAGTGTCACCATGCTGGAGATGAACGCTCAGGCATTCAATCAGTTAAAAACGAACATCGCCACATTGAAAGCCACCAATATTGAAGCGATTAATACAGACTCTTTAGCCTATCTAAAGCAAAGCGGATCACCTTTTGATGTCGTATTTATTGACCCGCCTTTTCGTAAAGGTCTGTTAGATGAAACGCTGCAACTGTTGGAGCAGAATGGGTGGCTTGCAGATAACGCGATGATTTACATAGAAACCGAAAAAGAATTATCGTTACCTGAATTACCAGAAAGCTGGCAGCTATACCGAGAAAAAAGTGCTGGCCAAGTATGTTACCGACTGTTTGAAAGGACTACAGAATGAAAGCTCTATTAGTATTAGCGAAAGCTGCGATTGCATTTGTCTGGCTTGTTTTGCTGCTCAACATTGTTATGCCGTTTCCCGGCAAAGCGGCTATCGCGCTTTACATCATGACCGCCTTCCTGCTCATTATGCATGGTCTGCAAATGCTGATTTTTGTCGGCGCATTTGGTGACAAAGTAAAAACCAGCAGTTGGGAAAAATGGTCAATCCTGATTTTCGGCATCTTCGCCCTACTCGATATTCGCCGTAAACATATGATGTAACAAGAGCCCGAACGGGCTCTTTTCTTTTTCTTTCTTTATTTTTATTTAGCTCGGCTAAATACCAGCAGTAACAGAAAATAGCTGCCACCCAAAATTGCGACTATGGTTCCCGCCGCAATCTGCATTGGATAGAGCATCACTTGCCCCAACCAGTCCGCCCATAACATTAACGACCCACCCACTAAACTTGCCATCAAAAGTTGCTGTTTTGCTTTCTGCGCTCCCAGCATCATTGCCATATGTGGCGCGATTAAACCAACGAAAGAGACAGGCCCCATGGTTGCTGTCACCAAGGCACATAATAGGGCCACAACAATCAGCAGAACTAAACTGGCCGTTTGCGGGCTTAAGCCTCGCGCACCGGCAAAACTGCGTCCAATCGAAATCAAAGTTAGCCAACGAGACGTCAGCAAAGCAAAGCAGGACAATCCGACAACGCCGATAGCCAAGTAGAGGCTTTGTGAGGAAGTGACTCGATACGTCGAGCCAGCTAGCCACAGTAAGATTTGATAACTGCCCGCAGTACCTTTTGAAAGACAGAACTGCACTAAAGCTTCTAGCAATGCTGTCATCGCAATACCTGTCAGAATTAAACTAGAAGGCGCGTACTGGTGGCGCTTACCCAACACCAGCAGAGCAATCAACACAATCACACTGCCCAACAGTGCCGTTGCCCAGTTGGTGTTCAACATTGATTGACCAAGAAACAAACTGGCAAACACTAAAGCAAATGTCGCTCCGGAAGAGACACCAAGAATGTCTGGGCTTGCCAATGGGTTATAGATCAAACGTTGTAGAATCGTTCCCGCAATTGCCAAACCAATACCAGCAAACAGAGCGGTTAAAGCACGCGGCCAGCGCAGTTGCCATTGGTATTCACTTGGGAAAACCCAACTCCAACTGTTCTCGCTCACTTGCAAAAAACTGTGTAGCGCTATCGCCACAACAAAAGCGAAAACAAGAAGCGAAACACTGACGGTACTCACATTACTGCGATGATGAGGCAAGCTGATAGCCAATGTATCTTGTGCTTTTAACTGACGGCGACTAAACCAAATTAACGCAGGAGCACCAATCGCTGCGGTGGTAATGCCACTAGGAACGACTTCCGCCGTCCATAAGCTCAACCACATAGAAAGCATGTCGGTACACAGCAGCAGCAAAGCACCAAGCAACATACTGGAATACAGCTCCATCTTTGGTGTTCTTGCCCTCATCGCGCGAGCAATGTTTGGCGTTAATAAACCGATAAAGCCAATCACGCCTACCGCCGTAATGGATGCCGAAACTAGCCAAATGCCCACAATCATCAATAACAAGAAGGCAGGAATAACCGCAAGACCACGAGCTGCGGCGCCTTGATGACCTAATCTCATCAAAGTCAGAATTCTGGGCGCTACGATTAATAACGGAATAGCGACAGCCAAACGCGGAAGAAGCCACTCTAGCCACTCCCAACCATTCTGCGCTAAATCACCAGCTCCCCACATAAATACGTTTTGTGCGAACTGTTCATTAAGCAAAATGATCGCGGTGGCAATAGAACCAAGAAGGATGTTCACAACCATGCCGGACACCACTAAAGGCAAGCCGGTCATATTGTTCACACCCGTGATAAGTACAATCACACCAAATGCACACAACGCACCGACCATTGCTGCAAGCGCACTGTAATCGGCAATTAAGTCTGGAAACCAGATATTAACGACGATTAATGCCAGCCAAGCACCAGAAGATGTGCCCAAAGTCAGTGGTGAAGTCAGCGTGTTCTGAGTCAGTTGCTGCATTAAGCTGCCAACCAGACCTAACATCGCGCCAACAAGAACAGTGATAGCCGCCCTTGGCAATTGAGCATAGAAAAAATTGAAGTCCGCAAAATCTTGCGCTTCAGTGGCTAAAGTTGCGAGGCTCCACTGCATGGACAAACTGAGTTCATTGCCAATCTGCAAACTGAACGCTGCCGCCAGCAGCACGAACAAACCAAGCAGGTTTAAATGACCAAATCTCATGACTTTGGCGCAACCTCAAGCAAACTCTCGGTCAATGCTTCAGCCGTATAAAGTAACGACATGGCTCCGCCGTAACTCCATACGGTACGAACCGCATTAACCTTACCGCTACGGACAAAAGGCATCGCTTTCCACAACATGGATTTATTGAGTTTCTCTAGTTCTGGAAATGGCAAGATATAGAGCACATACCCATCTTTCACGTTCTGTAATTCATTTAAGCGTTTTTGAACGATACCCCAAGGTGTGGCGGGCTGAGGCAACGCCGCTTTTAAGCCTAACTGTTCAATTACGTATTGAGCGCCAGAATTTTCACCATACAAAAACACAGACGTATTACTGGCAAAACGCATTGCGACAACCGATGGAAGCTCTTGACCAAATGCCTGATGCAACGATGTGCTTAATTGCTTAAATCGCCCATTCATGGCAGCGAGCTTCTGTTGTGCTAATTCTTGTTTGCCAAATAACACCGCTAAAGTTTTGAATTGCTCAATCGCAACTTGAGCAGACTGGTCGTTCTGTTCAAAGTTCGATAGATAAATCACAGGTGCAATACGTTCAAGAATCGGAATCAGATCCTTTTGCGGAGAAGCAGCAATAATCACATCCGGCTTTAACGCTGAAATTTTATCGAGATTGGGCTCCGCGCGAGTACCAATATCTTCAACGCCAGCAGGAATCGCTGGTTGAGCAACCCACTCAGTATATGAAGGCAAATTTGGCGCACCGATTGGTGTGATATCAAGCTCCAAAACCTGCTCTAACAGATCCCAGTTAAGCACAACGACACGTTGCGGAGATTGGGAAAAGACTTGTTCGCCACGGCTGTCTTGAATATGAATGTCGGCAACGACCTGACCACAAAGCAATAAACTGAAGAGTACAACTAGGCTTTGAGATGCCTTTTTTAGTGTTTTTAAGCACATACGATGGCGACCTTATTGGTTTTAGATTCAGCAGCGGGCTGCGGGTGTTCAATTAATTTGATGGGAGAGTGGTAGAGATCTGATAGACGCTGCTCATCAAGCAGCAATTCCGCCGCACCTTCAAAAGCTATTCGCCCTTGTTTTAGCGCCACAATATGAGTGGCATAGCGCAGAGCCAAGTTCAGGTCATGAAGAATCACTATGATTCCACAACCTTGTGTTTGATTTAATTCAGCCAATAAAGCCATCAATTGATATTGATGATGTACGTCTAGCGCCGAAGTAGGTTCATCAAGGATCAAAACCGGCGATTGCTGCGCAAGCAACATCGCAACCCAAGCTCTTTGACGCTCACCTCCAGACAGTTCGTCAGCAAGCGTATTCGCAAAGTCTGTAACACCTGTTTTAGCGATTGATTCATCAATAATGGTTTCATCTTCGGCTTTCCAGCGCCCAAGAGCACCACGCCAAGGAAAACGCCCTAAACGAACCAACTCACGAACCGTTAAGCCCGCAGAGGTAGGCAACTTTTGTGGAAGAAACGCGACAAATTTCGCTAACTCTTTTGCGGCTAAAGATGAGAGAGATTGTCCATTTAACTCAACTCGACCTTTATCCGGCGTTTGCTGGCCAGACAAAAGGCTGACTAAAGTCGACTTACCTGAACCATTGTGCCCGAGCACAACCGTTAACTCATTGGTGGGTATGTTCAGTGAATCCACAGACAAGATGGTTCTCCCACCTCGTACCATTTCAACCCCTTGTAAGTGATACATCTCTCTCTCCCTGATTCTGGGAATTCTCAAACAACAAATCCTGCTGGAGCAGGAATAAAACAAACAAAAAAACTCACTCCCTTAAGAGAGTGAGTTTAAAAGGATTACCAACGGTAATTCGCGCTTAGCACAACACTACGAGACTGACCGTAGTAGCACCAATAGTCACAACCTGAGATGTATTCTTTATCAAATAGGTTATTAACATTTAACTGTGCTTGCCAAGCTTTCGTTATGTCGTAAGACGCCATCATGTCGACTAACGTAACGCTTGGAACCGTTAAGTCACTCGATTTAGGGTTGTCTTTTGACTCACCGATATAACGAATACCAGAGCCAAATTTCCAACCTTCAAGTCCCACTTTGTTTGCATCAAAATCTAACCATGCAGAAGCCATATGTTCAGGTATCAAAGCAGCTTGTTTCGTTCCTTTTCCTGACGTTTCATCAGTTTCGGCTTTAGTGTATGTATAGCTCGCAGTTAGCTTCAGACTATCAGTTAGATATCCTGTCGTTTCAATTTCAACACCGTGAGAAGTGACTTCACCGGTTTGAGTTGCCACATAAGTCGTTGGATTAGTAACTAAAGCGTTCTTTTGAGTCATATCAAACAACGCCAAATTTATATAACCATTGTAAAAACTTGGTTCGTATTTAATACCAACCTCAGCTTGGTCACCCTTCAGTGGCTTATATAAATCTCCAGTCGCACTATCGATTGTGCTCAATACATCAAATGATTGTGAGTAACTCACATAAGGAGAAAGCCCCACGCTAGAGATATACATTACACCGGCATCTAGCGAAAACTCTGTATCATTACGGCTTTCACGCTGAGAATTCGAAACGCTCTCGTTATCCGTTTTAACCCAGTCAAAACGACCACCGATTGAAGCAATCCACTGGCTATCAATCTTGATTTGATATTGACCGTATAAACTAGCTTGTTGCTTGGTAATATCACGATCTGCTGCTGAAGATTCGTCAATTGCTGTGTAGTTACCGTACACCGGATTAAATGGGTTAATACTACCAAAGCCATAGTTATCAGCTTCAACACCATCTGTTTTATGATGCTGCAGTTCTAAACCGAGTAAAACTGTGTTGGCAATACGTGATGATTCCCACTTAGCAATGGCATTGTTATCCAAGCTAAAGCTTTCGGTCTTGCCTTCACGGAAAACCAAGCCTTGAGATAAGGTATCTGTACTTGGATCTGCGTTCATAAATGAATAACTGCTACGCAAATACAGCTCGTTGTATCCGTAGTTAAACTTCTGTGTCAGTGACAATACGTCATTTAATTCATGTTCAAGAAGGTAACCAGCAGAAATCTGTTTACGTTCATATTTATCGTAATCAGGCTGTCCCAGATTGGTCGATGGATCAATAGACCCAAAATTTGAATCGGTTAAAGTCCCTGCTGCAGGGAAAAACGGGTTAGTGGGAATACCACTATCCTCTAAGTAACTAGTCAGCAAGGTAAAATGGGTGCGCTCGGAAATATCGATAGCCAGACTTGGAGCAAGATAAAAACGACGGCTTTCGGTTCCGTTTAGCTCACCATCATTCTCTTTCATTAGGCCTACTAAACGGTAGCGTACAGAGCCATCTTCGTTTGCATAGTCAGAGATATCCAAAGATAAAGTACGAAGACTGTTGCTACCGACTTGAACACCCACATCACCTTGAGGAGCGTCTGTCGGTTTCTTCTGTACAGCATTCACCACACCACCCGGAGGCGCTTCACCATAAAGGATTGATGCAGGACCTTTAAGTACTTCAACTTTTTCTAAACCATAGGGTTCAAGCAACCAAGTGTAGTAACTGTTTTTGAATAAACGGCTTCCATCTAAATAGGTCGCGGCATCAAAACCACGAACTTTAATCCAGTCAGTATCGTTATCTGCACCATACGGTTGAGACGCTACGCCAGAGGTATAGCGAAGTGCCTCATCCAGTTTTTGAGGCGCGCGATTGACCAAGTCTTGCTCTGTTACCACAGAAACAGATTTCGGCGTCTCTTGCGCTGGCGTGTCAACTTTCAGCGCAGACGCAGTAACGACTATCGTCTCTACTGCTTGAGAATCTTTTTGAACAACCTCTTCTGCCAATACGCTTTGACTAGTAAGAAGTGAGAATGGTGCCAAGCTAAAACAAAGCGCGGTGCGGATTGCTTGTCCGAGTCTAGTTGGGCGTGTCGTTACCATGATTGGAACCCCCTGCTGTAAAAATTTGAGAATAGTTTTGATTATCATTATTATGCGTACGGCATTTTACTGATAAATACCACAATTGGAAGTGCAAATACGAAGCAATCTCAATTTCATTAATATAGGTCAAATAAAACATGTTCCAATGGTTTGAAAAACTTACCGAGGCATTTCCCAGAGAAGAACCTCAAAAGCCGCCAAAAACCTTGTTTGCTTTTTGCCGTCATTACACTCGTGGTTTTGAAAAACCATTACTGATCATGTCGCTACTCAGTGCCTGTGTTGCTATCGCTGAAGTGACGCTTCTGCGTTATATGGGTCAGCTGGTTGATATTCTAAGCAGCCAAAATCAAGAAACTTTTTGGGTAGACCAAAGCGGTCGCCTCTGGTCGATGGCGATTCTTGTCGCATTAGTGATGCCGTTGCTAGCGTTTCTGCACTCCAACATCATGCATCAGACATTGCTCGGTAATTACCCGATGTCGATCCGCTGGTTAGTGCACCGCTATATGCTGAAACAGAGCGTGGGCTTCTTTCAAAGAGATTTCTCAGGGCGTGTTGCTACAAAAGTGATGCAAAGTGCCCTTGCTGTGCGTGAGACCGTGATGAAAATGGTCGATGTACTGGTGTATATATCCGTCTATTTTGTTTCGATGATCTGGATGATGGGCGAGTCCGATATAGTGCTGATGCTGCCGATTCTGATTTGGTTAATTACCTACATTGTTATTCAGCTCTACTTCATTCCAAAGATGAAGCAAGTTGCTACAGAACAAGCGGACGCTCGGTCTGTAATGACCGGTCGCATCGTTGATAGTTACACCAACATCACCACCGTCAAACTGTTCTCGCACTCGCAACGTGAAATGGATTATGCCGAAGGCAGCATGAAGCTGTTTTTGAAAAGCGTTTATAAACAGATGCGTATGGTGACCTGCCTTCTATTTAGCGTTGATGCAATTAACTACTTGTTGCTGTTTTCCATCGCTGCGCTATCTATCAATCTCTGGTTAGATAACGCCGTTACCGTTGGTGTGATTGCGGTTGCGATTAGTATCGCGTTGCGCGTTCAGGGCATGTCTAAGTGGATCATGTGGGAAGTGAGCGCGCTGTTTGAAAACATTGGTACGGTTGTCGATGGCATGAACACCATCTCCAGCGATGTTGAAATCAAAGACGCTGCCAATGCACCCGAACTGACTGTGACACAAGGCAAAGTCGAATTTAATCAGGTCGATTTCCATTACAGTGAAGATAAACCTGTGTTCCAATCTTTGAATCTAGAACTAAAACCGGGTGAAAAAGTCGGTATTGTTGGACGCTCGGGAGCGGGTAAATCGAGTTTGGTTAACTTGCTTCTGCGTTTTTACGATGTTCAGTCCGGCACAATTTCTATTGATGGTCAGAACATCGCGGCGGTTACACAGGAGTCTTTAAGAAAACAGATCGGTATGATCACGCAAGATACATCGCTTCTGCACCGTTCGATTCGTGAAAACATTCTTTATGGCGATCCAAACGCTGACGAAGAGGCCCTTATCTGCGCAGCCAAACAGGCACACGCTCATGATTTCATTATTGATTTGAAAGATGAACAAGGTCGAACAGGCTACGATGTGGAAGTGGGGGAACGAGGCGTGAAGCTTTCAGGTGGTCAGCGTCAGCGTATCGCGATTGCGCGTGTACTACTGAAAAATGCACCAATCTTGATTATGGATGAAGCAACATCCGCATTGGACTCAGAAGTGGAATCAGTCATTCAAGAAAACCTTGAAGTGCTGATGGAAGGCAAAACCGTTATTGCCATAGCGCACCGACTATCAACCATTGCTGCGATGGATCGCCTGATCGTGATGGATAAAGGTGAAATCATCGAGCAAGGCTCACACCAAGAGCTACTTGCTCAAAATGGGGTATATGCTCAGTTGTGGACTCACCAAACTGGCGGGTTTATTGGCGAGGAATGATTCTCGCTGATTTTAGACTGCGCATTAAAGTGAACGAGCATCAATAAGAAAACCCAATTTGCCATGGACGGCAAATAGGAGCTCCAAGGATGGAATTATGCGTGTTTTCGTTTGCTACCCGTTCGCAACCATCAACAGGTTATTTATCGAGAACAGGGAACTCCGCGAGCTAACAAGCCTGCAATAAAATCCAGTTCTTCTTTGCTCTGACCTTCACCCATTGCTTCTAGCCACACACATTCACTATAGTGCTCTGCACGCAGCATCAATCGACAGCCTTCAAAATCAATCAGCCATGAATGGAGATCGGCATCCTGTTGCTTCTCAACTGCTGTTGCAGACAACAAAGTAAGTAATCGCTCACCCATCACAGGAAAACTATCAAACTCAAACGCCTGAGTTTGAACAATCAGTCGACCTTCTTGTGCCAGATATTCCTTTAAACCGAACTCAGCCATGGTTGGTTAAATGCTCCTGAATTAAATCTAAGAATGGGTCGGCGTATTTTTCCAACTTACGCTGACCAACACCGTTGACTGCCAACATTTCACCGTAAGAGGTTGGCAGAATTTCCGCCATATCAATTAAGGTGGCGTCACTGAACACCACGTAAGGTGGCAAACCGTCTTCATCAGCAATGGATTTACGCAGTTTACGTAACTTGGCAAACAGCTTCTTATCGTAATTCTTGCTCGAAAGCTTATCGGATTTAGCCGCGCGAACAGCGGTGTCGAGACGAGGAACTGCCAGCTCTAACGTCATATCACCACGCAGAAGCGGACGAGCTTCTTCAGTAAGTTGAAGGGTCGAATTTCGAGTGATGTTTTGGCACAACATACCTTTATGAATTAACTGGCGGAAAATACTCACCCAGTAATCATGGCTGTGGTCTCGCCCAATGCCATAGGTGGAAATTTTATCGTGACCATTTTCGCGCACGCGAATATTTTGCATTCCACGCAACACTTCAACCGCATAACCAATACCGAAGTTTTGATTGATACGATAAACACACGACAGCGCTTTGCGCGCCTCATCTGTCGCGTCAAAGTGCTTTGGCGGATCAAGGCAGATATCGCAGTTGCCGCAAGGCTTTTCACGATATTCACCAAAATAATTTAGCAGCACCTGACGACGACATGTCTGCGCTTCAGCAAAGTTACTCATCGCTGTCAGCTTATGGGTTTCAACCTGCTTTTGCGGTCCTTCATCTTTCTCGTCCAACATACGGCGAAGCCAAGAAATATCGGCAGGATCGTAAAGCATCATTGCTTCTGCTGGTAAACCATCACGACCGGCTCGCCCCGTTTCCTGATAGTAAGACTCTATATTTCTTGGGATATCAAAGTGAACCACAAAACGTACGTTCGGTTTGTTAATCCCCATACCAAATGCCACAGTAGCGACAACAATCTGAATATCATCTCGCTGAAAGGCTTCTTGCACATAGGCACGTTCATCGACCTCTAACCCAGCATGATAGCTGGCTGCGCGAATGTGGTTGTTACATAGCTTTTCGGTCAGCATTTCCACTTTCTTGCGGCTGCCGCAATAGATGATTCCACACTGCCCTTTTTGCGTTCCCAAATAACGGATGACTTGAGAAACCGGCTTATGCTTTTCAACTAGCGTATAGCGGATATTTGGACGGTCAAAACTGCCGAGATAGATATGAGGCTCTGTCAGATTCAGACGATGTAGGATGTCGCTACGAGTCGCATCGTCAGCGGTTGCAGTCAGCGCCATAATGGGCACATGTGGAAATAACTGCTTTAGCTGCCCCAGCAAGGCATATTCAGGACGGAAATCGTGTCCCCACTGAGAGATACAGTGCGCTTCATCCACCGCAATCATCGTCAGCGGAATATTATGCAAACGCTCGATAAACTCGTGAGTGAGTACTCGCTCGGGAGAAACATAAATCAGCTTGACCAGTCCCGCATGCATACGATTATAAATGCTGATCAGCTCTTCACGGGTTTGCGTCGAGTTGACACACTCCGCAGACACCCCGTTAGCTTTTAGTTGGTCGACCTGGTCTTTCATCAGCGAAATCAATGGCGAAATCACCACAGTAACACCAGAACGAACCAAGGCTGGAATTTGGTAACAGAGTGATTTACCACCGCCGGTCGGCATAATCACAAGGCTATCATTACCTTGAATTGCGGTATCTATAACTTCTTGCTGACCGTCTCTGAAAGTTTGATAGCCGAATACGTCACGCAAGACTTCTGTCGCAGTCAACGGTGACTCTGAATGTTCAGCAATTAAAGTGGCGGTCATGCAAGCTCTCAGTGATGGGTAAATCCAATGATGCGTTAGCATCAAATTAGCCCGATATTGTAGAGACGTTTAACGGTGAATAAAACCGCTAAATGTATAAGAAAATGGTGAACTCGAAACCGCTGCAAGAAAAGTTCGACAAATCAGAGGTTCTCCGAATGGGTAGTAAAATTCACCTGCCGATAATTCCTTAGCTGCACAGTCGGGTATTTTGTGTATATACTGCACACTCCTTTCGAAACATTCTGTAATACCTAGGTAAATGCTGCCATTTATAACTAGGTATCGAACAACTCTCAATCGAGAATAAACAATGACTCCAGAAGAGCAAACAAACGCTAAAAAAGGCGTATTACTGGCTATCGGTGCCTACACAATGTGGGGGATTGCACCGATCTATTTTAAAACCATTACTTTCGTTCCTGCTCTGGAAATCCTCAGCCATCGCGTTATTTGGTCGTTTTTCTTTTTAGCGATAATCATCCATTTTAGTCACCAATGGCGTAACGTTGTCAGCATTTTCCAGTCAAAATCTAAGATGTTATATCTGTTTGCTACCGCTCTACTCATCGGTGCCAACTGGCTGATTTTCATCTGGGCAATTAACGCCAACCACATGTTGGACGCAAGCTTGGGCTACTACATTAACCCTCTGATCAACGTTGTATTTGGTATGCTATTTCTCGGTGAACGATTACGTAAGCTTCAGTGGTTTGCCGTAGCGCTGGCAGCAATTGGCGTCGCGATTCAAATCGTTGTGTTCGGCTCTGTCCCTGTGGTCGCGTTCGCGTTAGCAGTTAGTTTTGCGTTTTATGGATTATTGCGCAAAAAAGTCAGTGTTAACGGCCAGACTGGTCTGTTTATTGAAACCTTAGTGCTGATACCAGCCGCTTTGATTTATCTGGCTTGGTTTGCCGACTCGGCCACCAGCTCAATGGCAAACAACGAACTTAACCTTAATGTACTGCTGATCAGTGCCGGTATCGTCACTACATTACCTTTACTCTGTTTTACGGGTGCAGCGACAAAACTCAAACTGTCGACCTTGGGATTTTTCCAGTACATAGGTCCAAGTTTGATGTTCTTGTTGGCCGTGCTGATTTACGGAGAAGCGTTCTCGACCGATAAAGCCATCACTTTCACCTTCATCTGGGGTGCGTTAGTGGTGTTCAGCTATGACGGTTTGACCCAAGGCAGAAAGCGCCCAGCAACAGTTGTTACAGCTAAATAACGGCACTTCCAAGGATGAATAACCATGAATGAAGCCAGTATCCTTATCACTCTAGCTGGAGTCCATTTCGTCGCACTGATGAGTCCGGGTCCCGATGTCGCATTAGTGGTGCAAAATGCCACTCGTTATGGCCGTCAAACTGGTATTTACATCGCGCTTGGACTCTCTTTCGGCATACTGCTGCATTCACTTCTTAGCATTACCGGTATCAGCTATTTGGTTCACCAACAGCCTGTCTTGTTTGCTTTACTGCAGCTATGCGGAGGCAGTTATTTACTTTACCTCGGCTTTGGAGCTCTGAAAGCCACTATCGCCAACTGGAACTCAGCAGCAGAGATCGCGCCCGCAGATAAAAATGCGCTGTTACTGGGCAATAAGAAACAGGCCTTTTCTCGTGGATTCATGACGAACATCCTGAACCCAAAAGCTCTGGTTTTCTTTGTCAGCTTAATGTCGACGCTGGTTCCGGCAAGTATGTCGGTGACGGGTAAAGGCTTTGCGCTTCTTATATTATGGGGATTATCGCTGACTTGGTTTGCTTGTCTTGCGTGGATGCTATCCACCGAACGACTACAAACAAAGCTCAACCAAGCAAGTCGCTATATTGATTTACTGTGTGGCGTCATTTTTTCACTGATTGGTGTCACTATTCTTTGGCAATCAATGACCAGCTTCATTCACTAAAACAAAGTCAAAGTGAATTTAAATTCACTTTGACTGCAAATTGAAACAATGAGGACAATAGCTGATCACCCCTTAACCTTGTGCGAGATCTCTCACAAACAGGTGGGGAAATATCTCTTTCTACACTAGAAAAAAGATGCCAAAAATAATTAAGTGAATGATTTTTATAAACAAGTTACTTTTTAGCCAGTAAATATCAGCATGCAAACGATTTCTTTGCGTTGCTGAATGCCTCCTAGTCGGTAATATGAACCCTGTCGGAAGGATGCTGACACGGAATGGATCGCTAAGGATAGTGAACTTCAGGATGAAGTTACGGTTGTTCAGGATGAATAATCGGCATGGAAAGCAAAATGGACATTGAACGGACTCATTCGTTACTAGGATGGTAGCGACAAGGGAATGGCAATGGACACCTCTGGATGAGGTAAGGACTTAGCATCAGGATGATGTCAGGGACACCGCTCAGGGAACAAGTGATGTGAGCTAACGAGGATTGTTAGCAGGTCAGGAAGATCATGGACACCGCTAGGATGGCGATGAAAGGATTGCGCTGAAGGAATACAGCACACTTATCAAGGAATAGATGCAGGGAGCACCTATTAGTAGCTGGATTGCTGCAAGTAAGACTATAACCCCGAAGGGCTCGCGCCCTCGGGGTTTTTCTTTTTCTGCTTCAACTGAATCAAAGACATAAAAAACCTAGCACTGAGGCTAGGTTCTTATCACTGATTACATGCGTTCCAGCTTAGCATAGGCAGTCACAAGCCATTTAATACCTTCACCATTAAAGGCTACCTGTACTCGACTTTGCGGACCGCTACCCTCGAAGTTGATAATGGTACCTTCACCAAACTTAGGATGACGAACGCGAGAGCCGAGCGTAAAGCCAGTCTCATTGAAGTTCTCTTTGACAACCGTCTGGCTAAAGCGACCACTGCTCGCCGGTCGGCTCACTTGAGCTTTCATTCGAACTTCGTCTAAACATTTCTCTGGCAGCTCACGAATAAAGCGCGAAGGTTTGTGATACTTGTCTTGTCCGTACAAACGGCGCATTTCCGCATAAGTGATGTAAAGCTTCTGCATTGCACGGGTCATGCCCACATAACACAAGCGACGTTCTTCTTCTAAACGCCCTGCTTCTTCGGCTGACATCTGACTAGGGAACATACCCTCTTCGACGCCAACCATGAATACCATTGGGAATTCCAGACCTTTCGCACTGTGTAATGTCATCAGTTGAACAGCATCATCAAATTCATCCGCCTGACCTTCACCAGACTCAAGCGCCGCATGAGTTAAGAATGCTGTCAGTAGCGTCATCTCTTCCGCTTCTTCCGGCTTTTCGAACTGACGAGTGGCCGTTACCAGCTCCTCCAAGTTCTCGATACGCGCCTTGGACTTTTCGCCTTTCTCTTGCTGGTACATTTCAAACAGACCCGAGGTTTTAATCACATGGTCAGTTTGCTCATGCAAAGACATTTCAGCGCTGTCATCTTCTAGTGCGTTAACCAATTCAACAAAGCGGCCAAGGGCTGACGCTGCGCGGCCAGTTAACACTTTCTCTTCTAACAACAGAACACTGGCATCCCATAAGGTGCATCCACGGTCACGAGCGGCAAAACGAATGGTATCTAGAGTTTTATCGCCTAAGCCACGAGTGGGTGTATTCACCACTCGCTCAAAGGCTGAATCATCATTACGGTTAGCCATTAAGCGTAGGTAACTTAGAGCATCTTTGATTTCCTGACGTTCGAAGAATCGCATACCACCGTAAATTCGGTATGCCAAACCCGCCTGAATTAATGCTTCTTCCAGTACACGTGACTGGGCGTTGTTACGATACAAAATCGCGGTGTCTTCCAGAGCACCACCATCTTCATGCCACGCTTTAATTTTACCGACCACAAATCGTGCTTCATCCAGCTCGTTATAGGCTGAATAAACTGAGATAGGCTCACCTTCGACACCATCTGTCCAAAGCTCTTTACCCATACGCTCGCTGTTGTTGGCAATCAGAGTGTTTGATGCTTCAAGAATCGTTTTGGTTGAACGGTAATTCTGTTCCAGACGAATCGTATTCACACTTGGGAACTCAAGGGTAAACTTCTCAATATTCTCGATTTTTGCACCACGCCAGCCATAGATAGACTGGTCATCATCGCCCACAATCATCACGTGACTATCTTTGCCCGTCATCAAACGTAGCCATGCATATTGGATGTTGTTGGTATCTTGAAATTCGTCGACCAGAATGTGTTTAAAGCGAGCTTGGTAATGTTCACGAATGTGTTTGTTATCACGCAATAACTCTAACGTTCGCAGCAAGATCTCAGCAAAGTCGACCAAACCAGCGCGATCACACGCATCCTGATAAGCGGTATAAATCTGCACGTAAGTTTGAGTCACAGGGTCGTGATAAGCATCGATATGTGCAGGGCGTAGACCTTCATCTTTCTTACCGTTAATCCACCAAGAAACTTGTTTCGCAGGCCACTGCTTATCATCCAAGTTTTGCGCTTTGATCAAGCGACGCAGTAGGCGTATCTGATCTTCAGAATCAATAATTTGGAAATCTTCTTGCAGTTTCGCATCCAAATAGTGAGCCCGAAGAATTCGATGACAAATACCGTGGAAAGTACCATTCCACATGCCAGAAGCACTACCCATCATCAGCTCTTCAATTCGACCACGCATTTCAGCAGCCGCTTTATTGGTAAAAGTTACCGACATAATTGAGAACGGTGACGCCTGCTCTACCGATAATAACCAAGCAATACGGTGTACGAGCACCCGAGTTTTACCACTGCCCGCACCAGCCAACACTAGTAGGTTTTCAAGTGGTGCAGCAACTGCTTCGCGTTGTTTGTCGTTTAAACCGTCGAGTAAAAGAGAAGGATCCATCATGGCTAGGCTACTGGTTATTTATACATAATGACGACGATTATAACCCTAAAATCCACCGAGATGCTCGTTAAACAAGCCATTTTCTTCCCAGATGTTTCTGACTAAAGAAAAAATAATTGAAGTTTTTTTGCACATATATTGCTAAAGAATTCATTCGCTTAACGATTTTTAAACCTCATTTCTCCCATTTTTCATTCCATTCATTGAAAGTTTTTTTTAGTAACACCTCTCTTTTCTAATAAGCAAGTTCAATGATTAACAAGTTATTAACTTGCTACATCAGGTAAGAATAATTCATGAGGAAGTGATGATGAAAAAATCAAATTTGGCAGTAACAGCAGCAGTAACAGGCTTACTTGCATTAGGCGGCACAATGCTAACAGCAACATCTGCGTTCGCAGCCGACCAGGAAAAATGCTACGGAGTGGCGAAAGCGGGTCAAAACGATTGTGCGACTAAAATGAGCTCGTGCGCGGGTACATCGAAAAAAGATGGTCAAAAAGATGCCTTTGTTGTTGTGCCTAAAGGTCTTTGCGGCAAACTTTCTGGCGGGAGCACTATGTCCTCCTAATAGCTTCAACACACAACTGAGTGGTGCACTGAGCTCAACAAGTGCACCACTATTCTTTCCATCGCGATAGCAAACCCACAATAAAATGAATGGAGGCTTCATGCTACATAGCCAGGTAGGTGTAGGATTGCGCTCTCCCCATATCAACTATTTTGTCGAACAAACACCACAAGTGAGTTGGTTAGAAATTCACAGCGAAAACTATTTTTCGCCCCATTCGGTTGCCCGTAATCAGCTGCGTAATATTAGTAAAAACCATCAGATAAGCTGCCACGGTATCGGTCTTTCATTAGGTTCAGTACAAGGCATCAATACCTCTCATTTACAGCAACTTAAAGCTTTGATCGACGAAATTCAGCCACTTTTTGTTTCCGACCATTTAAGCTGGAGTGAGAATGGTGGTCACTATTTTAATGACTTACTGCCTTTGCCTTACACTGAAGAAGCTTTGGAGGTGTTTTGTCGTAATGTGCTTACTGTACAGGACGCCATAAAGCGCCCGATTCTGATTGAAAACCCTTCCAGTTATTTGCAGTTTAACCACTCCACCATTACAGAGTGGGAATTTCTGGTACAAGTACAACAGCGCACCGAATGCCGCTTGTTGCTCGATTTGAATAATGTACATGTTTCTGCTTTCAATCATGGTTTTAGCAGCCAAACCTATATTGATTCTATTCCTGCGCATGCCGTTGACGAAATTCACCTTGCAGGCTTTTCGATTAACACACTTGCCGAAGGGGAAATATGGATAGATACCCACAGCAAACCGGTATCTGCTGAAGTGTGGCAACTCTACCAACTCTGGTGTGAGAAACATGGCAGCCGAAGAACTTTGATTGAATGGGATTTAGACATTCCAGATGTTGAGGTTCTGCTAGCGGAAGCAAACAAAGCTAGCGAGATGCTCACAAGGCTCGACTCGATGAAAAGGAAAGCATCATGAGCTTTGGATTAGCCCAACCACTTGGATTAGCAGAGCTACAGGCAACCTTTGCTAAGGGCTTGCGTTATCAAGCACAGGGAGAGGCGTGCGATATCATAGGTGGACGATTTAGCGCTGAAGAGAGACTCCAAATCTACCGCAATAATTTTGTCATGAGTTTAACGGAAGTCATGCAAGCTACCTACCCAATGCTTAGAGAGGTATTAGGAGATGAATGCTTTAACGCACTATCTCGTGAATACATTCTTCGCTCACCGCCCACAGAAGGTAATGTCAGTCATTACGGAAACCATTTTGATGATGTGATCAGCCAGTTTGAGCAAGTCACCGACCCCGCGCCGTATGCAAGCGATTTAGCGCGTTTTGAATGGACGTTAGATAAAGCTCAACAAACGTTTGGACATAGCGAAAAGCGGTCACTTCAACCACTGGAAGCCATCCATACTCTTTCTGAGCAACAGCACCTCAACGTAATTCTTCATCTTAATTATGGGGTCTTCCCGTTTACATCCGATTTCGCCTTATTCGATCTCCAAAGAGCGTTTAGCCAACAAAATTTCGACAACCTGATTCTGAATAACGCTCAATCAGGAGTCATAGCTTGTGATGAATATGGTCGGCCTTGGACGAAAGAGTTAAACAACCAAGAATACCAATTGCTGTTGAATCTCAGCAGCGAAATGCCACTAGGTAGAATTAAACCCGAAGCACTGGCCGAATTGCCGTCACTGATCGCACTCAATATCGTTGCTGGTTTCTCATTGGCAACCCCTCACTAGGAGTCTCTGTATGATATCCGTCATTGCTCGCCTCAACCAATCTATTGAATGGTTTGCATCACAGCTCCCACCTGTCGTATTGCTGGTCTGCCGCATCTGGGTAAGTTGGGTGTTTTTTAATTCAGGACTGACGAAAATAGCCACGTGGAATAGCACTCTATTCCTGTTTAAGTTGGAGTACCAAGTTCCTTTAATCCCTTGGGAAATAGCCGCTTATCTCGCAACTGCGGCAGAATTGGTCATTCCGATTTTTCTTGTTTTAGGGCTGTTTGGTAGGTTCAGTGCTCTCGCACTTTTCGCCGTAAATGCCATCGCCGTCATCTCATACCCATTGCTATGGGAGAGAGGATTTTATGATCATCAACTATGGGGAATGATGATGCTAACCGTGATGGTATGGGGACCCGGATCTTTATCCATTGATCGATGGATAAATCGGAAATCCGTTATTGTGAGAGCTCATCATGGACACTAATAACGGCATCTCGCGATGCGTGGCCAATTGCTTTGGTGGTATCGCGAGTCGCATGTCCCACCGCTGTTGTCGCGTCGCGTGTCGCGTGTCCAATTTCTTTACCAGCTTGCTTCATCTCAGCACACCCCATCATAAAAAATGTGGCGGTTAAAGAACAAATTAGTAGGTTACGGCGCTTCATTATTCTCTCCTTATCAATACCAAAACCACTCTAACAAATAACCCTGCTTGCTAAAGCAGGGTTATGTTAATTATTGAACTGTATAACTCAAATCATTAGAACTTAAGCAGCAATGCCTGAGTGACGCAGCAAGGCATCAATTTGTGGCTCACGACCACGGAAGCGCTTGAACAACTCCATCGGTTCTTCACTGCCCCCCATCTCTAGGATGTTGTTTAAGAAGCTTGAACCCGTTTCTGCGTTGAAGATACCTTCCTCTTCAAAACGAGAGAATGCATCTGCAGATAACACTTCTGCCCATAGGTAGCTGTAGTAACCCGCACTGTAGCCACCAGCAAAAATGTGGCTGAAGCTGTGGGAGAAACGGTTCCACTCAAGACTTGGCAATACTGCTACTTTCTTCTTAACTTCTGCTAAGGTTTCCAGCACTTGAGGGCCAACTTCTGGGTCATAAGTGGTATGCAGAGTGAAATCGAACAGTCCGAATTCAAGCTGACGTAAAATAAACATACCTGACTGGAAGTTTTTCGCTGCCAACATGTTGTCGAGCATCTCTTTCGGTAAAGGTTCGCCTGTTTCGTAGTGACCAGAAATAAACGCCAGAGCCTCTTCTTCCCAGCACCAGTTTTCTAGGAACTGACTTGGTAGTTCAACCGCATCCCAAGGCACACCGTTGATACCTGAAACAGAGCTAACATCTACCTGAGTCAGCATGTGGTGGATACCGTGACCCGTTTCGTGGAACAGAGTCACCACTTCGTCATGAGTAAACAGTGCAGGCTTATCCCCCAAAGGACGGTTAAAGTTACACGTCAAATAGGCCACTGGCGTTTGTAGTTCGCCATTAGCATTGATACGACGAACGCGACACTCGTCCATCCATGCCCCACCGCGTTTATGTTCACGAGCGTATAGATCAAGGTAGAAGCTGCCACGCAGCACATCATTGCTATCAAAAATATCGAAGAAACGCACCGACTCATGCCAAGTATCGACACCTTCGCGCTTTTGAACTTTCATACCAAATACGCGATTCAGTACTTCAAACAAGCCAGAAACCACTTTGCTTTCTGGGAAGTAAGGACGTAGCTCTTCATCAGAAATCTTAAACAGTTTCTGTTTTTGCTTTTCGCTGTAGTAAGCGATATCCCACAGTTCAAACGAAGTCACACCAAACTCTTGCTCGGCAAATTCACGCAGTTCTTGAACTTCGCGTTCACCTTGTGGTTTCACTTTCGTTGCTAGGTTGTTCAAGAAGCTCAGAACCTGATCTGGCGTTTCCGCCATTTTGGTTGCCAGTGACTTTTCGCTGTAAGTGTTGAAACCCAGCATACGAGCCACTTCATAACGCAGTTTCAGCAACTCAGCGATGTTCTCTGTGTTATCCCATTTGCCCGCATTCGGACCTCGGTCAGAAGCTCGCGTTACGTAAGCTTCGTAAAGTTCTTTGCGCAGCGCTTGGTTATCACAGTAAGTCATTACTGGTAGGTATGAAGGGATATCCAACGTTAACAGGTAGCCTTCGAGACCTTTTCCTTCCGCTGCTGCTTGAGCCGCCGCCAGCGCCGATTCCGGCATGCCCGCTAGCTCATTTTTATCGGTAATGTGCTTAGTCCAACCCATAGTGGCATCAAGCACATTGTTCGAGAACTTAGAACCCAGCTCAGACATACGCTTGCTGATCTCACCATAACGCTTTTGTTCTGCTTTAGGTAAACCAATACCTGACAATTCAAAGTCACGCAGTGCATCTTTGATGGTTTTCTTTTGCGCCTGACTTAGCGTAGCAAAAGCCTCACTGTTCTTGATTGCTTTATAGGCTTCAAACAAACCTTTGTGTTGACCAACCCAAGTACCGTATTCAGAGAGAATTGGCAGGCAACTTTCATAAGCTTCACGCAATTCGTCACTGTTCATCACAGAGTTCATATGGCTCACTGGTGACCATAAGCGGCTCAAGCTGTCATCCACTTCTTCGATAGGTGCAATAACATTTTCCCAAGTTGGTTGTGTATTACCTTCAAGTACCTGTTCAATCTTTGCACGGCAATCTTCTATTGCCTGTTCAACCGCTGGCTTTACGTGCTCCGGCTTAATCTCTGAAAACGGAGGCAAATCCGTAAAGCTAAGAAGTGGATTAGACATAAAACGTTCCTTTTTATGAAAAATAGTGAGGATGAAATATCCTCGTCTGTTAGGTTAATAAATATAGGTAGGAAGGTGAATTTTCAAGAGTAGCGTCAATTCAATACAATTCGAAATGTGTCTAGACCCACCTCAACATACAATTTTGGGTGTATAATTAGCCGCATTCGTTTTTCCATATTCAGCCATAAGTTAGAGAGCGACACTTGTTAAGTTATCGACACAGTTTCCATGCAGGAAACCACGCAGATGTAGTGAAACACATCGTACAAAGCTTAATCCTCAATGCACTACAGCAAAAAGATAAACCATTTGTTTATCACGATACTCACTCCGGTGTGGGCCGCTACGACTTAACTCATGAGTGGTCGGAAAAAACAGGTGAATACAAACAAGGTATTGCGCGTATTTGGCAACAAGATAATGTGCCAGAAGACATTCAAAGCTACCTTGATGCAATCAAAGTTCTTAACCAAGGCGATGAACTGCGTTACTACCCAGGTTCGCCTCGCGTGGCACGTGCTCACCTGCGCCCGCAAGACCGCATGGTATTAACCGAGTTACACCCGAGTGATTACCCGCTGTTGGAACAAGAGTTCGATCGTGATCGCCAAGTGTCGATTTACAAAGAAGACGGGTTTCAACGCCTGAAAGCAAGCTTGCCACCGCAAGAGCGTCGTGGCCTGGTGCTGATCGACCCACCTTACGAACTGGCTAAAGAGTACCGAGACGTGGTGAATGCCATTGCACAAAGCTACAAGCGCTGGGCAACGGGCATCTATGCGATTTGGTATCCGGTGGTTAACCGCTGTGATATTGAAGATATGATTGAAGGTCTGGAAAATTTAGGTATCACTAAAATTTTGCAAATCGAGCTGGGTGTCTCTCCTGATACCAACGAGCGCGGCATGACAGCATCGGGCATGATTGTAGTCAACCCACCGTGGAAACTTGAAAGCCAAATGAAAGAAATCCTGCCGTTTTTGAAACAAGCTATTGCGCCAGCGACAGGTCACTACAAAGTGGAATGGATTGTTCCGGAATAACTTGCTCAAGTTTTTCCATGGGGTAACTTGTGATCTCACGGTTTACCCCAACTATTTAGCTATGCCCTAATAAATAATGGCTCCCTGCTTAATCTTACTGGCGAGCGATCAAGAAAAATGGAGAAAGTAATGGCAACGCATTTTGATTACATCTGTATCGGTGGCGGTAGCGGCGGTATCGCTTCAGCAAACCGTGCAGCTATGTACGGCGCAAAAGTCGCGCTGATTGAAGCGAAAGATCTTGGCGGTACGTGTGTCAACGTAGGTTGTGTGCCGAAGAAAGTTATGTGGCACGGTGCTCAAGTTGCTGAAGCAATGAACCTATACGCGCCTGATTATGGCTTCGACGTTGACGTAAAAAGCTTCAACTGGGCAAAAATGGTTGAAAATCGCCAAGCTTATATTGGCCGTATTCACCAATCTTATGACCGTGTTCTTGGTAACAACAAAGTAGAAGTGATTCGCGGCTTTGCTAAGTTCGTTGACGCAAAAACTGTAGAAGTTAACGGTGAGCACTACACGGCAGACAACATTCTGATTGCTGTCGGTGGTCGTCCGACTATCCCTAACATTCCGGGTGCGGAATACGGTATCGATTCAAACGGTTTCTTTGATCTGGCTGAACAACCAAAACGTGTTGCCGTGATTGGTGCCGGTTACATCGCTGTTGAGATTGCTGGTGTTCTCAACGCACTTGGTACAGAGACTCACCTGTTCTGCCGTAAAGAATCTCCGCTACGTAGCTTTGACCCAATAATCATCGAAACATTGGTTGAAGTGATGAACGCTGAAGGCCCAACGCTACATACTCACAGCGTGCCAAAAGAAGTGGTAAAAGAAGCCGACGGCAGCCTAACTCTTCACCTAGAAAATGGTGAAAGCCAAAACGTTGATACCTTGATTTGGGCTATCGGTCGCCACCCTGCAACAGATGCGATCAACCTAGCAGCAACTGGCGTTGCAACTAACGAGCAAGGCTATATCAAGGTTGATGAATACCAAAATACTAACGTGGCTGGCATCTACTGTGTCGGTGACATCATGGAAGGCGGTATTGAACTGACTCCAGTTGCGGTTAAAGCGGGTCGCCAACTGTCTGAGCGCTTATTCAATGGCAAAACCAACGCGAAAATGGATTACGACCTAGTTCCTACCGTGGTATTCAGCCATCCACCAATCGGCACTATCGGCCTAACTCAGCCAGAAGCGATTGCTAAATACGGCGAAGAGAATGTGAAAGTGTACACTTCAAGCTTTACGGCTATGTACACAGCCGTCACTCAACACCGTCAACCATGTAAAATGAAGTTGGTTTGTGCAGGTGAAGAAGAAACCGTAGTTGGTCTGCACGGCATCGGCTTCGCAGTTGATGAAATGATCCAAGGCTTCGGCGTCGCTATGAAGATGGGCGCAACCAAAGCTGACTTCGACTCAGTGGTAGCTATCCACCCGACTGGCTCAGAAGAATTCGTTACTATGCGTTAGTAACCAGTTGTTAGAGCAAAGCCCTGCAAAACTCGCGGGGCTTTTTTATTCAGCCAAAACTTTAACAAATTTATTTTTATTCAAATGGTTACAATAAAAACCCGAGAAATACTATTGATAAAATTAGAACTAATATCATAAAAATAAATGATCATAGTCTTATTGTTCGCATAAATGAGAAAAAAACGACCAAGAAAAAAGCAGTTGAATCCGTACTGTATACAACAAGTAGAGCAATCACTTTATTATCCATACCCCACTTCAATGGGATAATAACAATTATTCAGGATGATAATATGAAAAAAGTTGGCTTAAGCTTGATCGCTCTAGCAATCTCTACCGCACTTGTTGGCTGTGGTGGCAGTGATGATTCAGGTACTAACCCTGGTAACAAGAAAGAGTATTCTGTTCCATCATCAGGCTCATTCGTCGATGCGAAAGTTGAAGGTCTGTACTACGTTTCAGGCACTAAATCTGGCTACACAAACAGTGATGGCGTCTATAATGTAGACACTGACAAAGCCGTTGTAACATTCTATCTAGGTGGCGAAAACGGTTTAGAAATCGGTACGATTTCAGCTCGTGAAATATCAACACCTTTTGAAGCAGCAGGGACTTATGAGCGCTCAGTAAACCTGGCGCGTCTTCTACTGACTATCGATGATACTAGCGATGAGAGCTATATCGTTATACCGACCACTCTTCAAGGTGTTACAGACGGTTCAAATATCTCAACAGCATTGCAAAAGATCTCGCTTGATGATGCAGAATTTGAAGACTCGATCGCTGATTTATTATCAGCTCTTGGTATCAGTTCAATTGTGAATGCTGATGACGCTATCGAACACATGGACGGTTCTTTAAGCAATTTAACGCGTGGCCAAGACATAACACTGAGCGATTGGGCAAAAGGTTCAAACGGTGTGTTTGTTTCTCGTAGCGCTATTCAGCGTATTAAAAACAGCTCATCGGCTTCCTATGATTTTGCAATCCATGGTGATAACACTCAAGGAAGTACGGTTTTCAACAAGACCTCAGGTATGTTGAGTCAAACTTATGTCCTTGGCAGTGACAACTTCGTGACTAAGAGCGGTTCAAACGATTCTTTCTTCAGTGGTTCAACAGCTCAAACTTACTTAGAGTGTGTTGTAGACGGTGGCTCATACACTAAAGACAGTGGCTGTGATAAAGCTACGACAACGAGTATGAGCCTTTCTGGACCTTATCAATATGTGTTAAATAACCCTCAGAAAACACTAACCAGCGACGCAAGTTATAGTTGGACTGAAGTGGCAGGAATGGGCGGTGCATATGAATGTATGGCCAACGGATCATGCAGTGAATTAACGCTAACTAAATACCAAGTGGTTAAAGGTCGAGACGATTCTGACGCTAAAGATGGTTCAGAAATTCTGGATGAGGTGCTCTCTGGTTCTTATGACCCAATTACCGGTGTTTATACTCAAGTACGTAGTAAGGAATTCAAAGACCCAAGTAGCTCGATTGGTCGCGTAGAAGAGCTGATTGAATTTATTTATCAAGTAAATGCTGTTGGTGAAGACAAGTATGTTGACTTCATGGGCACATGGAAAGCTATTGCTACTATGCCTGGTGGCTGTAACAAAGTAGCTGAATCTACTTATGTATTTACATCAACAGGAGCCACCGTCAGTGGTCAAGAGCTGGGCGGTTCAGGCAGTAGTTGTACTCTAGAAGATATAAGTGAAAGCCTAACTTATGAAGAACTTGCTACTAAGGATTACTGGTGGTTCACAACTAACAGTGCTGGTGATTCTAAAGCGACTCTCGATCAGCTAAACACAACAATTCGTTGGAATGACAGAGACGATGGCGATACGTCCGATTACTTCAAAATCAACCGCTTCAGCTACATTCCAGCTGGATCTGATTGGGACCAAGGAACGTTAGTACGTGATACGTTAGATAATAGCGGTAACAAAGAAGCAACCGTTATTATGAGAAAAATATCTCAGTAATAGCCAGCTCTGCCCCGCTAATGCGGGGCTTTTTTATATCGTCACTCAACGGCGATAAGGTTCAACAGATTTAAGGCGATCCATTTCTAGCCAACAAGCGCCTATGCAGCATTAACTCTTCAATTGTGAAGCGCTTTTAATAATAAGTGGCATCAAACACAACGCGCAGATAGTTGCTATGTTAACCAATGCGGTCATCTCCTTGTCGTATTTATTGTTCAAACACTCACCAAACATATAGTTCAACCTTTTTCATTATTTTTAATGATGAATTGCGTGTAAGGTCTTGTCCAACTGTACAATAAATGACAAAGTCACTCTTAGAATGCGTAACAAACTGATGTCTTAACCGATTATTAACTGTTGGTTATTTACACTATCAATATTTGTATAAGTAAATTCGAGTTCCAATTCACGTTCTGCCCATCAATTACCTTTAAAGAATAAATAAGGAAGCGTGCAGGATGAGTTCTAGTGGTAAAGGAGAGATCAATATGGGCCAAGGTAGATCCTTGTCAAAAACGTGGTTGACCACGATTGCTGCTGCAATTGTGCTTGCCGGTTGTCAACCAGACGCCAAACCAGCGGCGGTCAATAGCGGTGCGGCGCCTGCTGTCGCAGTAGATGCCATCAAAGTCACAACCCAGTCAGTTGAGGTAACAAGCACCTTACCTGGCCGTACTAATGCTTTCCGAATCGCAGAAGTTCGCCCTCAGGTTCGTGGTATTGTCACTGCACGCAAATTTGTGGAAGGTAGTTTAGTTGCAAAAGGCGATGTTCTGTTTGAACTTGACGCTTCAACTTACCAAGCTTCATTGGCAAGCATGCAAGCTAATTTAGCGAAAGCGGAAGCAACGCTAAGTCGTACAGAGCTTCAAGCAAAACGCTACAGCGAACTGGTCAAGAAGAATGCTGTAAGCCAACAAGCTTATGAAGACGCACAAGCCACTTATAAAGAAGCTTTGGCATCTGTGAAGGCGGCGCAAGCGAACGTTAATGCTGCGCAGATTGACCTTGATTACACACATATTAAAGCACCGATTTCAGGTCGTATCGGTCGTTCACACGTTACCGAAGGTGCGTTAGTAACCGCTAACCAAACCGATGTAATGGCAACGATTCAACAACTTGACCCACTTTATGTTGACCTTTCTCAGCCAAGTAATGAGCTTTTGAAACTGCGCCAAAGTACCGGTAAAGAAAAAGGCGAACTGAAAGGCATTAAGCTGTTCCTCGATGACGGTACGCCAATTGAGCAGAAAGCAACGCTACAATTTGCTGAAGTTTCTGTGAATGAAAACACAGGCACAGTCAACGTCCGTGCAACACTGCCAAACCCAGATCAATTCTTACTTCCGGGTCTTTATGTTCGCGCTCAACTGCCAATTGAAGCTCGTTCTGACGCCATTCTTATTCCGCAAGCAGCTCTAAGCCGTAATGCACGAGGTGAAGCTTCTGTGTTGGTTGTAAATGCAGAAAATGTGGTTGAAAGCCGCGCAGTCGTAGCAAGTCATACTGTGAATTCACAATGGTTGATTGATTCAGGCTTAGAAGCTGGTGAGACCGTTATTGTGGCAGGCCTACAAAAAGTACGTCCTGGCAGTACGGTAAATCCGCAACTGATGGAATCATCTAAGGAACAATAAGATATGGCTCGATTTTTTATAGATCGCCCAATCTTTGCTTGGGTGATTGCAATAATCATCATGCTTGCTGGTGTGTTATCGATCATGACACTACCGGTATCTCAGTATCCGGATATCGCACCGCCAACAGTTATTGTGTCTGGTACCTATCCAGGTGCTTCGGCTGATACCGTTGAAAACAGTGTGACACAGACGATAGAACAAAATATGAACGGGATTGATAACCTGATTTATATGTCGTCTCAAAGTAGTTCATCCGGTGCATTCAGCATTACGCTTACTTTTGAAAGCGGTACTGATGCGGATATTGCTCAGGTACAGGTGCAGAACAAGCTTGCACTTGCCGAAGCAACGCTACCAAGTGAAGTAAAACAACAAGGTATTACCGTTTCAAAATCATCTAGTTCATTCTTGATGGTTGTCGGCTTCGTCTCATCAGACGGCAGCATGGACAACACAGATCTTTCTGACTACATGATTTCAAACGTCAAAGATCCATTAAGCCGTGTTCAGGGTGTCGGTGAAGTTCAGGTGTTCGGTGCTCAGAACGCAATGCGTATCTGGTTGGATCCAAACAAACTGAATAAATATAGCCTGAGTCCTGCTCAGGTGAAATCTGCGGTCAGCGCCCAGAATACTCAGGTTTCTGTTGGTCAGTTAGGTTCAACGCCTTCAATAAAAGGTCAGCGTCTAAATGCCACGATTACGGCACAAAGCCGTATGAGAACCGTGTCTGAGTTTGAAAACATCTTACTGCGAGTAGACACCGATGGTGCGCAAATTCGTTTGAAAGATGTGGCTCGTGTTGAGTTAGGTGCCGAGAGTTACCAAGCGGTTGCTTTATATAACGGAAAATACGCTGCGGGTATTGCGATTAAGCTGGCTACTGGTGCCAATGCGCTGGAAACCTCTAAGTTGGTGAAAGCTCGTATTCAAGAGATGTCGCCAACCTTCCCAGACAACATTGAAGTTATTTATCCATACGATACAACGCCATTTGTTCAGATCTCTATCGAAGAAGTTGTACATACGCTGATTGAAGCCGTCGTACTGGTGTTCCTCGTAATGTATTTGTTCTTGCAGAACTTCCGTGCAACGTTAATTCCAACCATCGCGGTTCCTGTTGTTCTGTTAGGTACTTTTGGTGTTATGGCGGCGTTTGGCTTCTCAATCAACACCCTGACAATGTTCGGTTTGGTGCTGGCGATAGGATTGTTGGTTGACGATGCTATCGTTGTGGTCGAGAACGTTGAGCGGGTAATGTCAGAAGATGGTCTTCCGCCACGTGAAGCTACGCGAAAATCGATGGGGCAAATTACTGGCGCACTAGTCGGTATTGCAATGGTACTGAGTGCGGTATTCATCCCTATGGCGTTCTTCGGTGGTGCTGCAGGTGCAATTTATCGCCAGTTCTCTCTGACTATCGTATCGTCTATGGTGCTGTCTGTATTGGTGGCAATGGTTCTGACACCGGCTCTCTGTGCGACTTTGCTAAAACCGATGCACAAAGGTGAACACCATGTTCGCCGTGGTCCGCTCGCTTGGTTTAACAAAGCGTTTGACCGTGGTACTAACGGCTATAAAAACGTCGTGAGTAAAGGCGTGAACCAGCGTATTCGCTACCTTGCGATGTACGTCATTATCGTTGGCGTGTTAGGTACGCTGTGGACTCGTCTACCAACCTCTTTCGTTCCTGAAGAAGACCAAGGTATTTTCCTTTCTATCATTCAATTACCAGCAGGCGCAACTCAAGAGCAAACGCTGAACGTGATGGATAAAGTTGAAAATCACTTTTTGCAAAACGAATCTGACTCAGTTCAGTCTGTGTTCACTGTTTCGGGCTTTAGTTTCGCAGGTCAAGGTCAGAACATGGGTATGGCGTTTGTTCGACTCAAAGATTGGGATGAACGTACAAATCCAGCGATGTCAGTCAACGCGATTGTTGGCCGAGCTTGGGGAGCATTCTCTCAAGTGAAAGAAGCGAACATCTATACCTTTAACGTTCCTGCGATTATGGGCTTAGGTAACGCGACTGGTTTTGACGCTTACATCACCGACAATGCGAACTTAGGTCACGATAAGTTAATTCAGGCTCGTAACCAACTGTTGGGTATGGCTTCACAAAACCCTAACCTGACTGGTGTTCGTCCAAACGGTATGGAAGATACCCCACAGTTCCGCATTAACATCGACTACGAAAAAGCGATGGCAATGGGTCTGTCTGTTTCGGATATCAACAGCACGCTATCAACTGCACTGGGTTCAAGCTACGTTAACGACTTTATCGATAACGGCCGCGTGAAAAAAGTATACGTACAAGCAGATGCTGAATACCGTATGACCCCTGAAGATCTGCGCCTATGGCATGTAAAAAATAACCTAGGTGAAATGGTTCCGTTTGATGCCTTTGCGACGACTGACTGGACTTACGGTTCACCGCGCCTAGAGCGTTACAACGGTGTTCCTGCAGTCAACATTCAAGGTTCGGCAGCAGCGGGTAAGAGTACTGGTGATGCCATGCAGGCGATCAGCGACATTGTGGCTCAACTGCCTCAGGGTATTGGTCTGCAGTGGACAGGTGCTTCTTACCAAGAAGTACAAACTGGCTCACAAGCTCCGCTACTTTATGCGTTGTCTATTCTGATCGTATTCCTGAGCCTTGCAGCTCTATACGAAAGCTGGAGTGTACCGTTCTCTGTCATCCTGATTGTTCCACTAGGGGTATTTGGTGCTATTGCAGCAGCAACAGTGAAGTCGCTCTCTAATGACATCTACTTCCAAGTGGGTCTGTTAACGACTATCGGCCTGTCAGCCAAGAATGCCATCTTGATTGTAGAATTTGCGAAAGCACTCTACGACGATGGAAAAGACCTTATCAGTGCAACGGTAGAAGCGTGTCGTATGCGTCTGCGTCCAATTATGATGACGTCATTTGCCTTTATCTTGGGTGTACTTCCACTAGCACTGAGTACTGGTGCGGGTGCCGCGAGCCGTAACGCAATTGGTTGGGGTGTTGTGGGTGGGATGTTCGCCGCAACGATACTGGCAATTTTCTTCGTTCCGGTATTCTTTGTGATTGTGATGAAGCTGTTCCGCACACAACCACATAAGATCCCTGAAGATGCTTAATCTTATCTAGCAATAAAAAAACCCAGTGGCATTCACTGGGTTTTTTATTCTCTTAAATCAGTAAACTTTGACCTACTTTACGCAAAGCACATTGAGAAGAGAGGTGCCTTTTAAAGTATTAACCTTACCAGTGGTAAAGAAACCTTTACTGCTCTCACCCCAATAAGGCAAGTAAACTGGCCACTTATCTTTTTCCATCAATTTAGAATCAAGTAACTGCTTCCATTCGGCTTCTGTGGCTAAACGCATTTTTTGTTGCTGGCAACGTTTCTCTGCGTCGGCATAACTTAAGCGATTCCACGCCAAATCATGCTCCATATAGAACTGCTCCTTCTCATCCATCACGTAGGGCACCACGTAATGAATACCACTCAACGTTGCTTCACGTCGAATGGTGATACTAGGCATTTGTTTGGTCGCCTTTGGCGCAGCTTTAGTTACTGCTGGAGTTGCTGCGGGTTTTGCTTTTGGCGCTGGCTTAGGTTTCGCTGCGACGGTTTTTTTAGGAGCATTCTTGGATTTGGATACTGTTTTTTTCTCAGTAACAACTGGAGCATCCTGCTCGCCTTTGCGCACTTCGCGAATGAATGCTTCCTTGTAAAGTTTCTCGCTTCTTACCCCTGCGAGTTCTTTTTTGGCTGTCGCATAGTTGTCGTACGGACCAATCAAACAACGCAACGCTTTACCCTCAGGCTTCATCCATACATCGGTCGAAATATGCTTATAAAGCACTTTAGCGCGGCTTAACGGCATTGATTCATTCAATAACCCACATTGAATCCAGAAAGAAGAATCTTTCCCTTTAGGTGCAGAATTCCCCCACAGTCCCTTACCAATTGGGCAATTGCTGTTTAATTGAGGAAGCTCATTGGTTGAAGCTTGAGTTCCACCACACAAAAACTGATCAGGCTCTGCGGCCAAAAGTGTTTGAGAAGTAAAACAAAAAGGCAATCCAATCAAAAGAAGGTGAGAAAGTTTTGGCATTGCGGCCCCTTTAATATCCATACGCTCTCCGTTCAGGTGACTATGGTTACTGTCAATACTCGACCTGAGCTTGTATCTATCTGACTATTTATGGTTGTGAGTAAAAATTTTCAGTTATTGCAAGAAAAGATAAGCAAAAAAAGAGCCGTAAATCACTTACGGCTCTAGTTTAGGTAGATTATGTCAACAAAATCAATCGACGAGGATCACCCTTTATAGATTTTCGGGTTAAATACATCACGCAGCCAGTCACCGAGCAGGTTAATCACCAATACTAAAGTTACAAGCAGCACACCTGGGAAGGCAGTGATCCACCAAGAGCCTGAGAAAATATAGTTGAAACCGATACTGATCAGGGCACCCAATGATGGTTGGTCAACTGGCAAACCTAAGCCTAGGAATGATAATGCCGCTTCTGACATGATGGCATTTGCCACCTGTACCGTTGAAATAACCAAAATTGGCGACAAACAGTTAGGCAGAATGTGACGGAACATGATGCGAGGCGCTTTAAAGCCCATCACGCGAGCCGCTTCCACATACTCTTTCTTCTTCTCAGCTAATACAGATGCACGAATAGTTCGTGCATACTGAGGCCATTCAGCCACACCGATAATCACCACCAGCATTAACACTGCGTATTCGCTATAGAACTCGCTACCGAAACTCGCTTTGAAAATTGCCGATACAATGATTGCCACCATCATGGTCGAGAACGATAACTGAACATCGGCAAAACGCATTAAGTAGCTATCAATACGACCACCAAAGTAACCAGAAGATAGACCAATGATAATGCCCAAGAACAGCTGTAGCGCTACCGCTAGGAAACCAATCGTCAGTGAAAGGCGTGAGCCGTAAAGCATGGTCGATAAAATATCGCGCCCCTGCTCATCAGTACCCAGTAGGAAACGTTCATCACCGCCATCCATCCAAGATGGTGGAAGTTCTGCGTCCATAATGTCGATGGATGACATATCGTATGGGTCTGTCGGTGCAATAAGCGGCGCTGCTACTGAAAGCACTAAGAAAATCATACAAATGGCAAAGCTGAACATTGCTACTTTGTCACGTAAGAAGTAGTACAGAAAATCTGACTGTTTAAAACGCTCCCAGCGTGAAGGAGCTGCTGCAAATTCGCTCATGATTATGCTCCTTTTCCTGTTAAGTCTACGGTTGGGTTAATCAATCCGTATAACAAATCAACCACGGTGTTGGTTACAACGAAGATTAAACCGACGAAAATAACGTAAGCAGTAATCAAAGGTGTATCTACACGGTTAATGGCTTCAAGGAATAGGAAACCTGTACCCGGCCACTGGAATACTGTCTCAGTCAAAATGGTATATGCCACCATAGTACCGATCTGAACACCACCTACCGTGAGTACTGGCAACATTGTGTTTTTCAAAGCGTGTTGAAAATAGATTTTCTTCAGCGGTAAGCCTTTTGCAGTGGCAAATTTAATGTATTCAGAACTCAGAACTTCGAGCATTTCAGAACGAACCAAGCGAATAAACAGCGGTAACATGATTGAAGCCAGAGAGACACAAGGCAGAATCAAGTGCAACAAACCATCAACAGTGAAGTAGCCCGATTCCCAACCCAACAGGTTGTAGGTTTCACCACGTCCATAGGATGGTAACCAACCTAATTCAATTGAGAAGATATACATCAGCATAATTGCTGTTAAGAACACCGGAATTGAAATACCGATGCTACTACCGGCCATCACGACTTTCGTAAACAGACTTTTTGGTTTTATTGCCGTATATACCCCAATTGGAATAGAGCAAACAATAATGATTAATGAAGCGCCAAATACAAGCTCCAAAGTCGCGACTAATTTATCAAGAATGACTTCAATAGCTGGGCGTTTAAAGAAATAAGATGTGCCTAAGTCACCCTGCACCGCAGCAGTAACAAAGCGAGTATATTTGGTAATGAAGGGATCGTTCAGACCAAGTTCATCGCGCAGCGCTTGGCGCTCAGCTTCTGAAACAGATTGGCCGACAAGCTCACGAAGCGGGTCACCCAAGTTATCTTGGATGGCAAACGCCACTAAACTGATCACAAACATCACTATCAGTGCCTGAAACAGGCGCTTGACCAGAAACGTAAACATTCCTTGCCCCTTAACTTTCCATGCAAAATTCGGAATACACACGAGGTGCGAAAATACTCAGCCTAAAAAACGACACTTTATCCGACTGAAAAAATAAACTGCCTAAGTGTTAAAACACGCCTTCGATGTCAAACACCGAAGGCGTGGTGTTACTTGTTAATGCTCAATCTTACTTCTCGTCAACCACTAGGTCGCCGAAGTAAGGGAAGTCCATTGCGTTCACGATTTCTTTCGCGTGTACGTTAGACTTCGCACCCCAAGCAAGGTTTTGCCAATGTAGAGGAACGAATGCTGCATCGTTGTACAGAGTCGCTTCTACTTTCTGTAGCATTGCTGAACGTTTAGCAGAATCTGTTTCAACGTTCGCGTCTTCAACTAGCTTGTCTACTTCTGGGTTAGAGTAGTGACCACAGTTGTACTGACCTTTACCAGTCTCTTCGTTACGAGTCATAGTCAGGAATTCAGAGAAGTTCGCTGAATCTTCTGTATCTGAGTGCCAACCGATCATCAGCATATCTGCTGAACATAGGTCGAACTCTGGCCAGTATTGCGCTTTAGGCATTGTCTTCAGATCAACTTTGATACCGATCTTAGACAGCATTGCAGAAACAGCTTGAGCTACTTTTGCATCGTTCACATAACGGTTGTTTGGAGCGATCATAGTAAGCGTGAAGCCTTTGTCGTAACCTGCTTCTTTCATTAGCTCTTTTGCTTTTTTCAGGTCAAAGCGTGGAACTAGCTCAGGGTTATAACCTGCGTAGCCTTTAGGGCTTTGTTGACCAGCCGCTGTTGCGAAGCCTTTCATGATCTTATCAACGATACCTTCGTTGTTAATCGCATGAACGATAGCTTGACGAACACGAACATCTTTCAACGCTTCGTTGCTAGATTGGTTCATTTGGAACGTGATGATACGAGTACCTGGAAGAGTGATTAGGTCAACGCCTTTCGCTTCTTCAACACGTTTGTGATCATTAGGCGCTACAGGAGCAATCATATCTACGTCGCCAGAAAGAAGCGCAGCAACACGAGTCGCGTCTTCTTTAATTGGCACTAAAGTTAGTTTGTCTACGTTACCTTTAGACGCTTTATCCCAGTAGCCGTCAAAACGTTCAAACTCAACTTTTACGCCTTGTTCACGAGAAGTTACGATGAACGGACCTGTACCTGATACGTGAGTAGAAGCAAAAGAGTTACCGTGTTTCACGATTTCAGCTTTGTCTTTACCGTCTTCACCAGTACCAGAGTAGAACTTGCTGTCCATTGGGAAGATGTAAGTCGCTGTTTGAAGAACAAGCGGGTATGCACCTTTTGACACTAGATCAAATGTGTAATCATCTACTTTAACGATTTTTTCAAACGGTTCGAAAATCGCTTTGAAATCTGGAGAAGCTTGTAGACGGTCGAATGTCCAAACTACATCGTCAGCCGTTAGTTCGTTACCAGAATGGAACTTCACACCCTTGCGTAGATGAAAACGTACTGTTTTGTCGTCAATACGTTCCCATTTTTCTGCTAGGCGAGCTTCAAAATCCAAATCTTGTGTGTAACGAACTAGTGGATCAAATACCATATGAGACATCTGAAGCGTACCACCTGAAAGTTGTTCATGTGGGTCCAGAGACACTGGGTCTGCGTCGTACGCTACTTTGATGTCTGCTGCGCTAGCTGCAAAGCTTAACCCAGCGGCCATTAAAGCTAATGCTAATTTGCTTTTCATGGTTTTCATTGCATAACTCCTTATGCGGGAATCCAAATCCCTAGTTGTTGTATTTGCTTCTGCTTAAAATGCCAAACAAGAACGTTTGGTAATGGTTACGGCTTTAGGCCGTTTCTACTTCTTCTCTTAATCCTGTGAATTCAGGCATCAAAGAAATCAGTTGTTTACTGTACTCGTGCTGAGGAGAGTTGAAAAGCTGCTCCGTTGGCGCAACTTCCAGTAAGGTCCCCATTTTCATCACACCTACGCGATCACACATCTGGCGAATCACAGGTAAATCGTGACTGATAAACAGCATCGTTAGGTTCAGTTCATCTTGAAGATCTTTGAGAAGGTTCAAAATCTGAGCCTGTACAGATACATCCAGAGCGGATGTTGGTTCATCACAAATCAATAAGCGCGGGCGCGTTGCTAACGCACGAGCGATGGAAATACGTTGGCGTTGGCCACCTGAAAACTCGTGCGGATATTTCACACCTGCCATCTTGCCTAAACCAACATGTTCTAGAAGGTCATTAACGACTTGACGCGTTTCCGCTTCACCGCTGGTCAATTTGTGGAAACGAATCGGTTCGGCAACAATATCGAATACTCTCATACGTGGGTTCATCGACGTATAAGGGTTTTGGAATACCATCTGCATTTGACGACGCATCGGGCGACGTTCTTTCTCAGATTTCAACGCAGTTAGGTCGATACCTTCAAACGTAACTCGCCCATCATTTGGCGCGTACAAACCCGCGATAACACGCGCAATGGTTGATTTACCCGAACCAGATTCGCCAACCAAACCAAAGGTTTCGCCTTCATACACTTCAAAACTCACATCGTTTGAAGCTTGAACGTATTCACGACGGCTTTCGAATAAAGAATCTTTGGTCACAAAACGTAAGTTAACGTTTTCTACTTTCAGCAACGGACCTGTGTACGCTCTGTCATCCTGACTCTTGCCTAACCAATGGTTTTTAATATCAATCGATTTTGTCTCTTCCGCCTGTTCGATATAAGTCACTAGCGGGAAACGGTCGAGTTTCTTATCAGAACGCGGTACTGCTGAAATCAGGCTGCGTGTATATTTGTGGTCAGGGTTACCCAGCACTTTAGCTGTTGGCCCGAATTCAACCAGATCACCACGATACATAACCGCTACACGGTCGGTAACGTTTGAGACAACACCCATATCGTGTGTTACCAACATACAACCTACGTTATTCTTGATACATAAATCACGAATAAGACTTAGGATTTGATCCTGAATAGAAACATCCAGCGCCGTTGTTGGTTCATCAGCAATAATCAGATCAGGCTCACCAGCAAGGGCGATAGCAATAACCACGCGCTGACGCATACCACCAGAAAACTGGTGAGGATATTGCTTTAGACGGTTTTCAGGCTGAGGAATGCCCACTTGTTTCATTAAAGAGAGCGCTCGTTGATACGCTTCTTCATCGGAAACCTTCATGTTGGCATGAATGGTTTCTGTTAGTTGATGCTCAACAGTAAATAACGGGTTCAAAGACGTCATTGGGTCTTGGAAAATAAAGCCAATTTTAGAACCACGCACTTTGCGCATTTTCTCAGGTGATAAACCGGAAATTTTTTCACCATCTAGGAAAACTTCACCACCAGCAATCGTACCTGGAGGGCTAAGCAAATCAATAACAGCATTACCAACGGTAGACTTACCCGCACCAGATTCGCCAACCACACCGACAATCTCACCCCGCTCAATGTTGAATGAAAGTGATTTTACTGCCGCATGTACACCATGACGTGAAGGATATTCAATACGAAGGTTTTTTACTTCTAAAAGTGACATTTACACCAGACCTCTACTGCTCGGCAGTTTTCTGCCCTGTCTGTGCCTCATACCTCAGTGAAAAATACGAGGAATATGAAGACAAGTGAATCCATTCTTGTCAGTACAAAATTCTGACAATTTACAAGCCCATCAATTTGGCAAATATTTCACAGAAAAGCAACAAAGATAGGATAAAAAGTCGATAAAAAACGAATTCAAAGCACTATTATCGAATTTGTATGCACCACAATTGCACATAACAATGGTTAGACCATTCATCTAGCACGTAAAATCACATTGACTAACTTAGCCTTAAACACTGTAAAGCCACAAATTAACCATACAATCTAAAATCAACACAATGAATAATAAATCAAATCCAACCACCAAAAACTCATTAACAAAATAGAAACATAAACAGAAATTACAAAGAAAGATAATATTAATGACTACATTGAAATTAAACAGCAGTCATTAAATCGGCATAAAGATCACAAATACAGGCGTTTGCTCCAGGCGATTTCATTCATTTAAATTGCAAATTTAGTCATTTTTAAACTCCAAGACTCATTTTTGTACAAAATACACGCACTTATACTTTAGATGATTTTTACTCAGCACAAGAAATGACCCTGCAGAATTTGAAATACATCTCAGCGTTTAGCAAATAAAATTATAAAAACATCATTAAAGCATCCACTTCATCGTCATTATTCTGCTTCAAGACGACAAAAGCCCCAGTCTTTCGACTGAGGCTTCGTTGCAGTGGTTAGTGAAGAGCCAGATCCCGAACGTCAGGCGAACCCCGCTCTGTTGGAAAACCTAAACTCTGAATGTAAAAAGCCCCGTCATTTCTGTCGAGACTTTATATAGTGGCCGGTGAAGAGCCAGATCTTGAACATCAGGCGAACCCCACTCTGTTCGAAGACCTAAATTCAAGATGTAAAAAAGCCCCAGTCTTTCGACTGAGGCTTCGTTGTAGTGGTCGGTGAAGAGGGATTCGAACCCCCGACCCTCTGGTCCCAAACCAGATGCGCTACCAAGCTGCGCTATTCACCG
>NZ_JBPAOE010000016.1:0-56853 GCF_054051265.1 Vibrio sp. C8
CTATAAATATATTAATAATCAGTATGATAGAGATTGATGTACATGGGAATCAGACTCATCAAAGCGGAGAAGAGCCAATTCAAGTTATACGAAAACATTCGCAGCTAGAACAAAAAGTGGCAAATGGTAAGGTTGGCAATTGTGGTGTATTCCTCACCGCTTTTAGCGTCGAATATGAGGATCAAAAAAGGAGCCTTTAATAGCTCCTTCTTTCTTATTGCCCTTCAACAACTAGGCAAAATTTAAAATCCAGCAATGGGTAATAAGTACACTAAAGCGGACCACGCACCTATCCAACCTACAACAACTGCTATATCAAACCAGTCTTGAAACCACATGTTTCCCCCTTTCCTTCTCACATTTTGAGAAATAAAGACTGAAACTTAATCAGCAAGCTTTATGCCATATTATTCATTGTGGCTATGTAATTGTTCCAGCGGTCGGTTATTAAGCAGCTCAGGCTGAGCAGACAGTAGGCCAATAAATGCGTCAGCCATGGAAACATTACTTACGTACCCCTCACCCTTCATTGCAGTTATCGCATCATAGCCTTCTTTACCTTTCATGGTATAGGCAGATGAAGTTCCGCAATAAACTGTTTCACTTTCAACACGTTGCCATTGGTCATCAATAAAAATCTTTAAATCTTTGATACGTTGACCAAAAGGTTTATCTGCGTGATAACGATAACTTAAGTTGTGAGTATAGGGATAGCTTCCCGAACCAGTACCATCAACACCATTGTTTATTGCGTTATTAATAGCGCCTTCAAGTGTGAGTGCGATTGTTTTTCCTTTCACAGAATAAACACCAATTGGCACGGCAAACGGCAACAACTTTCCTGCTATATCGGCAACCGAGAGTTTACCCGGTTGGATTGAAGTTCTTACACCGCCTGCATTGTGAATCGCAAATTGCACCTTATGTCCATGCTCACGCATAGCATGTACAAATGACTGCGCGACTAAGGGCGCGAGTTCACTTGGGCCGTTTTCATCGGGCACACGCACATGTCTCAACGAGTTATGAGCTTCCGCGATCATCTGAGTCTGAAGCTCTCTGACTCTAGGAATATACTTGTTGATCAAAATACCCTGCACATCAGGATCTTTTTTACAGACCACCACATTTGGATGATTGTTTACGTATTCGCAAGCTTCTAGGTGGGTACCATCACTACCTGCTTCACTCATACTTGCATCAATAAACAGACGACGCCCTAGCAGCAATTCATTTCGACCTTCGAAGCTAATCACATTACCTTGTTCATCAAAATCAATTTGGCAATGTCCCAGAGCTAACGCATACAAACCAGACTGAACGACATATGTGTTGTTAATTCGTTGGCCGTACTCTTCCTGAGTTTCTAATCCTAAAGCGCTGAAGTCCCCCTGCAGCACATGGCTATGACCACCAACAATGACACTAATACCATTCACTTGTCGCGCAAGTTCTTTGTCTGAGTCATATCCCAGGTGGCTCAACAGGATAATTTTGTTTATACCCGCCTTATGTATTTGTTCGACCGTATTCTTTGCTGTTTCTAATGCATTCATAAACGGCGTATCGCTATCAGGGTTTGCGATATCAACCATTTTGTCTAATGAAAGACCAAAGATAGCGATGTCGCTACCATCTACGTTTTTGGTAATCCAATTGGCACAACCCAATGTTGGGTCAAACGATTTAACCGATTCGTTATCTGATAAGCGATGTTGCTTGTTTGAACTCTCATTAGAAAGATCCCAGTTTCCGCACAGAAGAGGAAAGTTGGTACGTTTGGCAAAGATAGCGACCGGTTCATTCCCCATATCAAGTTCATGGTTACCTAATGCCATCGCGTCTAGACCAATTGCGTTCAGCATGTCCGCGTTCGCCTTTCCTTTAAATAAGGAAAAGTACAACGTGCCTTGAAAGCAGTCTCCTGCATGCAAAAAGATAAAACCTTTTTCCATACGACGTGCATCTTCGCGCAATTGCTCCACTCGTGTTGCAATACGAGCAAATCCACCAGCACTAACGAAAGGCGTGAGTGTCTTACCATTGATATCTAAAGTTAACTGTAATGACGTAGGTTCAAAATAAGAATGGGTATCGTTGATGTGTGCCAGAGTGATTGACGTTACTTTTTTCGTGTCTTTTCTATTTTTCATATTGTGTGTTCTCTTTACTTTCACTCTAATCCTAGCGCACAGATCATGACAGATTCGTGATAGTAATGAAACGATAATGCAAAGAAAGTTGGGAAGTTTGATATGGACTACATCGCTTGATTTATCAACACTTAAACAGCTTATAGGGTTTATGTGAGGTAACCGTCTGCTTATATTGCAGTTTTACATTATGCTTAAATAAAAATCATAAATAGCCTCTTTTGTAACCGAGGCATGAGGAGTTAGCCGATGCTATTAGAACGTATCGAAATTTCTGGTTTTCGAGGTATTCGTCGCTTATCTCTTTCATTTGATGAATTAACGACCTTGATTGGTGAAAATACATGGGGTAAATCATCTTTACTCGACGCTCTTTCGGTAATGTTACCCGCTTCTTCTGAGCTTTATCAGTTCGAATTACAAGACTTTCATGTAGATTACTCGGTCTCTCATCCACAAACTCAAAATTTACAAATCGTACTGAGCTTTGCCACTACAGACAAAAATGAATACCGCGCGGGTAGATACAGAAAGTTAAAACCTATATGGTGTGAAGACGAAGAAGGTATACATCGCATTATTTATCGCGTTAGCGCTTCTCGAGTTAAATACGATATAACCACTACTTATACTTTTCTCGATTTAAAAGGCAACCCAATTGCTGTCCACCACAGTGAGAAACTGGCTCGCGAATTGATGAGCTTGCATCCTGTCATTAGACTTCGCGACTCACGCCGTTTTATTCGACCATTTGGTAAAATCAACAGTGAAAATGAACGGGTAGAAAAACGCATTGATAATACCTGCCGTCGTCTAATGGCAATTCCCGGCCACGTGAACAAAGGGGAAATGCGAAGCAGTCTAAACGCAATGAATGCTCTGGTTGATCACTACTTTTCCTTTAAAAGTCAGAGCCGAAAGAACCCTCGCTTAGAGCGAGACAGTTTGGTCTATTCAACACCGACCAACGGAAAAAGCTTGAAGCAAATTGTCGGCGAAACAAAAGACAGACAAACACGGCTGTTATTCTTAGGGCTTCTCAATGCCTACCTGCAAGCAAAAGGACCACAAGATATTCGGCGCTGTGCAAGACCTATATTGATCGTCGAAGATCCAGAAGGCCGTTTGCACCCTACACATCTGGCTCGGGCATGGAGCTTACTCGAACTGTTACCAATGCAAAAAATATTAACCACCAATAGTGGTGAACTATTAGGTTCTGTTCCCATTCATTCAATTCGCCGATTGGTACGTAAATCTGACAAAACTATTGCCACTTCAATGCCAATAAAAGGATTTGGTCAAGACGAACTTAGACGAATTGGTTTCCATATCCGCTTCCATCGTACTGGCGCTCTTTTTGCTCGTTGCTGGCTATTAGTCGAAGGTGAAACAGAAGTTTGGTTGTTCAGCGAACTGGCAAGACAATGCGGTTATAACTTAGCAGCTGAAGGTGTTCAGATTATTGAATTCGCACAATCGGGGCTCAAGTCTTTGATAAAGGTTGCCAAATCATTTGGTATAGATTGGCATGTGGTTACTGATGGCGATTCAGCAGGGAAAAAGTACTCTGCAACGGTTATCAATATGCTAGGGCATGATCAACAAAGGCACCGTTTAACAGAGCTACCAGACAAAGACATTGAACACTTTCTTTACTCACACGGCTTTGAATTTTTCTTTAAAGACATGGTAAAGATCCCGCATGATCAACCTATTCCTGCAAAGAAAGTGGTCACAAGAGTGCTCAAGAAACACGCTAAACCGGATCTAGCACTAGCCATTGTTTCTCATTGTGAAGCTGGTGGCGTGGAATGTATCCCAGTGCTTCTTCGTTGGACGTTAAAGCGCGTAATTACCATGGCCAATGGTAATACCTGACGCTCTATTTCTTGGCACAACTGAACATCAGCAAAAAAGGCATACTGTGAGGTATGCCTTTTTTGCTATTAATAAATTATTCAAATGACAATTGAAGATAAATATAAGAAATATTGATATTAAATATCATTTATTGAGCATGTTCATTTATCACTGATTGCTGAAGGGATTTCTCTGCTGATGCACGCTTGTGTAGCCATAAGCCACTTGCTTTCATTGAAAAGCCAAACGCACCACCAAGCAATAATGATGGGATCACTATTTGCCATTCACCATTTGCTGCAAACGTGGCACAACAGCCAATAAATGTTCCGGGGATATAACTAAGCCACTGTTTTTTCGCTTGAATACACATCAAGAATGACACGATGCCAGTCAATACGTACCCCAGAATTTCGATAGACATATACTGAGCGCCACTGATAATGACCATCGCCCAGAATACACCTGTTAGGTTCGTAGCATAACTTTCCAGTAAGCCGCGAACACCGTCTTTAGGTGCAGCGAAGTAACTCGTGCAGCCTAGAAATCCAGCCCAAGAGAGTAAACCGAATGAAACGGCTACCCATCCCCATATGCCAGAAAGGATACCTGTAGTGATTGCGATTGCTAGAAGTGTGCTCATCATACCCTCTAAGAAGCGGTTTTTGCGTGTTAACCGCATCAGTGAATTGAGCATAGATGTTAAAGGTAGTTGCACCACCTTAAAGTGATTTAAATCACATTTAAAATGTACATTTTAATATCGTTACACATATTTAGTGACGCAAACGATAAATCAACGCAAACAGTTATAAACATTCTTATAGCTGATAGCATCGCGTTTCAGAGATAAGGCATGGCCTAAAAATTGAGTCTTTTATAGGTAAAGCGATCGCCCTTTCATCATTCTAAAGCCTTCGCGCATTATGCATTCTGCTAAAGGATTTTCAGCCATGTCTGCTCGCCAAATAAATGAAAGTGTTCTCTCCATATTTAGCTCAGGCACATTTAACGCAACCAGTTTGCCCATTTCAATGTATCGTTCTACATCCAAATAAGGCAGACAGGTAAGATAAGGACCATTAGCAACGAGACTACGAAGAACTGGCACATGTTCATATTCTCGCCACACATCCAGATCTTCTACCAAATGGTGAATAGAACTATCAAAAGTTTTTCTAGTGCCTGAACCTCTTTCTCGCAGAACCCATTTAGCTTGTTCCAGTTGAGCTAGACTTACAGTGGCGCGCTTTGCGAAAGGATGGTGCGAAGAAGCGATGACGGTTAGGTGATCCCTACACCACTCTTCCTGATGAATGCGGTTATCATCACTGCGTCCTTCAATGATGCCTAAATCAAATTTGTAGTCCAATACGCCTTCAATAACGGCTCGGGTACTTTTTACACTCAGATCAATTCGGATCTCTGGAAAGTCGTTATCAATAATACTGATGAGATCTGGTACCAAGTGTTCTGCGGGTGTTTGACTGGCTCCGATAGAAATCTCACCGCTGACTAATTGCTGATCGTAAAAGCCCATTTCAATCTGCTGAGCATCTTGCAACAAACGCTTAGCCTTAGGGCGAAGCCACATCCCCCAGTGTGTTAAAGCCATCTGTTTGCCTTGACGTTCAAAGAGCGGACGACCAAGCATTTTTTCCAGCTGTGCCAATGACATACTTGTTGCAGACTGAGTTAAAGCCAATTTCTCTGCAGCAACACTGACACTGCCAGTGTCAGCAACAGCATCAAATACAGCCAACTGTTTCAGTGAATATCTCATCGCACTCTTTCTCCTTTTACCAAATCCTCGGCTCTTCTATGAGCATACGGTTGCATTCTACCGACTAAACACAGCATATCAACATAATTGATAGAGGCTTTTAATATTATCAATTTTACTTAGTGAAAGTCAGAACGCTAACCTAGTTATGAATCAGCACATAAGGTGTTGTTTTTTAATAAGGAGTATCACGATGGATATCTATTGGGAGACCAGATATGGCAGTCACTGAGTCTTACAATCAACATTATTTTTCGCCGAAAGAAATGATGGCGGAAGCTGAGAAATTTGCATTAGGTAAAGCTCAAAAATCAAGCGGGATGACCATAAGTCTTGCCATTATGGCGGGAGCTTTTATTGGGCTAGCATTCTTGTTTTACATCACTGTAACCACAGGTAATGCAAACGCTGAATGGGGACTTAACCGCTTTGTTGGCGGATTAGCATTCAGTATGGGTTTAATACTGATTGTTATCTGCGGTGGTGAACTGTTTACCAGCTCTGTGTTATCTAGCATCTCGTGGGCTAACAGACAGATTAGCTTCAGCAAAATGCTTGCTGTTTGGGGAAAGGTTTACATTGGGAACTTTATAGGTGCAATGTTTTTGCTTCTATTAGTTTCGGCAGCAGGTCTATATCAACTAGACCATGGTCAATGGGGTTTGAACGCCCTCAACATTGCCCAACACAAACTGCACCATACAACCCTGCAAGCTTTTTCTCTAGGTGTTTTGTGTAACCTACTCGTTTGCCTAGCTATATGGTTAACCTTCAGTTCGGCAAATGCGATGACCAAAGCCGCGATGACCATTATGCCTGTCGCAATGTTTGTATCGAGTGGCTTTGAGCACTGTGTTGCTAACATGTTCATGGTTCCATTAGGCATAGTGATACAAAACTTCGCTCCCGATTCATTTTGGCAACAAGTCGGCGTTAGTTCCGCTGCGTATGCCGATCTCAACATACTGCATTTTGTAACGGCTAACTTAATCCCCGTTACTCTGGGCAACATCGTTGGCGGCGCAGTTTTAGTTGGATTAGCGAACTGGTCTATTTATAGCCGACCAAAACTCATTTCAGCTCAAGTTTCATCAATTACACAAACAACACCCATTTCATCAGTTAAGGATACAGCCATGAAAACTACAATTACTATGAAAGATATTATGGATCCAAATCCTCTAGTTATCAGTGCAGACATGCCTGTTCAGGCAGCTATCGATAATCTGCTAGATCATCAAGTAAATGTAGCGGCTGTGGTTAATTTGGATAACCGTTTAGTGGGTATTTTCTCTGCTCATGATGTGATGGTTGAACTTTGGTGTCAGAATTACATTCCAGCCAAGGATCAAAAAGTCGTCGACCTAATGTCGCGTGATGTTATCGCCATAGATGTCAATGACAAACTGGTTGATGTTGCAGAGTTTCTTTGCATCGACAGAGAACAGCTTTATCCAACAACAAGCATGGGTATTGCGACACGTCTAACGACTTTGTCAGTTGAAGAAAGAGCTAAGAGCATGAAAGTACAAAAGCCACACCAACTACCCGTACTCGATAATGGACATTTTGTTGGAATGGTTAATCGTCACCACGTGTTACAAGCTCTTCGTCCAGTATATGGTGAGCGACTAACGGTTGTTGAAGAGAAGCAGCTAGAACGAGCTTAACAGCAAATAACATAACAAAAACTTCAGTTGGTATAAAAACAAAGCCCCTGAAAACAGGGGCTTCATTCAATCAGATAAACAAATTACTTCTTAACACCTTCAATATGGAGTTCCATATCTACGTAGCTTGAAGGGCCCATCACAGCGATATCGAAGTCTTTGAGTTCAAGACGTGTAGAACCTTCAAAACCAGCTCTTTCACCGCCCCACGGATCTTGACCAGCACCGATGAACTCAGCATCAATAGTAATGCTCTTAGTGTGACCATGTAACGTCAAGTCACCCACTACATCCAATTTACCTTCGCCTTTGTCGACAACCTTAGTGCTCTTAAATGTAGCAGTGCTAAATTTTGCCGCATCGATGAAGTCTGCACTGCGGATATGCTTGTCACGCTCCGCGTGGTTTGAATCCAAGCTTGTAGTATCAACATTCACCTGAACAGAAGATGCGTTAATGTTTTTTGGGTCAAAAGAGAATTCTCCATCAAACTTATTAAAGCGTCCTTTGATAAAGCTATAACCTAGGTGGCTCACTTTGAAACTGATAGAAGCATGAGCTCCCTTTGAATCAATCACATAATCCGCTGCGCTTGCACCAAAAGATGCAATCATGCTTGCAGCTAATCCAACTGCTAATAACGTTTTCTTCATTACGATACTCCTATCATTTTGCGTAGCGTATTATCTTTACTAATAAAGTGGTGTTTAAATGCTGCAAGTGCATGTAGCACAGCAACGACTATTAAGGCCCAAGCTGCGTAGAGATGTACTAAACCTGCTAAGTCAGCCTGCCCCTCAAAAAGAGCGCCCGCTCCCGGCACGGTAAACCAATTAAAAACGTCAATACCGCGACCATCTTCGGTTGAAATTAAGTATCCAGATACAAACAGAACCAACAGATCAAAATAGATAAATAAATGGGCAACTTTAGCCACCAATTTTTCTAGTGGTGAACCTTCCACCCCTGGTGACACCGTCACAATCTTCCAAACTACACGAAACAATGTGAGTCCTGCTAGCAGCAATCCAACAGACTTATGCCAGTGAGGCGCTGTTCTATACCAAGTACTGTAGTAAGAAAGATCCGTCATCCAAAGACCGACAGCAAACATTCCAATAATCACCACCGCAGAAATCCAGTGGATAAATCGCGTCACCGCGTTGTAGTGTGTAACTTCGGAACTCATACCTACTTTCTCTCATTACTATTGTTGATAGCATCATCCAATAAAACGGTAGCACTGGATACATAGCGTTAACAGAGTATTTACCAATATTTACCTTGCCGCTAGCCATGCAGATTGAAGAACTTGTTCAAAAAAATTGAATAATTAAAAAAACCAGAATAACTAGAAACGTTTAATATTCGCTAATTTTTTCAATCTGATAGAGCTCATCAGCGATATCAAACATCTTTCTTTCAACAACAGATTGAGCATCTGACAAGCCTTTATTGTAATAAACTGGACCGATCTTATTTGTAACAAACTCTAACAAGAACCAAGCATCAAACTGCTCTAGTTCAATATTCAATTCATCCGCACAGTATTTTTGTAGAGCTTCGGTGAGGCCCTCTTTCTGTTGTTGAGTAAATTCAATATCACTCATTTTTATCTCCCGAAATGAAATTAGGCGCTTATTATACCCAACTAGAATCATGATTTTCACGGCAACAGCGTTGTTGTAGAAAAGTAGGCAATCAGAGAAAGATAATTTTCAAAATTTGGTGATGTAAAACCATCTTTTATCATTAGTGACAAGATGTAACTGTGATAATCTAACTGAGCTTAAATTATGGAGAATAAGTAATTGTTACTGGACCTGGTCACACAAAGCGTCAATGAATTTCAAACTGATTGCTTGAGATTGTGTGAGAAGCACTATCCTACTATTCACAACAAGGGAATGAGTGAGCACCATTTAGGTTTGGCTTTCGCTCGTCGTTTGTCGCGCACATTAACGGAATATGGTCACGCCTGCGATTATGATTCGATTGAATCCACTCACCATACCGATATGCCCCACCACTTCAGTGTAACCTGTGAAATGGGAACGGTTTGGATACTTACTCATCATTTGGTCAGTGCTGGTAAGACATGCCGAGACAAGCTAATGAGGGACATTTCGCAGTGGAAGCAAGAATATGCTTATGCAATTCAACCCAACGATCTTCTTATTCTTCTAACGGACCATTGGATTAGTAAAAGCCAAAAAAGTCGCGAGCTGCTTCACTGGTGGACTGGACAGTTACCTGACGAAATTGATGAATACAGTGCGCAAGGCATCACACTTTACGAGAGCGATTCACTTTTAACTCAAGCGTTAGAAGCTCGATATCAGATCAGCCCTTGCTACATTAAGTTTGGACACCCTTTAAAACATTCCAAAAATCAGCAACTCGTAAGAAAATACATACAACTATACGCCGTACTGCAATGGGGATAGTGCTTCCCCATTTGTCTTAAACCTAACCTTTCAATATTTCTCCCGCTGTCACTTTTTCTACATATTTCTGACTCATAGTAAATCAAAACCTAACTGTTAAGTTTATTGTGAAAAGCCTAAAGCGCTACCAGTACGAAAGATATGCAGTGCTATGTAATCTCGCTTATCCAAGAATATTCAAACAGACCAACTACGGGTTTGACCCAAACGGACAACGTATTGTCTACAACCGTTTTGGCAAAGTCATGATGAGGGTGCTTTGGAGTAAGAAAAGCGAAGAAGTCATCGTCGTCATCAAAGGATCACACTCGCTTTGGGATTGGTTGTTGAACTTGGGAATGTGGCAAATTACATCTAAGACACTTCGCACCAATTACCCTATTCACGCCGGCTACTCATACTTGATATTGCAAGAGAGTCGACCTGGCTATAACACCGATAAGCTCGGCGCTTCCGTTTACGAACGATTGTTAAGCTATATTGTGCCTCTGATAGAGCTAGGGAAAAAAGTTACCTTCACTGGCCATTCTTCAGGTGGAGCCATAGGTACTGTTCTGGCAGACTTAGTTGAGAAGAAATATCCAAAATCAATAAAAAGAGTAGTGACATTTGGTCAACCCGCAATTGGTGGTTATCAATTTAAAAAACAATACTCTCTCTCTCACAAAACATACCGTGTATGTTGCGACCTCGATATCGTCACATTTTTACCACCCTTGCCATTTTACTATTGGCACGTAGGGAAATTATTGTGGCTACACAACGAAAGAGTTTATGAAAATACACCGACGTTAATAAGATTAGGGAAAAGTATTGTGTCGTGGGCTATAAGACCATTTTCATATCATTTAATGAGTCGATATATTCGCAATAAAGACTTTTTTGATGATCGTTAAAAATATTAAATAAACACTGATTTTTTAAGATCATTTTAAAATTCCAATAAAATTTAGATCATAAAGAAAGCTTCAGAATATAGCTCTTAAATACGTCAGTATTGAAGGTAATCTAGTACAAAGGTCATGCTAAGACAGTACACCAAAGAGATTCGACTTTTTCTTAGCCATCTGCCAGAAAGGATGATCGTTCATAGGATCTTTATTTAGATCTTTCGCTATTTATGATCGTAATATTAAAGATTGACAGAATATGAATATCGTCAATACTATGACGTGAATCAAAACAATTTGACGCATGGATGCGTAGATTAAATATTATTTTTTGGGATATAGCGGATTCTATGATTCTTATTAATAAACACCAATACGATAAATACATTCGTTTCGATAACACGGGACAATATGTAGCTCATTATAAAAACATGATGCTACGGAGTGTATTTCAACCGATATTTTCTAGAGAGAAAAGAATCGTTGGTGTTGAAGCCTTGGTTAGAATATATACAAATGGTCACAGACAAATTCGCCCTGACTTATTTTTTTATTCGGATCAATATAACCAAGTCGATCAAATTAACGTCGAATTATTGAGCAGAGCAATTCACATAAGAAATTTTGCAAACTCTCCTTTCAAAAATATCAGGTTATTTCTAAATCTATTACCTTCTGTTGGCCAATATCTTGTTCAAAATGAAAGCTTCTCCTGCCGATTATCAAATCGTATTAATGATCTCAATCTCCGACGCCCACAGATAGTAATGGAAATTGTTGAACAACACTCAGATGATAATGAACTGTTAAAAGAAGCGACTCAAACCTTATCCAATTATGGTTTTCACATTGCTGTCGATGACTACGGCTCACAAGCTTCTAACTCTGAACGAGTTGATCTTATTTCGCCTGATATCATCAAATTTGATCGCACTCTTCTGAAGAAATATATGATCGGTGATACATCACCACTGCTTGATGCTATTAAAGTCGCGCAGAATGCCAACGCGAAAACTGTAGTGGAAGGAATTGAAACCGAACAGCAGTTTGAAGCGATGAAAGCCCTGAATCTTAATATGTATCAGGGTTATTTCCTTGGCACCCCAGAACGTGTGATGCCAAGAGTACAACTAGCGTGTGGCTAAACACAGTGTTATTTAGCGTAGCCACTACTGCCTAAGCGGTTTTCTGCCAGTCATAGTCCATTTGTCGCGCAGTCTTCACAGCTAAGTCCATTGACGCTAGTTCCGACACCAAGAACAAACTCATATCGATACCTGCCGAAATACCAGCAGATGCAACCATGTTGCCATGCTTCACCCAACGCACATTTTCCTGCACATCCAGTTCTGGAAACTCACGCCTTAGATCCGCGATATCCTCCCAATGAGTGGTTACTGAATGGTCAACCGTCACACCCGCTTTTGCCAATAAAAATGCACCAGTACAGACAGAAGCAACGATTTTTGACTCTGCTGCATACTGCTTAATCCAGTTGATAACATTTGGTTTTCTCAGCTCTTCAGTATGAACACCACCGACAACGATAAGAAGATCTATATTTGGAACCGTGTCAAACGAGAAATGAGGATTGACCTCAAAGCCTCCACGAACTTTCACCAAGTTCGACTTTTCTGCAAACAAAAACACATTCCAATCGTTGTTCGCTAATCTCTTAGCCGTGCTAAACACCTCAAACGGTCCGGAAAAATCCAAGACTTCGGCATCATCATAAATGTATATCCCTATGTTCATTCTCATTCCTTAGTAAACAATCTGCGTGACGACTTCAGTTTTCACAGAGTTAGCAATGAAGCAGTTGTCATGTGCCTGATGGTGCATTTTTTCTAGTACTTCATGACTTGGGATATTGTCACCAACAAAAGTGACCTTTGGACGCAGAATTACTTTTGTCATAGATTCTTTGTTGTGTTCATTAAGCTCAAGCACACCTTCTGCATCATCAATATACTCATCGATGACGTAACGTTTTTTGGCGGCAATAGAAAGGAAAACAAGCATATGGCAGCTTGATAATGCAGCGACAAAGGCCTCTTCTGGATCAACATTTGCTTCCACCGAATAAGGCAAAGGAACAACACTTGGCGAAGGAGACGCAGGAACGGTGACACCACCATCAAATTCCCACACGTGTGCGCGGCTATATTTATTGTCGCTAAACACTTCGCCATCCCTACGAAACCACGAAACTTTAGTAGTATGCTTCGACATAAATACTCCCTTTTATCGATAAATAGTAAAACTAGAGGTCAGCAAAAAACCTCAAACATAGCTTTAAATTCAATTATTTACTTAAATCACCACAAGGCGGGACGCAGCTTTTCAATTCCCATTTTTGCTGCTCTTCAGTTAAGGAGACCTTTTGTCTGGCTTTAATATCGCTCCATGAAATGCCATTTTCTAGCCCGTTAACTCTCTGCTCGAACTTAATACATGCTCTTTCAAGAATACTTTCTAATTGAATTTCAGTCTCAGATTCTAATGCGAGGAGAAGGTTTAGATAGTCCCAAAGCAAATCCCCCAGCTCTTGCTCTAAATAGCAGCGACGATTAAGAGGGATTTCTTCCAATACTTCATCAAGTTCAGTACGCATCTCGTTTAAATATGTCTTAGATCCGTTGAACCAATCACTGGAGGTATCAATGACACTTTTACGCCTTGCAATACTCAGCAACTGCTCAACGTACATAGACGTCATCGGCGTTAGTTTATCCATCATTTCCCTATTGACTGTAATTGAGGATCCTTCCTCAACTTGATTTCTGACTAAACTAATTCTTGTTCATTAGTTTTTCAGCCACGTTACCGCATCGCTATAACTTTCGAAATATTTAATTTCACCAGAAACAAACCAGTTACCAATTTTTGCCGAGACTTCCTGCCAATCTCGATTGCCATACAAGGCGATCTTGTCAAAATCAGAGCCATGTTTTAATCCAAGTTTAAAATCATCCCAAGCAGCTCTTAACTCCCACCCTTTGAGCTCTGTGGCATCGAAAAGTACTTTTACTTTGGGTTGGTTCACTTTGATCAACGCAGCATCAATCATTGGTGAGATAACTTGATAATCGTCATGAGTTAAACGACCAACAGCCTTGATCGAAACAAAAAACTCATTACCAATTCTGTCTAGCCCTATCGATAAACCATGTCTTTCAATACTCATAAGTCCTCCTAAACATTTAATCTAGGAATAAGCGTTAAATATCACTAAGCAATATTCAACACATAGTCATTTAATAGATTAGTTAACAATCGAAGGAATGAGTTGAGCGTTAATCACTTTTTGAACAAACAGTTGTTTTACATCAATTGAGATTAACGCTCAGGCAAGATTGTCACTGCGGCAAATTGATTGCAGACATCAAGATTGGAAAGGTTGATAATACTTACTTAACAACTCAATAGAATACTTCGCCAGTACGAACATCCAGGTAAATCTTGTCTGCTAACTTAAGTCCGCCACAGTAAATGAAATAGACATCGCGATCAGCATATTTGGTCGACTTTACCCATCCGCCAAGCTCTTCAAAGTCAGCGGGTGAGCAGCTTCCATCATTGAGTAGTTTGTCTGTTGTCTTTAAGAACATTTCTTCGAACTGTACAAGATCATCTGAAGCGGCGATGTAGCCTTGAATTGTCTTCTTCCGTTCTTCAGCAGTAATGACTGGTGCTTGTTCTACGAGTCCATCCAAAGGAATCCACTCTGCGATTTCTGGCCCACCCTGTTCATAAACAAAGTATGCGGACACACGACCCCAACCGTTTTTCTTTTCCAATAGACGAACTTTTTCACCTTTGTAGAGATAACGTTGAACAAAGGCATCTAAATTTGCCGCTTCTCGAATTCCAAGCTTTTCAACGTCAACATAGAATTCCATATTCTCTGGCTTTAAATCCGCAATGCTTTGAGGTTTCACTTCCTCTGTTTTATCTGCTTTGTCATCGACGGTAGCCGTTTGGTTAGCCAGTTCCTGTTGAGGTTTGTAGTAAAACAGGTAGTAACCTGCACCGGCACCAGCAATTCCTATAAGCAAAAAAACAACCATCAGCAATTTTTTCATTTGTATACGCCATACCTTATGGTTTGAACCTAGAGGATTCTCAATACTTTCTTTTCTTTAACTACAATAATACTAGTCATGGTGATTATTTAACCACCGCTAGGATTACCACTCTAGTGAGTACATTAGCATTCAACAATGAAACTATCTAAAACGCACTTGATCTCTATAACGACCATTTTCTTGATAACTTTATCTTGGCTTACCCAAGCGAGCCAGTGTAATGAGCAAGAATGGAACAAAGCGCTTGTTTCTCAACAAGAATTAGATCGTAAGTACAATTTGTTAGCGTCTAAATACAACATGTGGTTACCTAGTTTTCATCAGTCTATTTTTCTCCATCTAGAGTTTTCGAACGAAGAACTCACTTATCTATGGGCTAAAAACGCAAATCATTTTCGAGACAAGATCGATAGACAGATCGAAGCTGCTTTGGAATCACGGCAGATGATCAGTTCTCTAACCCCATACTTAGACGAGATCAATGAAGATGTAGCTGAGCAGATTTCTGCATGGAATAGAATCGGCCAAGACTGTGAAATAGATAGGTTAATAACAAATGAAGTGGCAGCTCAACACTACATGCAGTCGAATAAACGCCTAACACAGGAGTTAACTAACTTTAAACAGCAACTGAACACGATGAGGGATTACTACGATAGAGAAATTTTAGTCTTGCAAAATATAACGCTCCCTATATCACCATAAGCACTGCCATACATAAGATTTACATTGTAAACTCAACTATCTATTAGGGACTTAGTTAATAGCGACAATAGTGAACTTTTTATAGGCTATAAATTGCACCATTTAAAGGCTAAATAATCACATCCTTTGCATCACTTTAGTGCATTAGTGTTTTCTCATATAAATAACCCAAGAAAAGACAGGGTATTCAACTTTGGCTCGAAACTTGTACTACTCTCTAAAAAGTGAAAATGAATTGCACATATTTAGGGAGAAATAAGATGCAAGACACCTTAGCGGTAATACTAGCTGGCGGTATGGGTTCACGTTTATCCCCCCTTACTGACGATCGTGCCAAACCCGCAGTACCTTTTGGCGGCAAGTATCGAATTATTGATTTTACCTTAACCAACTGCCTACATTCCGGACTGCGTCGAATCCTAGTATTGACTCAATACAAGTCCCATTCCTTACAAAAGCATTTGAGAGATGGCTGGTCTATTTTCAATCCTGAATTGGGTGAATTTATCACGGTTGTTCCCCCACAAATGCGAAAGGGTGGAAAATGGTATGAAGGTACAGCGGACGCTCTATTCCACAACATGTGGTTACTTTCACGTAGCGACGCTGAACACGTCGTCGTGCTTTCTGGCGATCATATCTATCGTATGGACTATGCAGCCATGCTTGAAGAACATAAGGCTAAGGGCGCGAAACTGACCATTGCTTGCATGGAAGTTCCAAGAGAACAAGCGTCAGCATTTGGTGTCATGAGCGTTGATGACGAGAACCACATCACTTCGTTTGTCGAAAAACCCAACGATCCACCTTCAATGCCAAATAGCCCCAATTCTAGTCTTGTTTCTATGGGGATATACATTTTCTCTATGGATGTACTTAAACAAGCGCTGCATGAAGACTCAGAAGTCGAAGCTTCTACGCACGACTTTGGTAAAGATATCATTCCCAAACTCATTGAAGGGCACAGCGTCTATGCGTATGAATTCTGTAACGAGAAAGGACGTGTTGATCGAGATTGTTATTGGAGAGACGTGGGTACAATAGATTCTTTTTATGAGGCTAATATGGATCTTCTAGAGCCGATTCCTCCGATGAACCTTTATCAAAAGAACTGGGCGATTAGGACTTATGAGCCACAACTTCCACCAGCGAGAACCGTCTCTTCGGCAACGGGCAATGAGGGTATTTTCATCAACTCCATCATTTCTAATGGAGTGATCAATTCGGGTGGTTCAGTTCATCACTCAATTATTTCGGGAAGTGTTGTTATCAATGACAGTGCCACTGTTGTCGATAGTATCTTATTTGATGATGTAGAAGTTGGAGAAGGATGTCAGCTTGTAAACTGCATTATTGATAAGCACGTGAAAATCCCGCCCAATACACAGATTGGATTAGATCATAAGGAAGATGCCAAACACTTCAAAATTTCAGAGAAAGGCATCGTTGTCGTCCCTGAGAGTTACAAGTTTAGTAACCGTTAACTTTTCCCATCTCTACAAAACTAGCTGGCTGTTAGACACAATATCTAGCTAGTTTTGTGATTAATCCTCATGATTTTTCCATTCAAAACTCTGCTACTTAATAAGATTTATCAATGAAACACATGCAACCAGAGATTGTCACAATTTCACCGTTTAAAACCTGTATCATGCTTTTAAGGAACGAATTGACGAAATAACAACATTTTCAATAAAAGGGATTGAATAACCACGGGTATTTCGTTATTTAAGTAACAAATCCAATTGTTGGGAACAAATAAATGAAGGTAACAACTCGCACAATGGCTGCGTCAAAACACGTAGCGCTCGTTGCACATGACAACTGTAAACCAGAACTTCTACGCTGGGTAAAAGAGAACAAAGAAAAGCTACAGGGTCACTTCTTATACGCAACAGGTACCACTGGCAACATGTTGAACAAAGAAACTGGTCTACCAATCAAAAGTCTTATTAGCGGCCCAATGGGCGGTGACCAACAGTTAGGTGCACTGATTTCCGAAGGTAAGATTGATGTACTGATTTTCTTCTGGGATCCACTTAATGCTGTTCCACATGACCCTGATGTGAAAGCACTGCTGCGTATTGCTGGAGTCTGGAACATTCCTGTTGCGACGAACCGAGCAACGGCTAAATTCCTATTTAGCTCAGAATTTATGGATAAAGAGGTAAGTATCGAGATCCCCGACTACCAAGCTTACTTAGCAGAACGTCTGTAACCGAATATGCAAAATCCCCTTCTCAGGGGATTTTTTCTAAATAACAAACAATTTTCTAGATAGCGACGAAGGTAAGGTAACTAACCCGTAATATCATCCGATTGAATAAGATTGCACCCTGCCTGCTTCATTTGCTTCCAAGCACTTTCCACATCGCCTTGCGCCATTTCTACGCCTCTGCAAGCATCTTGGACAACTGTCGTTTTAAATCCAAGAGAAACCGCATCTAAAGCCGTAAACTTCACACAGTAATCCGTCGCAAGCCCAACGATCACTAACTCTTTAATTCCTTTTGAATGTAAATAGTCTGCCAATCCCGTCGCTTGAAGCCTTTGGTTGTCAAAAAAGCCACTGTAGCTATCAATCTTAGGGTTGGTTCCTTTGTAAATGACCTTTGTAATTGCCTCAACATTGAGGCCAGAAATAAACTCTGCGCCTTCGCTGTCCTGAACACAGTGATCTGGCCACATGATTTGCGGTATCCCATCCAACACGATCACTTCCCCAACGTTTTGTTCATTGGAAGAAGCAAAGCTTGAATGTCCGGTTGGATGCCAGTCTTTAGTTGCCACTATGTGTTTGAAATGAGGAATTAGCCGATTAATTACGGGAACGATTTGGTCGCCATCCGCAACAGGTAGAGCGCCTGATGGGGAAAAATCATTTTGTACATCCACTAATAACAATGCTTGGGTCATATGAAATCCTTTTAACTTTTCTTAGTCACTGGATAATCGCCATTCAATAACTCCTGCACAAATACTGAACCACTTCCTGTATAAGTAATCCAAACTTTCTCGCGTGCACGAGTCATTGCTACATAAAATAGTCGTCTTTCTTCTGCAAATGCAAAATCGTCAATAGAGGCACTTAATGCCCCATCAAGGTGTAATGCTTTAACTCTCGCAGGGAACTGCCCTTCATCCACAGAAAGAATAATCACATAATCGGCTTCTTTACCTTTACTGGCATGGCAGGTCATAAAGTCTAACTTAAGAGATAAGAAACGGTTCTGCCAATCTCGTAACAGTTCCGGTTTGTGATAATGATTGCGACCAAGTAGCAGCACCGTTTTTACCCCTGATGATTTGCGGTTTAAACCATCCAAAATTTTCTCAACGCTAGTACTCGGCGACAACACTACCGCTTTACTATTTTGTGTTTTCACACTGTTGAGTGTTTTTTCACGTTGCTGTGGGTTCTGCTGAACAAAACGATTGGCCACTTCACCCAACTTATCGTTAAAACGATAGGTTGTGTCTAGATGGTGCACTGTCGAATATGGCATGCGTGATTCGAAATCGGTGGTGAGGTCGACATCGGATCCCGCGAATTGGTATATCGACTGCCAATCGTCTCCAACCGCAAACAGATTACATTGATTCGGATTCTGTTCACACAATGCTTGAATCAGATCCAAACGTTGTGGCGAGATATCCTGATACTCATCGATCATAATGAACTTCCAAGGAGCGGCAAACTTTCTCTTTGTTACGTAGTCGGTGGCTCGACTAATCATGATGTTGAAATCAATGTGGTTGTTTTCTTTGAGCATCTCTTGCCAAGCTTGGTAGCAAGGCCAACATAAAGAGAGTTCACTGTTGAGGCGAGGATAATCAGGATGCTCAACCAAACGCTCTTGAACCGATTTTTTCGATATACCGAGCAAAGCCAGTTGATCCAACTGCTTCTCAAGCCAAGCAATCAATTTGGGGTTCTCAACATGGCTGCCGAGTTCATCATCACCGGCCAGATAAGCAATTGGCCACTGTGATAAATGCTTTTGCCAACGCTTAAAGTTTGTCGGAGTCATCCAATGGCGCTTAAGCCAGTCAATACACCATGCCTTCTTGAGTTTTTCATCTAAGGCAATTGGCGAGATAACAGCATTACCACCATCAACCTTATTTAGAATACTCAAGCCAAGTTGATGGAAAGTGTTCACCTGGATCTTCTCTGCCGCTAGGCCGATTTTGTTCTTTAGTCTCTGCTCCATTTCACCCGCAGCCTCACGGCCAAAAGCGACCAACAAGATATCTTCGGCTTGGGCTAAATGACTTTGTAAAAGATAGGCAACTCTCGCTGTGAGCACGCTTGTTTTCCCCGAACCTGCTCCAGCCAAGACGAGGTTGTGATCATCATTAAGTAACACGGCATGCTGCTGAGAAATATTCAGTGGTGAAGATTCAACCTGATTGAATAAAACTTCCCAGTTCAATCTCTCATTTTCAATCCAACGACTGTTCCTTTCTAAAAGTTGGTCAGAAGTATTGAGTATCCAAGGAGATAAACTGGCAATGTGCTCGGGCAAACGCTTATGTGCTTCTTCTAATGACATACCCATCGTTGTCAAATCGTCGTATACACGATTAACCCAGCTGTCGACGAGCGAATGCGGTAAGAATGAAGGTAGCCGATTTAGACGCGTCAGCTCTTGCTGCCATTGTGGAAGATACTGACTCAACTGAGCACATTGTTGATTGTGCCAATTTTGATAAATAGCGACAGCTTTGTGTGCAAATTGGCGACATTCAGGCCAGGGTAAACCCTGAACTAACCAAGTTCTCTGTTTACCTTGCTCTTCATGTGCGAAGAATTGAAGTGAGCCCCAAATGGCACCACGTTGAATTTTTACTTTTCCATTCCACACGTTAAAAGGAATATGCTCTTCACTCATTAACGATGAGAGAATGACACATTCATCACCAAGCTCAACTTGATTGTATTCACTAGAAATAAAAAACTGTGCAGTCTTATTTGCTCTCAGCTGCATTGATATTTGCTCTTTGAATTCGTTGCCAACCATCATACCCTAACCACTTAACGTGAAGCCAAAACAATGTCAATAATGTTTGATGTTTACTTTGTGCTCGCATGAGATTATTTATGTAATTTGATCAAAAAGTTATCAACACAGTCTGATACACTCAATTTTTATTTTTAATAGTGATGGGCCATCGTGTATTTGCTAAAACGACTTCGTGTTCTCTGGGCTAATAAAACCATCAACTACAGTGTGCTGATTTTCATTGCACTACTCGGTGTTGTTGTGCCGACTTGGTATTACAGTCTGAATACTTGGGTGACACCTCTAATACTGGGTGTTATCGCTGCGGCACTTGCCGAGCGAGACGACAGCTTTACAGGTCGATTAAAAGCCATCACCCTGACATTTTTCTGTTTTGCTCTTGCTGCCTTCTCAATCGAAATCTTGTTTAAAACGCCGATATTTTTCGCCATCGGGCTGTTTACGTCGACTTTTGGCTTCATCATGCTCGGCGCTATTGGTAGTCGTTACGCTAGTATTGCCTTCGGTTCTTTGCTTATTGCTATCTACACCATGTTAGGCGCTCATCACAGCACGAATATCTGGTTCCAGCCGCTACTATTATTAACAGGCTGTGCTTGGTATTACCTCCTTTCGATGATCTGGCATGTTCTCTGGCCGCTTCAACCGGTGCAACAAAGCCTTGCTAATGTCTTTGTTCAACTTGGTCAGTACCTCGATGCTAAAGCGGAACTGTTCCACCCTGTATCAGGTTTATCACCTCAACCATACCGTATTACAGAAGCCAACTTAAATTCAGCCACAGTTTCTGCACTCAATCAGTGTAAGGCAGTATTTCTTACTCGCTCAAAAAGAGGCCACGTGGACAGTGCCAGTGACCGCTTTCTTAATATCTATTTTCTGGCACAGGATATTCATGAAAGAGTCAGTTCAACCCACTATCGTTATCAGGAACTTTCTGGCCAGTTCGAGCGTTCAGACGTTTTATTTAGGCTCAAACACTTGTTGCAGAAACAAGCTCAAGCTTGTCATCAAGTCGCGCACTCTATTCAGTTAGGTTTGCCTTATACCCATGATAGTGATTCGATCATCGCGCTTGATGAACTTCAGCTATCCCTTAATCATCTTCAACAACAAGAGAATAAAGAGTGGAAAGTCTCACTTGCTCAGCTTGGGTATCTGTTCAATAACCTCGCGACGGTAGAAAAACAGTTATGTAACGTGAGCAATCCCGACACGACAAAACTTGAAGATGGCATCTTACAAGATACTGAAGCACATACATTAAAAACGGCGTGGTTAAGAATTAAATCTAATCTGACAACTGATTCATTACTGTTTCGACATGCCGTTCGAATGTCTCTCGCATTGACGGCTGGGTATGGGATCATTCAAGGCTTAGGGATTGAGCGTGGTTACTGGATTCTGCTAACGACTTTATTTGTCTGCCAACCAAACTTTGCCTCAACACGTCAAAAACTGAAAGCGAGGATCATTGGCACAATTGCAGGTCTGTTGATCGGCGTACCGCTATTAACTTTATTTCCATCGCTTGAAAGCCAGCTGGTGTTTATCGTCTTCTCTGGCGTGATGTTTTTCGCCTTCCGTATTAACAATTATGGTTATGCGACCGGATTTATTACCGTGCTCGTACTGTTTTGCTTTAACCAACTTGGCGAAGGCTATGCCGTGGTATTCCCTCGCCTTGCGGATACGTTAACCGGTTGTGCGCTGGCAGTGTTTGCCGTTTACTTTATTCTTCCAGATTGGCAGTCAAAGCGTTTACACAAAGTAATGGCCGATGCTGTAGATGCAAACAAGCAGTATTTAGATCAGATCATCGGTCAATATCGAATTGGCAAGAAAGACAACCTGAGTTACCGAATTGCAAGACGCCAGGCTCATAACCAAGATGCGGCTTTAGCCGTAGCAGTAAGTAATATGCTTGCAGAACCGGGTAAATACAGAGCCGCTACAGATGAGAGTTTTCGTTTCCTCACTCTTAACCATGCCCTGCTGAGCTACACCTCTGCACTAGGTGCTCACCGAACGCGAATTGATGATGAAACGGTTCACCAATTGGTCTTGGAGTCTCATAGAGTGATTCATCAGCACTTAGATGCGCTCTATCAGCAATTGTACAATCACTGTACTGAATCTGACGCGATCAATATTGATGATTCAGGGTTAAAAGAACGTCTAAGTGAATGGCGTGAAGAAGATAGCAGTTCTGCTCGCTTAGTGCTTCAACAACTCCATTTGATCTACCGAATGCTACCTGAGCTACATTCACTGGCAGCTAAATTCGCTGTACGTGTCCCTCCTAGCAAGCAACTGTCCTTATAGAACCACTGTTGGTGCCATTGAGTAAATGGCACCAACATGCGTTTTTTTACATTAACAGGCGTATAACCTGACACTTTTCGGACATAAGCATCAGCACGAATACTAACATGAATGTCAGTCTTATCTTACACAGTAAGGTTTAAGTGCCCATGAACTACAAGACCATGGCGAGACGTGAAAATAGGTTATTACGGGACATTAGAATGAACAGCGTTCAGTTTGATAATTTCAAATCACAGTTACAACAGTTGACACCTCAGCAGCTGCGAGCTTTGCAAGGTGAAATTTCTCATTCTCTTGAAGGGGAAAGATCAGAACTAGTGACTTCTGAAGAGTTAGAACTTATCTCTAAGTTGTTTTCGTAACTGTGGTTGTACGCCATTAACTTGCATAATAAATGAACAAGGCATAAGCTTTTATCACTAAGAAGGATTAGCGTATGTCAATTTCATCTCTACAGTCTGGTTACCCTATTGTTCAGCAGTCATATAAAATGGCTGACGAAGCAGCAAGAGAGATTCAAGAGTCCAATTCATTCAAGAATGACTTTTCGGACAATGACGCGCTCAAATTCAATGCTATTGAACACAAAAAAGTCCACCACCATTCAAAAAACGATATTGAACCAATGATGAAGCTTAACCAAGCGGCTCAATATAATCGCGTTGGAACCAATGTGATTCAACGTGAACAAGATATGATCGGCAGTCTGCTCGATATCCATATCTAGTCATCTCACCAACTTTAAAGATTCGATATCGCAATATCTCTTTGTGAAACACTAACACCTTTGATCTGTGCGAAAACCTGCATGCCTTCCTCTAACTTTAGATCGTCCAACGCCCACTTAGTGATTGTTGCCCATAGATAGAACCCCTGATTCAAGTCCAGTTTTATTGAAACACTCTTCTTGTTATCACCGTAATGCTGATATTCAATGCCAGCGATACGAGCAGGTAAGATATTTCGAATGGACGATTTTTCATTTTTATCCAGAGCAATTGAAACGTCATTTGCTCTAATTTGCAGACGAACAGTAGATCCTAGTTTGGCGTCAACCTGTTGAACCCAAAATGTTAAACCTTCCACAAATTGTAATTGAGTCAAACCATATTCCAGATTGTGCTGGTTAACTGTCGCGGAAAATAAGGTGCTTTGCTCACTAAAAGATTGCCAAGGGCGCATCACTTTTGACGACCAAACGTCTTCTATTTTGCCATCAGATACAACCTTGCCTTGATCAATCACGATGAGGTGATCCGCGAGTCTTAGAATTTCGCTTAAGCTGTGCGACACATAGAAAATAGGAATTTTCACCTTCTTCGATAGCGTTTCTAAGAAAGGCATAACTTCTCGTTTACGAGGCAAATCTAATGAGGCTAATGGTTCATCCATTAGTAATAAATCTGGTTTCGACAGCAATGCTCTGCCTATCGCAACGCGCTGTTTTTCACCACCAGAAAGCCCTTTGGGATAACGAGACAGCAAAGGCTTTAGAGCTAACAACTCAACGATGGAATTGAAATACTCACCGTCTTTTTCTCTGGCGCCATAATTTAAATTCCCCTGAACCGTGTAATGAGGAAAAAGCCTTGGTTCTTGAAACACATAACCGAGATTGCGTTTTTCAACCGCAATATTTGTGCCCTGTGTACTATCAAATACGGTTCGTCCATTAACGACTATCTTACCTGAATCGGGATTTAACAAACCACTTACGGCATTCACTATCGAGGTTTTTCCGGCACCAGAACGTCCGAAAATTGCGGTGATACCGTGGCTTGGTGCAATGAAATCCACGTCCATATCAACGTTTTCTAGATGCTTTCGGAAAGCAACCTTAACGCCTTGGCTCATTGGCTCACTCCTAAACGGCGTCTAACTCGTCGACTTACCCATTCAGAAATCAAAAGTGATAACAGCGCGATGACGATTGAAATAATACATAGGCGTGCAGCTGCCATCTCTTCTCCCGGTGTTTCAAGGAAGGTAAACATAGCCAACGGAATGGTTTGAGTCTCTGCGGGGATATTTGAAACAAAACTGATTGTGGCGCCAAACTCTCCTAAACTTCTTGCAAAGGCAAGCATGACTCCAGTGATAACACCTGGCAGTGTTAAAGGTAGCGTAATGGTAAAGAAAACTTTTATCGGTGAAGCGCCAAGTGTCTTTGCAGCTTGTTCAAGTTTAATATCAATACTTTCTACGCTTAAACGAATCGCTCGCACCATCAAAGGAAGTGACACAACCACACAAGCCAAAACTGCGCCACGCCAACTAAAGCTGAAAGAAACGCCAAACCAGTCATAGAGCCAACTGCCAATAACGCCTCTCCTACCCATCGAAATCAACAACAAATAGCCGATTACCACAGGTGGAAGCACTAAAGGCAAATGGATAAGGCTATCCAACACGCTCTTACCGACAAACTCTTTACGTGCGAGTACCCAGCCAAGTATTACCCCAACAGGCAGCAGCCACACAACAGCGTATGCGGCTACTTTTATACTTAATAGCAGTGCGGTTAACTCATAATCACTGAGCATATATTCACTAAGTAAATAGTCACTGAGCAAATTTCTCGTTTCCCATGTCTGTACGGAATCCGTATCTATTTAATATGGTTTTGGCTTCATCAGAGTGTATAAAATCTGCCAGTTCTTTACTGCTTAACTTGTCGTTAAGTTGCACCAGTGGATAGTGAATTGCACCGTGTAACGTCGGCTCAAATGACTTTACAACTTCTACTTTGTCAGTAAGTAAAGCATCTGTTTTATAGACGATGCCTAATGCCGATTCTCCACGCTCAACCAATGCTAACGCGCTACGAACGTTATTGGTCTGAGCCAATTTGGATTTAACATCACTCCAGACACCTAAGTGAGTGAGAGCCTCTTTGGCGTAAATGCCAACAGGTACAGAATCTGTATTCCCTACTGCGATTCGAGAGCCATCAAGCACTCTATTCCACTCTTCTTTTTGATCCAATTTGAAAGACTGAATCGGTGAACTCGCAGGCTTAATCAACACTAATTGGTTACCGGCAATCAGTGATACCTTATCGACTTCTGCCAGTTTCTTATCAACGAGGTAACTTACCCATTTTTCATTCGCCGAAAGGAAAATATCCGCAGGAGCCCCGCTTTCGATCTGACGAGCTAATGAGGAAGAACCACCGAATACCGTTACGACATGACTGTCATGTTGTTGATTGTATGCTTCAACTAGATCACCGACCGCGTTGGTCATTGAAGATGCGGCATAGATTGTAACGGTTTCTTTGGCTAAAACTGAATGACTAGAAAGGAGTAATCCTAGGCATAATATGATCTGCTTCATCTTATTTAACCTTGAGTGAGTCGTCCCATAAGGAACCCCAATTCATATGCTCTTCTATTGCGTCGGCAATTCTATTGATTGCCAACTCTTTAGTCGCCACATGATCATATGCTTGTAGTTCTTCTGCTCCAGCCCAACGACAAATTAGACTCGCTGTCTCAAACTCATCAAACACACCATGCAGATAAGTACCAAGGATCTGACCACAAGGGCTCACTAGCCCATCTTTACTGCCATTATCAAGGTTGATTAGAGAGGTTGATTGCGCATCCTTGGCGGACTCAGATACCCCAACATGAATTTCATAACCAGAAACAAGAGCACTTTCGTTGTTGAGATGGAGCGTACCTTTGACATTCGTTAGCTGTTTTTGCGACGTTAACGTGGTTTCCATATCCAACAAACCAAGACCTTTTGAGCTGCCCGCTTTGCCTTCTACACCCTCTGGATCATGTATCCAGTGACCAAGCATCTGATAACCACCACATATTCCCATAACCTTACCGCCAAGACGAACATGACGCTGTATGTCTTTATCCCAACCTTGTGAGCGCAAATATTCCATATCAGCGCGTGTTGATTTGCTACCAGGCAAAATGATCAGGTCAGCATGTTGAAGTTTCTCTCCTTTGCCAACATAGCGCAGGTCAATATCAGGATTTAACCGCAACGCATCAAAATCGGTATGGTTGCTAATACGGGTAAAAACCGGAACAACGACTTTAAGTTTGGTTTGCTCAGACTTAACTTGATTAGCAGTAATAGCGTCTTCCGCTTCTAAATCAAAACCGTGCAAATAAGGAAGTACGCCAAGTACAGGCTTGCCTGTTTTTTCTTCTAGCCAATCCAGCCCTGACTGTAAAAGAGCAATATCGCCTCTAAAACGGTTAATAACAAAACCTTTAACTCTGGCTTGCTCGGACTCAGATAATAGAGCTAACGTTCCGTAAAGATGGGCAAAAACACCGCCTCTATCAATATCGGCAATTATAATCACGGGTACATCTGCCGCCTCGGCAAAACCCATGTTGGCAATATCGTTCTCTCTTAGATTCACTTCTGCTGGGCTGCCTGCACCTTCTATCACAATATACTCATACTGTTGTTGAAGTTGGCCAAATGAATCTAGAACCGTCTCCATCGCAACCTTTTTATAGTCGTGATAGCTTTGCGCTTCCATATTAGAGAGTGCCCTACCTTGCAAAATAACTTGCGCACCCGTATCCGAATTAGGTTTAAGTAAGACAGGATTCATGTGTACTGAAGCTTCAATGCCACAAGCGAGAGCCTGAACAGCTTGTGCTCGGCCGATTTCACCACCATCTGCTGTCACTGCGCTGTTCAAGGCCATATTTTGCGGCTTAAATGGCGCGACTTTGCAGCCTCGTCTTGCCAACACTCGGCATATACCTGCCACTAAAACACTTTTGCCAGCATCTGAAGTGGTACCTTGTACCATTAAAGCTTGAGTCTTCATTTTGATCGTATTTCTTGTACTAATTTTTTAAACATACTATACCCAAATTTGAACTAATGTCCTGAATATCAACACGAATGATGAAAAAATAGAGCAGATAAAAAGCAAACAAACCTTACATTCATCAAATTTTTGAATCACCTTATATTAGTTAATATACAATGGCCTGTAATTTGCTTATAAATAATGTATCTTTATTTTTCAATTCACTCAGGACGAATACACTTATGTTAAAAAAGGCAGGTCTATTAAGCTTAATTGGTTTTGCTTTCGCAGCACCAAACACCGCTATGGCGAACAACTTTAGCTACAATTTTCTTGAAGTTAGAACTGCTATTAGCCCTGAGTCGTTTGGCGGTGAGTTTAGTACCAATTTTACAGACAACTCTCACTTTATTCTTCGCGCAGACACTCGCTTTGATAAGGATTGGGATATGGCTGGCGGTATAGGTTTCAATGGCCCTATTAACCAGTTCATGGATGTATACGGACAAATGTTGCTGCATCATGTCAATTACACCCAAGAAGAAGGTGATGATTCAGAGTTCATCTACGAATTGAATGTTGGTGGCCGCGTATGGTTGACTAACCAACTAGAAGTTCACGCTAAGATTGGTCGTGCTGATGAAAAAGGTGTGTTTATTGGTGGCGCCCGTTTCCATTCAACAGACCAGTTATCTTTGAGTGCTGAAGCAAGAAATGCAGGGATCTGGGGACCTCAAATCGCGATGGGTGTGCGCTTCAATTACTAGTTGAGCGCTAGATCGCCTTCTCAAAATGATGTCGTCATATTTAATTTAGATTCGACTAAAATTCGAAGAGTTTTGTAATATACTCAACCTTATACCGTACTCAATAATAAAAACGACACGGCAGGGTTAAAATAGATATGTCGACATCAAGTTCCAATAACATCTCTGAACTCGAAAAATACCTTCAGAATGGCATGAAACTGTCCGTCAGTTTTCAATTCGGCCCAAACGACAATTACGATTTCACCACAACACTCGTCGGACATAAGACCCAACAGTATTTGATCCTCGATCTTCCAATAAAAGCCTTGGAATTATTGGTCATGCGTAAGCTTTCCAATGTACAAACTGTGGTGCGAGGGATCTGCAACAAAGACTACGGGCATATTGTTGCCTTTAAGACTTCAACTTATCAATCGATTAGAAGACCTTTTAACCTTCTTTTTTTACGTCCACCAAAACATTTTGCGACAAAAACCATTCGTGAACATGAGCGTTACGCAATCTCACTGCCTGCTAGTATTAACACAATAAACAGTGAAGTATCAGGCGTCATGGCGGATATGTCCGTTTCTGGCTGTGGAATTTTTGTGGCTGGAGAAAACGAATTACAAACTGGCAGCAAAGTGGATATCCGTTGCGAATTGATAACTTCGCTACCGGAGAACCTTGGCTGTCACATTGTAAAAATTAGTAGAGAGTCCAAAGGACATTTGATAGGTATTAAGTTCGATGAAACCATCAATATGTCAGACGAAATGAGAAAAGAAGTGCTGGAACATGCCTTCAACGCTGGATCGATATAGAGCAATATCTAGAAAGGACAGCTCTATATCGCTAACAATTAGTTTGCTTGTAATGGAGCAAAGCTTGATACAGGCTCTCTTCTCGGATTGGTTTAACAATCACATACTCGGCTCCAGCAGCCATAAATGCCTGTTGGGTAGACTCCATACCATCGGCAGTACAAGCGAAGACAGGTGTGCTCAGTTGCATCTCTTTCTTGAGGACTTTCGTTGCATCAACACCGTCAAGGAAAGGCAATTGATTATCCATAAAAATGATGTCGTATTGCTGTGTTTTCGCTTTCTCTATTGCTTGCAAGCCATCTTTGACCCAATCCACATCCATCCCATATTTTTCACAGAATGCTCGAGCAATAAACGCGTTGGTATGATTGTCCTCAACCAATAATACTTTCAAAGATTTATCAAATAAGGCATAGCGTTTGGTTTCTTCTTGTTTCTCGTCCGAAATGCTTTTCCGAGAAACGACTTCCATTGGCAATATAACTGCAAACTCAGTTCCGTTACCAAATTCAGATTTCACTTGAATAGACCCACCAAGCATTTCAACAAGGCTGTGTACAATAGCTAGTCCTAATCCACTACCGCCATACTCTCGAGTTGTTGTCGGTTCTGCTTGCATAAATGGCTCAAAAATGATTTTTAGATCAGATTCTTTAATACCAATACCAGTATCCCTCACAGTGACGTATAACTGGTCGGTGTCGCCATATTGCATAGAAATACGAACATAAATCGAACCTTCATTCGTAAACTTGAGAGCGTTATTAATAATGTTGTATAAGATCTGATTTAAACGCACCTGATTGCTGTTAACGACTACGCCTTCGTTAATGTCAGTTTCAATTTCAAACGCTAAGTTCTTCTCTTGGCACATTGGTTTGTAAATTTGTTCTATGGCAGAAACAACGTTAATTAACGGGAAGTCTGAAGATGCAATACGGAACTGCCCCTGCTCAATCTTAGAAAAATCGAGAATATCGTTAAGTACTGCAAGTAAATGTTCTCCACTGCTGCACAGTACATTGAGCTGTTCAATTTGCTCAGGAATTGATACGGAGCGTTTTAATAATTGTGATACCCCTAAGATTCCGTTTAATGGTGTTCGTAACTCATGGCTCATCTTGGCTAAAAAGTCTGCTCGAACTCTGGCCGATTCTTCCGCTTCTTTTCGCGCTAAACGACTTTGTTTTTCTGCTTCCGCGAAACTAGTTACGTCTTGCCCCTGAGTGATAATCGACTCAATTTTATTTTCGATAACTATCGGCGAGATACTCCAGCGGAACACTTTCTTATCGATTTCCGTCATCACCTCTTTCGAAAGTTCGCCAGTTGCTGCGGATTGGATGTCTGGTAAAAGTTGTTTTTCTAGTGCCCTGAACGACCTCTTACTTTCACCCTTCTCACCAATAAACTCCTTCTGAGCCGCTGGATTCATACGAATAATGTACCCTTCCGTAGACCAAAGAATAATTGGCGAGAGTGAGAAATTAAAAAGATCTTCGAACTGCTTTTCTTGTTCGGCTAAACGTTGGAAAGTGTTCTCAAGCGTGCGTCCAAAATGATCAAACTCATAAATCGCGGACCCCGGAAAGAAGTACTCTTTGCCCTGCACAGCCACTTTGTGGGTATAAGACATCAACTGGTCGATTTCGTGTTTAATACGTTTATGTAACCACCAACGAGTAACAATGGTTACACCCAACAAAGCGATCAACGCAAACACAATCCAAAAATAATAGCTGTCTCTTAATTTCAATGCATTTTGGTTACTTTGTACTGAAAATACCGCCAGATAGGTAGGCACTCCTTCGAGTTCCAACATGGTTTTGCTGACGATATTTTTTTCATCCAGTGCTTCACCGGTAACGCTTCGGATAATATCTTGTTCATTGTAAAGATCATTGCCGTTCAGAGTCGAAGACAAAATATTTTCATCAACTGCAAGCACCAGATTTTGCGCGTTGCTGTTATCTTTAATCGTTTCAATTAATGCGTAGTTATCGTTGAGGACAATAGATACATAGAGAAACCCAAGCACTTCACCCGTTGCAGGGTCGACTATTGAAGACCTTCTTACCAAAAGGTAAGTAGGGCCAAGTAACGAAGGGCTCTTAATAAGATGCCAGTTGCTGCTTATTGACACTCTACGGACTATTTTCCCAAGCTCTTTGGTTTCAATACCATAGAACTGGGAGTTGCCATCATCCCAAAGCATTTCTTTCTGATTGGTGATAAAATGAATGTCAGGTGTATTAGAAAGCTCAAGTTGGTCAACAGTAAGAAAGTACTGATCCAACTCTTCTTCTTTACCACTGTGGATAGCCTGAACCAGTGTTGCGTTCTTTGCACTACTGTCTTGATGTATCTGAAGTGTAGCGAGACGAAAATCAAACAAACTTTGAATTAAGCTCGACGTCTGTTTTGACGTTCTCATCACTTCTTGAGCAATTAAACGACTACTGATTTGATAACTCTGGAACAACACCATGATGATTAAAGTACCAAGCGCAACAACAATTGCATGGCTTATAAAAGATGCAATATTTTTCTTCTGCTTAATCGGTTTGATACTTTTCACCACTGCTTATCTGCCTACTAATTATCTGAATATCGGAAAGCGCGTTGTTTGAGTTTATCTATTGTTTCTTTAGAGTCGTCTTTAGTGACAACTGCTAGATCACCTGAATACACAAGTGGTACGGTTTTGTTTTCGATGTCCCATTTAATGGCTTCCGCCATTGCAATACCGGTATCATCGTTCATTCGCATCACAGTAACATCCAAATCACCTTTCACGATAGCGTCCAGCTCAGCAGAACCGCCTCCCCATCCATTGATTTTTATATCCTGACGATTTAATTCCTTCAACGCTTTCGCCGCACCCAATGCGACGTCGGTTGAACAGGCGTAGATGAACTTGATATCAGGATCCTTTTCTATGATCTTTAATGTCGAATCGTAACCACTCTGCTCAGTCGTTTTGGTGTAAAAAGAGGAAGAAAGTTTGTAGCTGTTGTTTTCTTCCATCATTTGAATGAAGCTACTACCGCGAGCGTCACTGATATAGCCCTCAGAAAAATACAGCACAGAATACTTACTACCATCCGGTATAGATTGCTTGTAATAATCTGCAATTTGGTTTGCACCTAATTCATGGTCGAAACCGACATACATCATAGGCTGTCGTTCTTCCCAGCCTTGTACTGGTGTAGTGATGTTTTGCAGAATGAGTTTGGTATCTGAGGAATTCAACACGTGTTCAATAAATTTTCTGTGGCGTGTTGTGTCTAGAGTAAAAATTAAGTAGCCAGTGTTATTCTTTATCGCTTCCATCAGAGACAAACTTTGTTGCCTCATATCCACGTTTGGCCTAGTAAACACTTGGTTTAGTTGATATTTAATACCCAACTCTTCCATTCGTTTCTCAAATGCTTTGATATTGCGAACCCAATAGTCAGAAATCTGTTGGCCGGGATAAACAACCGAAATCGTGACGGGTTTGTCTTGAGTAACTGAAATTGGAACAGGTTTGTTGCGCACAGTTTCCGCAAGCAAAAGAGTCCGCTCTTTCTCAGTTGGGTTGATAGTTAAAAACTCTTTATAGTGCCAATAACCATCTAGAACTTGAGCCGACAATGTAGGTGTGGCACTAAAAATAAGTGAAAGCAATAAAGCTCTTTTCATTCTATTCGTATTCATTTTGTAGGCTGTTAATTGATTATTCACCCAGTAAGCCCTTAAGTTTGCCTTAGTATCAGTGCATTACACAGATAGAAAATACCTACACTGAATGCTAAGAAGTTGAAAGGATGCAACTTGAAACAGCAGCTATTCAAATGAATATTTTCAATAACATAGCAGCTATAAGCTTAGCGAGTATACAAGGATTATTATGCATATATTGCCGAATTGATAGTATAGGCACCTAAAATTTCCGATAGGTGCCTGCGTTCGATTAAGTATTGTTCAGCTTTAGGGGTTAGAAAGTGAAAGCTAAATTGGTTGATACCCCAAACTGCCCATCTCCCGCGTAATTACCAGCCAAGTCAAAGCTGACTAGATCTCCAGGGCTAATCCCAATACCGAGGGTAACTGCATCATCCAATGTATCTTCAATATCAATCTCATAGCCCGCTCTCAACTGAGCCCATCCCCATGCATTACCTTCAACACCAAACCGAACATACTGAGTATTGTCTTTATACCCTGAGAATCTTTCTTGCTTGGTTAAATCAATATCCACAGAGGCAGTAAACAACTCAGTTACGTATCCACCTGAAACAGTGACCTGAGTATCCAACTTGTAGGTGTTAACACCATCATAGGTTTTAAGCTCTTGTGAAAAGAGATCTTTAACAGCAACACCCGCCCGATAGTTGTCGAGCATCCATACTGCCCCCAAGTCTAAGTTGAACGCATTGTCTTTCACTTCGCTCTTGTCATAATCATCCAAATCAAAGTTTTCTACCGTGACAACTTGTTTATATGTGCGCAGTTGTTGGAACTTAGGAGTAACACCAAACGCAAACCCTTGCCCTTGGATTGCTACTGTTTTCGCAAACGACAGACCGTACTCTGTGTATCCAAAAGCCAATAAATCCACACTTGAATTTTCGTAACGGTTTCTGGCATCAGCTTCCGCATTCCCCGTCGATGCAGAAATATCAGTCCTGACCAATACTTCTGCATATCCGCGAGCGATAAAGTTCACTGAAACAGCCTCTAGAGGTACAGCTACAGCCATACCTGCACCAGCAGAAACACCCAAAGGTTTGTCGTCAGATAGTTGATCAAGGTAGTTGTTTATCTGATTGATGTTTTCTTGCGTCGGTGTAACTGAGTCTTCAAAGGCTTTAATACTGTCTTGCAAATCGTCAATCGTTGTTAATGACTCATCGGGGTCACGAGCCGTTGCTCCGATTGCGGGCAGTAAGATACCAAAGGTATCACTGTCTCGATATATCGCCCCTAATGCTGGGTTGTAAAAAGGAGCGAGAAGATAGTCGGCAGTTGTCACACCAGTATTGCCCATGCCGTTACCACGAGCATCAGCAACCGTATTCGCTGCATTAACTGAGGTTGCGACTAATCCACACACTGCTATAGAAAGTACTTTCTTTGAATTATTCATGTCCATATCAACCTTTTGTATTTGTCCCTTTTCAAGATTAATACACATAATCAATATTTACAGGAAACCGTACGATCGTTGTCTCAGAAAACAGATATTATTGATAAAGATTTGGATGGGAAAAAGCTAAATACCCCGTAAGGAAAATAGTTAACTAGGAACGTACAAGCTGAGTAGTGATGGCTGTAGAATGAGCTTTTCTTTTTGAATCTTAGACAGACGTTTGATTCGATATTCAAGTCGAAGGGCATCGCCTTTCTTGTCCCCAACATGATGTGACCAAACCAACTCTAAAGGCATCTTTCCTCTTAAAGCTTTTGCACCTGTACCTGAGCAGTGTTGACCAAAACGACGGTCAACATCTGTAGTAATTCCGCAGTAGAGGGAATTTTGTGGTGTGCGTACAAAGTACACCCACCACGATTTATCTTTGTTGCTTAACGTTGTCATTAAAGTAGCTTTTCTACCATGGTTCTGAGTTCGGCAACCTCTTCTCGTAGTTCAGCGACTTCAGCTTCAAGCATTTCCATTTTGTTGCTTGAAAAATTGCTTACCGAAGACGACTCAACGGCTAGAGCTTCCAAGTCTACTTCTCCGGAAAAGAGATGTTGGTAACGCGACTCGCGTTTACCCGGTTCACGTGGCAATTTCACCACTAATGCGCCAGATTCTCGTGCTGCTAAACGCTCTAATACTGCTTCTGTCTCTTTGACATCGTTAAAAGAACATAAACGATTGGTTCTGGTTCTTAGTTCACCCGGAGTTTGAGGGCCTCGTAGCAACAGGCAACAGATAATGCCTAGTTCTTGCTCATTCAGCTTTAAGTCGCCGAACTCGGTATTACAAAATCTATGCTGGTACTTACTCGCACGGCTATTAAAACCGCTTTCATCACTTACTAAACGTCGAGAGATAAGTTCAGACACAACATCTTGAATTTCTGCATCACTCAGCGACAAAACGGGCTCACGATTGCTTTTTTGGTTAACAGCGGCAGTCAAACTATTTAAGGTTAGCGGGTAATAATCTGGCGTTGTGACTTCCTTTTCAATCAAACAGCCAATGACTCGCGCTTCTAAAGGACTCAATTCTATATTCATTTTTTATTTCCTTCTGTGGAGAAATGACCGCAACTAAAGAACAGTTTAGTGTTCGAGAGTCATTGCAAACTTCAATATATTGCCGTTCTCGTCCATGATAACGATTTTTGCTCGGTTCAACTCAATATCAATATGTTCCATGACTTTACGCTCGCGAAGGTAGGCTTGACGGAGTTTAACGTTGTGTTGATCTTCAACTGGTGCGATATCGGCTTTAGAGACAACAATTTCAGAGGACAGCATGATCATTTCGGTACTTAAAGTTTAACTGCGCACATGATATAGCGCTTATTGAGTGAAGTACAATCAAGCCAAGCGCTAACTGGCGAATAAATGGACAAGTTGTTGTAAGGTTTGATCTTAAGTCTGTTATGAGTTGCAACGATGTGCTTTAATCACTGTTAGTTGCATTGAGATAGGAAAAGGGACCTATGAACAGCGTATTTGAAATCGTGAGCTTAGCTCGTCGCAAAAACAAACTGAAACGTGAACTTCTTGATAACGAAAAGAAAGTTCGTGATAACCGCAAACGTGTAGACTTGCTTGAAAACTTGGTTGATTACATCAAACCAGAAATGACTCAAGAAGAGATCATGACTATCGTTAAGAACATGAAAGCAGACTACGAAGATCGTGTTGATGACCACATCATCAAAAGCGCAGAAATTTCAAAAGAGCGCCGCGACATCAGCCGTCGTATCCGCGAGCTAACAGAGCAAGACAAGCAAGCGCACCAACCTAAAAAATAAGGTTGAACTAGTTGATAAAACCCGTCCTTTGACGGGTTTTTTATTACCAATAACAATAGCTTCTCTTCGCCAAAAACCCTAAAGCCAATACCTGCCATTGATAAGCCAGTAACAGTGGATAGAGCGAAAAGTAAGAAATGAACAGACTTGAATCTGGATGTTGGAGATTTCGGGTTACGAAACGAATAAACAGAAAGAGCAGGCTTAATAACCTGCTCTTTGTTTTTCAAAACTGTATTTCAGAGCTGAATGAAACCTATATATGACGCTCTATTGGATTTAGTTGAGTTCTTCGATGTCATTAACAACAGTATTAGCAATCGCCTCAACGAAATCATTCTCAACAGATTTGTCTCTTAAAGCTCCCGCTATCACCTGAAGATTCTGTGCGAAACTACCTTTGTAAACTAGGTTACTGCGATTAATGAGTGGTTTAGTTGGCTCATCACCTGCACGTTGCACGTTAAAGTTAAATTCTGGATATCCAAGTGAGTCAGATGGAATTGGTGTTGCGTCACCTACAAATCGTCTGTTGTAGTCGATGTTTATCGTAATCGTATCCATTCCCGGAGCATCTGAAAGCATACCTTTATCAGCTAGTTTGGTAAGTACTAGACTCTCCACCATTTTAGATAGCTCTTCTTTACTGTGATACTCAATGGCAGGTTCATGAAACTGAGTAACCTGAACGTTAATTTTATCGATGTGGAACTGGGCCGTTACTTCTTTACCTTTTGAAGTGCTGCCACAACCACTTAAAAGTAAGGTTGCCATAAGTACAGGAATAGACATTAACCACTTGCGTTTCATAGGGATTTTCCTTTTTTATATTGAAGGAGCCATTAAGAAACCAATGATAAAATCTGTAAAGTGAATACCGATACATAATTGAGCTAAATCAATAATATAGATACAAAACCTATCGCTATGTGTTGTTAGCCTAATTTGGCTTTTATTGATGGATGTAAATATACCTTAAACTAACGACATACCATTCAAGAGTCGTTCGACTTAGACTGAGCATAGAATCACAATTTCGTTTAGTTTAAAGCCATCAACTAACTGATTTAAACACCTATTAATTGAGACCCTTAACCATGAAACAAAACATTGTACATATTGCATTAGTCATCAGAGATTATGACGAAGCGATTGATTTCTATGTGAACAAACTTAAGTTTGAGCTTATTGATGATACCTACCAGCCTGAACAGGATAAGCGGTGGGTGGTGGTTGCTCCACCAAATTCTCATGGCGTTAGCTTGTTGTTGGCGAGAGCTTCAAAGCCTGAACAACATGACTTTATCGGCAATCAGGCTGGTGGGCGAGTGTTTCTCTTTTTAAATACTGATGATTTTTGGCGAGATTACGAATATATGAAGTCAATTGGTATCAAGTTCATCCGAGCTCCTCAACAACAAGACTACGGTACTGTTGCTGTGTTTGAAGATCTCTATGGGAATTTGTGGGATCTCTTGCAACTCAATTCTGACCACCCTATTGCCAAGCGATAAACTCTATTTTCTGTCTAAAAAGGTTTTGATTTGATAAGTCGAAAACATTAGTTGTTTAGTCGCGAGGAAGAATTATTCACTCGCTCACCAAATTAATTTCAGTAGATTGCTACGTAAAACGTTTGCGTAATCGCTAACCTTCTATTTCCTAAATATTGAGGCTTTCATCACACTTTGACTATTGGTATATTAGCGCCAGTTAATCAACTTAGACCATTCGAGGCATGGAGCTCCCTCATTTATCTCACGACGAGAAGATTGGTACCGGCGATACCAAGTCCGGCAAATAAAGAGGGTCTATATTATGGATATGCAAACAATTGAAATCATGGGTTACGCAGCGTCAATCATGGTTGCTATTTCTCTAACTATGAAAGACATCGTAAAGCTTCGTATTCTGAACTTTATCGGTTGTACGCTATTCTCAGCTTACGGTCTTATGATCGATGCGCTGCCAGTTGTAGCAACAAACACTTTCATCGCTGTTGTGAACGTATACTTCCTAGTGAAGATGTACCAAGAAAAGAAAGCCGTTGAAACAGAAGCTGTTCAAAACCCAGCTTAAGTCATGATTGCTTAAAAACTGATTAAAAAGGAAAGCCCAAGTGTATCACTTGGGCTTTTTCATATCGTTAATGTAATAGCGCAAGGAGTAACGCTACGTTGTCACTCTTAAAAAATCGTTAAATCTGAAAAACGATACCAACCAGAATCTTGCTTGCCAACATTAGCGAAATTTAAGCGCGCATCACCATGACTATCAACCAGAGCAAGCTCAAGATAGTAATGCCCTACTTCAAGCGTACTTGGTAGCGTAAGGCTACTGTGCGTTTCGTGTTCACCCGGTAACCATGAACGAACATCGTAACTAGAACTACCAAAGAAAGCGGTATTACCATTGGCATCAATCAATCTGTAAGCCAAATAACGATGTTGATAAGGTGGAGCGACACCTTCGTTGACAAACAATGCGTTCACGTTCAACACACCACCAGCTTTGAGTTCAACTTGGTGATTGAGTTTCTCTAAACGAATTCGGTAGCCAATCTTAAGCAGTGCATCATCAAGTAGCCCACGATATTGAGTCGGGATCGGCTTTGATTTCAAATTCAACGTCGACGCGTGATGCTCAATTGCCCAATCCAAACTGGCTTTCACTTCTTCATGGCTATAGCCTTGAGTTGATTCCCAACCTTGCATAGTTCCACAGGTTTCAAGACTGATAGGTCCACGTTGCCAACTGGTATCAAAGTTTGGATTGTCATATTGAGCTTGCTGAATACGATATGGGTAATCATCTCTCATGTGGCTCCAAGTGGTTGAGAAATGGTGCCAGTCTCCCCAACAATCCGCTCGCCATCCAGCTCCTTTTTCAGCCGCGTAAGCTAAACTGTTAGCGCCACTAATTAACATCACTTTCGGTGTTTTAGGGAATGCTTCAAAATGCAGATCAACCCACTTGTTCAGGTCTGCATCGCTGTATTTTTGATGTAACGGCTCTAAACCGGAAAAGTTACTGTTATGCCATTCGCCCCAAGAGCCGACCATACCAATATCAATATGACTCAAGTTGGAGTTGCCATCGTAACGCTTACCGAACGCTTTTAGCAGTTTTTCACCGTAGTAAAGGTACAAGCTGTCATCTAGGTTTGGGACGAAGGTTTTATGATCTTCAGTCCAATAACCGCTAATGCCTTTGTTAATTAGCCATTGTGGTACTTTGCTGCCGCTTTCCGGTTCTTCCGCTGTCATAAAGCGAATCGCTACCATTTTAGGTGGCGTTTCATGGCGGTTTTCACTGAGAATTTTATCCAACTTATCAAAGGCATACTTACCTTCTTCTGGCTCTAATTCATTCCAGTAGAATCGGTAGTAATCAATGCCAGCATCCGGATATTCGCTAGAGCTTAATGTCGAGCCCCAATTATCGTGAAAGGTTTCAACGCCCATCCCCGGGTTAGTAACAGGGCCAGTAAGCACTGTAGGATAGACGGTAATGAAAGTTTGATTGTTCAGATCCACCAACTCGCTTTCGCCACCGCCAGTATTACTCTCGGTTTCAGAACCTTGATCGTGCTTATTATTTGGTGGGCGGTTATCTGGCTTTTTTGCTAGTCCAGAACTAAGAGGCAACATTGTCAGCATTGCCAATACAACAGCTTTGTAAGGCTGTATTTTCATAAAAACCTCGGGGTTAATTTACAATGATAATCCTTTAAACCAATCCCAAATTCCGAATGAAAATCCCTTAAAAATATCAATACCAAGTGCTGACTTTATTAAGTACAGAGCCAGCATTGCCAAAAGGCTGATTGATACCACTCCTACTAGGATTAATAACGTAAGAACAAAGTGAACCAACTTTGAACGCTCACGCACCTGTTTTCGATGATCTCTGCCACACAGAAATACAAAATAGAAACGTTTACCGAACCAAGGAACAGTTTCTCTAATATCAATGGAATGCCTTGCGACCAACCCCATCGATTTGACCGCGTGTTCTAAGGCATGCCTTTGCTCGTCATTTAACGTCTCAGCAATGTCACTATCTAAAGAGTGATAAAACTGTTTAATAACTTTGTCTGCTCGGTTGTTAGACGACACTTGTTTAATACCCGTTAGTTACTTTGAACTTAGCGCTTTTTTATACACTTCAACAGTTTGAGCGGCTATCTTCTCCCAGTCATACTTTTCCATGTAAGTGGCATAATCCACTTCAGTCTGTTCTGGAAGATTCGCTAGTTTACTTGCCAATGAATTCACATCACCAACCGGAAAATAACTTTGCTCATTTAACCCAACTTCGGTATTTGCAGGTATATCGCTGACAATCGCTGGAAGTGAGAATGACATGGCTTCTAAAAGTGCAATGGGTAGACCTTCATGATAAGAAGGCATAACAAACACTTTTGCTTGAGAGAACAGCACTTTCAGTTCATCCCCTTTTACAAAACCTGTTAATTTCACACCCTTCGTATTACGCGCTTTGGCTTTCAATTCTGAGCTATATACCGTTTCGTGGTCAGTATCACCAACCAAAACTAATGGCAGAGATAGTCCTGATTTTGCGTAAGCATCAATCAGATCATGAAAGCCTTTTTCTTCAACAAATCGACCAACCGCCACAAGATAACCTTTAGCGGACAACTCATGATTGGCTAAATATTTATCAATAACGGCATTATCCAGCGGCTGCGCTTTGAGCACGCCGTTATAGATTAAATTGGCATCAAAGCGCTGGTACTTGTCTTTGATAATAGTATTGATCACATCGGATATCACAATCACTTCGCTTGCCCACTTTGCAGCGAATCTTTCACCCAATTGCAGAATTTTCTTAGCGAAACCTCCCCACTTCTGACGATCATAGTCAGGGCCATGGTGAGTAAACACGACTTTCTTACCGAGTAGACGCAGCAGCGGCACCACCAAACCCGGGCCAATGGCATGTACGTGCACTACATCCGAACCATCAGTTAAAGTCGAGAATGCAGCTAGAGTCGAGTGGACAATCGCTTCCAGTGATTTCTTCTTTGGTGCCCAAATAGCCTTGGTTTTTACACCTTGGTATTCAGAATGCTGATAAGGAACGTAAGGGGATCGCGCAATCACACACACCTCCGCACCTGTTTGTCGCACTATTTCCGGATACAAGTGCTGACAATGGGTTTCAACGCCACCAAGCACATCCGGAATTCCTCGCGTACCTAGCACAGTGATCTTCATAGTCATATTATTTCTCACCCATTAATTCTTGGTACAAATTCATAAGCGTATTTTCATGACGAGCCAGAGAGTACTTGTTCTCTAAGCGATGGCGAGCGCGATTTCCGAACTCTACAACCAGTTCTGGGTGCTGGGCGAAATCATCCATCACTTGTGCTAAAGAATCTGGATTCCCAGATTCAAACAGACGCCCTTCTACTCCTTCTCTTACTTGCTCTGGAATGCCACCAATATTAGCGCCGACGATCGGCTTACCATAAGCCATGGCTTCAATAACCGACATAGAACAATTTTCATAACATTCAGAAGGAACAATGACTGCGCTGCACTCTTTTATCAACGTGTGTAAAGCATCGCCGCTTTGGAAACCGAGAAAATCGATATTGTCGTAATTAGTGACCAACTCATTGTACAAAGGCCCGTCGCCAACCACTTTTAATGGCATCTCCTGCTTAGAGCGTTGATAAGCTTCAGCTAAAGTCGCTACGCCTTTTTCAACACTTAAGCGTCCCAAATAGAGGAAGTATCGCCCGTCTTTTACACCATTTCGCTCAACATGCTCATCAATGCCATTCACAACCACTTCAATACGATTATGGGGTAATTTTTGGCGAATAATGTTGGCGAGAAACTCACTAGGCGAAACGATCACATCCACAGCTTGGTAGTTCTTAGCCAATGATTGATAAGTAGCCTCAAGCGATAATAACGCACTCTTAAACAGCGAACCTTCCTGACAACGATACTTAAACGCGTTCCATACCGAGCCTTTCAAGCATGCTTCGCAGGTATGTCCATCTCGATACATGGTGTAACTAGGGCATGCTATTTTTGTGTCGTGAGCTGTCAGCACCGTTTTGCAGCCTAATGACTTGGCGACTTTAATGATTGATGGCGTAAGCTGATGATAGATATTGTGAAAGTGAACAATTTCAGGGCGTTCTTTGTTAATTAAGGCTTTTAGCTTCTCACAAGCTTCACTGTTGTGAATAAAATTGATCGCCGTTTTCACGCTGCCTAACAAGTTCTTCTTGCCGTCATGGTAATCAACATTAGAGACAAAATAGTCACTAAAAGCCGACTCAATGTTTTTCTCATGCTGCATCGAGAAGTCTAAGATCGTTGCTCCTGAACGCGCTAACATCTCGCGCTCCTGAAAAAACACGGTTTCAGCTCCGCCTTTCATAAAGAAGAACTTGTTTACTAAAAGTATTTTCATTGTTGTTCTCCCTTAATCAGTCGATTATCCGGCGCTTGATTGGGATCTTTCAGACGACAGCTCAACCCTCGAATAAGCCCTGCAGAAAACACACTCAGATTCACCACACTTTGTAGAGCATCTCTTAATGATCGGTTCTTAATTGCTTTCAGCACAAAGAAAGCCACCATCGGCAGTAGCGCAATCGAGATAATTTTCATATGGAAAGTCAGAATGGATATCGCCAGTAAGAACAAATAAAGGGTAAAGATCGCCTCGTTCTTAACTACGAGCAGCGCATCTTTAAAATGCGGCTTTCCCCAAGCACTTTTTAACAGTTCACCAGAAGCAAACAAATAGCCACTTCTCCAGCGATACTTCATTAGTTCGATCGAAGACATGTCATAAGAAGTGTGAGAGAAGTATGGAACAGCCAGTCGATGCAGCTTGTAACCCGCATGCTTTAATCGCATACCCAGTTCTGCTTCTTCATACGCATGAAGATTACGATTGGTTAAATAACCGATTTTTTCGATAGCAGAACGTCGATATAAGCCGCCTCCACCAAGATGGGAGGTATCGCCTACAGGATAGATCTTGTGAATACGCTGCTTACGGGACTTGAACTCGTAGCTTTGTGCGTCATCCATTTCCACCATACCAGCTACGCCAGCATAATCGCGGTGAGTATCTAAATAAGCAATCCCCTGTTCGATAAAGCCGGGCGCCAGTTCCATATCTCCATCCATAAGAAGAAGAAACTCTCCTTGTGCATGAAGATAGCCTAGTTGATGCCCTACACCACAACAGCGTTCATCACCATTAACCAATGTGGCGACCTTGGCTCCATGTTCCAGAGCTATCGCTTGGGTATCGTCTGACGACAGGCTGTCGGCGACGATAATCTCATGAGAGTAGTTGGATAAATTCTCGCGAATGCTGGTAATAGTTTTCGCGATCCCAGCCTGTTCATTATACGTTTTGATAATGACACTGATTTTAATATCTTCACCCATAGGAAGGCTCACTTATTGTTAATACTGACTTGCGAATAACTAACGCGGCACCTAATGAAAAATAGAACAGATATTGCAACATAGGCACGATCATCAATGTTTGGCTGTAAGGGAGACTCAAAAGACCAGCGATACCAAAGGCAATAAACGCCGGTTGGAAAGAAAGCAAACGCACGTCTTCCTGCGTAACTCGGTCTCTCGGAATCAGCGGCTTTGGCATCACAATCCGTAGGGTATAACCTATGACGCCAAAGAACAGTAAGGTTCCAACCAAACCCATTTCCCAAAGCAACATGCTCAATGATGTTGAATCCAAAAACACATTAAAAATGACGTTCAAAAATCCTGGGGCAACAGTACTTCCTCGGTTAGTGGCATTAAGACCATAACCAAACAGCTGGCTTGGTAATCCCCACAAGTCACTGTGTTTTCCCCAGAAAAACATTGTTGTCATCCTGCCTAGTTCGCCCGTTTCTTCCAGTATGTAGTTTGGGTCAAATGCGTAAGACAAAGAGTCGATAAAGATGTCCAAAGCACCTTTATCTGAACTACCCGCAAAGGCGGAGGAATAAGATGCCGCCAGTATCATGATGGCAAGAGAAATAAGGCCGAATATACCGCCAATGATCATCAATGCTGTTTTAAGGTCGAGTCGTTTCATTCCCGTCAGATAGCTTGGAGAAAACCAGACGAACGCCAGCAAGAACGGTGAAATTAGAATTACGAATTTCACCTCGCCCAAAATACACAAGATAAATGCCGCAATGATGTGCAGACCGGTGTTTAATTTCGTTGCCAGGCCATGTTTATATTCAGAAAGCTTAAGCAGCATGATCAGTAAACAGAACAATCCCATGGCGGCAGTGTTCCCGCCTTTCATTGGGTCACCACCAAAAGTGCCTACGACCGCATCCCACTTTTCATACTCGCCACGGAAGGCAACGCGTTTGGGAACAATAATCAGGATTTGGTACAAAATGACGGGAAACTGAATATAGAACACCCAATAGAGCGCTTTGGTAATCCGATAAATCTGCGACTCGCGCACAAAGCCCAGTAACAGACAAAACATAATCAGCGATATTGCTAACTCGTTTTTCATGCCGACAATCGTTACTTTGATGCCGCTTTGCAATATCGTCGATACGGTTGCCAAGGCAAATAAACTCACGAACAACACCAATAAAACTCGTTCTTTGTTGTCAAGATAAAAGACACTGTAACGAGTTTGCATTGGTAACAGCAGTACCATTAAACAGGTCATCAAAAATGGCAGCCAAAGAACCGCGCCAATCCCTGTGAAATACTGCACGACTCCACAAAATATCAGTGTGGTTAATGTAACAACTTGGAGGTAAAGCCCGCTGTTTAAACTAAGGTTCACTTGGCCTCCATTCCTTCTCGCATAGAACGAGCCCGTTGATTCACTTTCAAATAAATGAATCCATAACGAACAGCAGAAAGTACCGCATAAGTGATCACTGAATACGCGTAGTCGTTGTAAAAATAAGGCAGGATGACAAACGCCATAACAACCACCGCCAACTGCTCAAGTTGAATACGCAGAAAATACTTGGGAGATCCAAACACCAGTTCAATAACCGTCAACGGGCAAATAGCCAATGCAGGGAACAGATACGGAAGCATATAACGTGAAGTTGGAATCGATTCGACCCATTCATGAGTGATCCAGTTTTTGGCCGCAGCGAATTCCATCACGACTGGATAGAAGATAAAGACACCAGCTGTAGCGATTAAACCAAGGACGAAAAGAAGTTTGCGTACCTTTATGAATTCTGGGTAATTGAAACGCTGATTGCGAAAATCTAACGACCATTTAGAGAAGATAGAATTGCGTACCGCATTACCGACAATCACGACTGGCGATAAACAGAATCGGCTAACAATCGCAAAATAGCCTGCCGTTACCGCAGAAAACCAATAGTTGATGAGAACTGTCGGCAAATTACTGTTTGCCATAGCCAACACTTCGGCACTACCGATACTGACAATATGTTGTTTATTACGCTTAAGGAACTCTCTGTTGGATGACCAGCCCCATTGATTCCATGCCATACGTCGAAATGGCATCGAGTAAAGTAACCATAGAAAAACGATAACGATCAGCGCAATAGCCCAGCTCCAGTAAAGTAACTCTGCTGTTGGCGTCATCAACACACAAACTAAAACTAGGCCCGAAGCAAGCAGACGCTGAAACGCTAACAGCTTCATTTTTTCATCACGTAATAGCAGGTTTTCAGAGATCAAAATCCAAGCATGAGCAAGAGTCAGCAGATAGTAGAGTGCAAATGGTTTATTGAATAACCAAACAATAACTGCGGTAAACGGAATGGCTAATACCACGGTCTGAATAAGGCAAAACACGATGTTTTGCGCCAAATGTTCATCTTGCTGTTTTGGGATCAAAAGCTGCGAAGCAAAAGTACATATCTGTGCACCAATCAGCACAATACTGTACACCATGGCATAAATACCGACTTCGTTCATGCCATAACGGTTTGATACGAACCAGATGGATGATGCCCCTATCACTTGGGTTAGCATCGAAGAGCTGGCAATCGTCGAGATACTTTTGATCAGCCCCATGCGATTAATCCTCAGCTAGCAGCGCTGAAAAACTGCCTTGAGCAATAAACTGCTTACTTTCTTCACTTTGTAAGTTATCTGCTAGCACTCGGTTCAGTACCGCACCAATAGTATTGATATCCAGCTGATTCAACTTCTCGATATCTTGGCGAATAGTTGGAACTGAGCGAGAAGCCGCTTGCATCACCACAACGACTCCATCTAGTGTTTTGGCGGCTAACTGGGTATCTTTGTTGGCCGTAAGGCTTGGCAGATTCACAACGATTCGTTCGTAAAGCTCAGGCAGCTCTTGCATCATGTGCAAAAATTGCTCACTAGAGAAATACACTAAAGGTGACTGTTCAAGAACCCCACGCGGCAAGAAATCGAGCTTTTCATTGAGTGAGATAAACAATGGCTTGTGATTGTCATTAGCTCCAGTCCATTGAGCTGCACATTTAGCTTCTGAGGCTCCGTTCATCGCCTCGTCCGCTTGTGGAAGAAATTCAGGCAACATTGATAAGCCGGTTTCACTGCGAAAATCGAGATCCAACAAAAGCGTCTTATGGTTGCGGCTTAAACTGTCAGCAAGCAACTGCGAAACTAGCGTCGCCCCTTCTTTTTCCGTACTGGAGACAACACCTAAGCAATAAGCTGACGGTGATGCTAGCTGAATCGCTGTTTTTATGCCGTGAAATGATTCCATCGCATAAGGATTACTGCGAATCAGATTAACGAGTTCGCTTCTATCCTCTGTTTGCCCCATTTCCGGTAAATCAGCTAACGGTTTCAAACCTAGTTTTTTCAAGACTTGTGTCAGGTTGTAGATCTTTTGATCCATAGCTGCGCGAATAATCACGTACAAGGTGGATAGCGCGAATGACATAATGAACACCATTGCCAACAGCAACAATTTGTTCGGTTTTGCTGGTGTTTTGGCAACTGCGGCTGGGTCGTATAAAACAGCATCCGGTTCACGATAAGTAGAAGAAAGCTCTTGCTCTTTGCTACGTAAGAACATGTCTTTATAGAGGTCTTCCGTTTTTTGCAAATCAGTCTGCATACTTTCGTAAATATCACGTTTCGCCACTAATGATTTGAAGCCATTCTTCTGCTCATTCAACAGCGCTTTATAACGATTCTCTTTTGCCAATTGGGCTTGATACTCTTTGTACAAGCCTAACTTCAACTCGACCAAAAGACGGCGGAATTGAAGCTCTATCGCTCTGATCTGCGCTTCTGCTTCAAGGATCTTGTTATGTTTTGGTCCGTAGCGATTCTGCAGATCAAACAACGTTCGCTTCGCCTGAATCATTGCGATACGCAAATCCTGCAATTGAGGATGGCTGGAAATTTCGGGAATCGCTGCAAGGTCTTCCAGCGGAGCATCTAAGTTCTGCACCACCAGCTCATAGTGAGATTGAGCAAGCATTCGACGTTCAGTAGCGTTGGCTAAACGCTCCGTCATAATGCTGAGTTGTTGAGTTTCAAAACCATCAATGCCTTTAAAGGTAATCAAGCCTTCTTTGTTGAGAAACTGCTCCATTTCCTTTTTCTTACTTGCCACTTGCTTACGCAGTTCTTCCATCTGCTGCTCATTCCACTGTTGAGCAGCTAAGGTTTTCTCTACTTTTTTGTCGATGGTGTAATCAATGAATGCTTGGGCAATACCATCGGCGATTCGTGCAGCTTCTTCTGCATCTTCCGCTTCAAAGGAAACATGCACAAGTTGCGTTAAGCGCACTTCTGAAAAAGAGAGGTGCTTACGAATGTATTTAACCGTAGCTTTCATTAAATCAGCTTCAGTCATTGGCAATTCTCGAATGCTATCGTCGACTGTTACGCCACCGTTGTATCGAGGATCCTCATTGAGTTTGAGATCTTTGATGGCCTTTTCCAGTACAACACGGGATTGCATCAGATTAAGTTGTGTAACGTAGTATGGCGCTCGAGTTGAATCGTATCCGTCCACATTTTCAATTGGCGTTGCATTATCTTCCTGTGCTTTGATTAATACCGTTGCGGTGGAAACATACTTCGAACTCATACCAGAAATCAGCGGAAAGCAAGCTCCCGTCACCACAACAGTAAAGAGCAGAATCTTCCACCAGTGTTTCTTTAATGCTTTTATAAATGGTGCAAAATCGATGCTACTTTCCATCTTTTGACCATTTTCAATCATGCCTACTGCCATACTAGAAAAAACTCTGCTCTACGATTACGGTATCGCCAGGCTGCACAGGATGAGTGAGCTCAACGTCTTCAATTACTTCATTTGTCGTACCCGAACGAATGCTGATGTCGCCACGGTCTGCACGGTCAGTAAAACCACCAGCAATTGCAATCGCCTGCTCTACTGTTAATCTTGGTTGGAACTCATAACCGTTGGGTGACGTCACCTCACCAAATATATAAAAAAGACGGAAAGATTCCATGTTGATAGTAACCATCGGGTTCAACAGATAATCACCTCGTAAACGTTCTTCTATTTCAGTTTCAATGGCACTTGGTGTACGACCAGCGATGACCACTTCACCTATATATGGAAAGTTAACCATACCCGACTTACTGACCTTAAACTTCATAGACATGTCAGGTTCACCGTAAACGATGATTTCGATTCTGTCGCCGGTACCCAATAAGTAATCATCCAAATTTTCTTGCACTTGAGGATTCACTTGTTGTGAAGATGCCTGCTGTTCATTTTCTGCACCTGAGCCCTGCAGCACAGTTTCCTCAGCCATTGAAGACAAAGACATAACCAAAGTAAGAAGAAATACCAACCATTTACGCATCTATATTTGCACCTTTAACTGCAACTCAACATACGATTGGTCATAGCCTAATCGTCTGATAATCGAATACTGTTCAAATTCACCGATGTTTAGTACATCTATATCTTCATTTGAGCTGAACTTTTTCCACTGGTAGTTCATTTCGAAACGAATCGACGGTCTGAAATCATAACCAATCGCGAACTTCGCCGTTTTGGTCTTGTCGTATCGATTGTTGTCTTCAACACGATAATCTTCCGTCTCATATTCATAGCTTATGGTGGTAGAAAAACGATCTACCCACCAAAAATGTTGCCAAGAAATACCGTAAATACCATCTAGGATATAACCACCTTCTTGCCTTGGGTCTTTAACACGTTGAGATGTGTGCAGAGACCAAATATCTTGCTTTAGTGGCTTCCACTCCAACGCGATATTCCAGTTGGCGCCCGTGAAACTTTCAGAGCGGTCATTTTCGGGAAACGCTTTGTACAAAGCGGCAATATCCGCTTCTATGGTCGTTTTACCGCTTCTAACACTTTTAATGCCAAACAACAGATAATATTCGTTACTGTCCTTGCGCTTGTTGGCATGATAGTGGCGACGATTGGTAATCAAACTGTAGCGAAATCGACTGTCGTCACTGTATTGGTCAAATAACTCAATCAGAGCTGTGGTTTCTTCCCACTCTTGTTCCAAAACATATTGATAAAAATCATTATCTGCGCCTTGAATATGGTCTTTGTCATCATAACTAAAAGACTTAGTCTGTAGCATGACATCCAGTTTTCCACGCCCTTTTGGCGCACCGTAGCTATAGCGAAGACTGGTATTAAATTGTGAATAGTCCAGACCAGAGTCACCAAAGCCATATTGTTCCATCTGAGACTCATCGAATCCTTCAGTTAAACCAAGCCCTCTTTTCTCTTCTCCATAACCCTGTTGGATATTCCACTTTAGCCCGTGTCTTAGCCCGTAGCGCCAGTATCCATCGAACATCATGAAGTGGCTGTCAGAGTCATCTTCATGGGAATCTTGATAACGGTTGTAGTCGCCCTTATACATTAGGAGATACTGGTCTTCTCCTCTTTGTCCGATAGCTTTCAACTCAGGCGAAACAGTCAAATAGTTAGACTCTATTTTGTCTTCATCATCGACTTGAAACGTGACGTTGTCATCAACGCCATAAGCAGTACCAACCCGACTCTGAAAATCGATACCTGCTATTCCAATATGCGATTTGGGTTTCAAATCTGCATAAACAGAAGCGCTAATCAATAACGTGCCAACACACAGTAATAAGCTAGTATGCCGTTTCACTCACAAAGCCTTTGAAAATGGTCAAAAAGATAATTTTAATATCAAGCCACAACGTCCAGTTCTGCATGTATTGGATGTCGTATTGAATGCGTTTTTCCATCTTATCGACAGTTTCTGTTTCACCACGATAGCCGTTTATCTGCGCCCAACCAGTAATACCAGGCTTAATTTTGTGTCGAATCATGTAGTTATCGACTATTTTTCTGTACTCTTCGTTGTGGGCAACAGCATGTGGCCTCGGACCAACAATCGACATAGATCCTTGAAGCACATTAATGAACTGAGGCAACTCGTCTAATGACGTTTTGCGAATAAAGGCACCGAACTTAGTGACCCTAGGGTCGTTTTTGGTCGCCTGTGTAACAACATCGCTGTTTTCCATCACTTTCATGGAGCGGAACTTCCACACTTTGATTTTCTTACCACCCAAACCATAGCGATCTTGTTTAAAGAGCACAGGGCCTGGCGAACTCATTTTTACGCCTATGGCAACAGCCAGAAGAACGGGAGAGATCATCAGTGTAATCATTGAACCGATAATAATGTCTTCGATACGCTTGATCGCAGCACCCACACCATCAAAGGGTGAACCAAAGACACTAAAAGTCTGCACACCATTGACAGACTTCACTTTCGAAATGCTGATGTTGTAGGTATACAAATCAGGAACAAGATAGGTATCTACGGTACTGTCAGACAGTTGCTCTAAATAGTGACGAATGCGGTCTTTTGCCACCATAGGTAAAGCCACATACACTTCATCAATCTCGCCTATGCGAGCTTTTTCCAACAGTACATCAACTTTGCCCTTGTAAGGGATTTTGGTCAGATAACCGAATCGCTGCTCACCTCGGTCATCATAATAAGCGAGGTCAATATCATTGAGATGGTAGTCATTGAGCAACGAGCGTGAAATGGCAATACCAGCCGGGGTCATACCTATGATCGCTATACGCTGCTTCTGGTTCATTTTCTGACGGAAGGTTCTTACCGTGACGATAGGCAAAACCCTAGCTGCCACTAGTACGGCAAATACAAATACATACCAAAAAGCAAAGACCGTTGGGTTTAGGTTTGTGATGGTCACACCATCCACATTCTTGAAGAAGTACTTCACTACTTCCATGGCTAAAACCGAAATGATTAACGTTGCAAGCAATTGAAAAAACGAAGCTCTAATTCGACGCAAAGTTCGATAGCTGTAGAGTTTGCAGTACTCACCGACGAGCAGAAAGATAACTGAAAAAATGAATGCGGCCAGTATGTCTATTGCCGTTTCATGATCACCAAGCGATTCAATAACGCTTGTTAGCATGAGGTTAATAAGAAGGAAATCAACCATCTTTAACAGCGTCGCATAACCGTCATCTGCCAACTTCAATACTTTTCTTGGTGTCATACTCCAACCGCCTTTACCGTCACAAATTTATTGCCCTATGTTTGACACAACGATGGCGCCATCTCATTGTTTTAAAGTAAATTAATAACTTCTACATCAACTGTAAGTAATTCTAGAAGAAGAATGGTTAAACGTGACTAAATTACTGTTTTTATTGCTTGTGTTTATCCAATGAGACAACTTATAACCATCATTTATTCGTTTAGAGACTTCAATGTAACAGTTACAAAAGTCAATTTGCCATGAGTTGCATATAAATATAGATATATTTCGCTGAGCATTCAATCGTTTGCAGAGATTATCCCTATTTAAGCCCCACATTGCCACGCCGACGCTGGTAGGATTTTTCTTATATTTGAAACAAATGTGCGATAAAAGAATGATGATTCATTTTTGAGACAAAAAAGGAGCTCGATGAGCTCCTATTCAGATTTGATTGTTTGTTGAGGATTTACACGACTTTGCTTTTGCAATGCTCTATAGCGTCATGCAGTAGCTCTAATGCCGATTTATCGCATTCAGGTAAAGCAGCGTCACTTGTGTTGACAGGAGTAACACGTTGACCCCATCGGATATGACCTGCACCCCAAGTCAGTCCCGCACCAAATGCTGCAACAAGAATATTGTCGTTTGGATTTACCTTTCCTTGTTCTAGCGCTTCACAAAGTGCAATTGGAACCGTCGCCGCAGAAGTATTGCCGTATTTGTGAATATTGACGAAGGCTTTCTCTTGGCTGATACCAGACACATCACACAAGGTTTGGATGATTCGAATATTTGCCTGGTGAGGGATCACAACATCAACATCGTCATTGGATAATCCACTTCTTTGTAGTACTTGCTGAGAAGCTGCACCCATACCACGCACTGCGCGTTTAAAGATGTCTTTACCGATGAAGTTAAAATCCCAGTGACCATTGTCAGCGGCGAAACGATCCATAGCGGTACCAAACTTAGGCACAGCTAAGATGTCACGACCTTCAGCATCACAGCCGATTTGCGCATCTTGTAAACCGAGAGGCTCTTCAGTGCGGCTTAAGATCGCTGCACCAGCACCATCGCCAAATAAAACCGCAGTATCACGCTTGGTCCAATCTAGGTAGAAAGAAAGGCGTTCAGCACCAATCACCAAAGCATGCTTGTAGTTACCCGCTTGAATTAAACGAGTCGCGGTTTCTAACCCATAAAGGAAGCCAGTACAAGCTGCATTCATATCAAACGCAGCCGCGCCTTTGTTATCCAAATTCAGTTGAACTTTCGAGGCAATATTTGGAATCAAGGTATCTGGAGAACAGGTGGCGACAATAATCAAATCGAGATCACTGGATTCTAATCCCGCACAAGCCAAAGCTTGCTTAGCGGCAACAGTGGCTAAGTCAGATGTATTAACGTGGCTAATACGACGATTCTCGATACCAGTACGGGTACGAATCCACTCATCATTGGTGTCTAAAAAAGTACTCAGATCTTCGTTTGTCAGGGTTGCTGGAGGCAAACATTTACCCCAACCTGTAATTTCAGCGTAAAACTTGGTCATACTCGTTCCAAATCTATTATTGTTATGCCAATACCAGCGTTGAATTAACCTGTGGCTATGATTAATTCTGTACCGATATTGTCTATTGTATTTATATCAATTGCCCCAACATTAGGCATAAGGGCGGATTATACGCTCATTTACCCTATAGCGCTATTTGCCATAAAGAACGGTAAAGACCATAAATACAAATCACGATTTGAGAGGAAAACTATGTCTACCTTCAATACACGCTGCCCTTCTTGCCATGGATTAAACCGTGTTCCCAATGAGCGAGTATCAGAGAGTCCTAAATGCGGAAAATGCCAAACTCCATTACTAGATGGTTCTCCGATAGAAGGAACCGACGCTAACTTTGAGGCTATCTTGCAAAGCTCTCAGCCAGTTGTGGTCGATTTTTGGGCACCTTGGTGTAACCCATGTGTTGGTTTCGCGCCTGTTTTTTTAGATGTAGCAAATGAAAGAAATGGTTCGGTTCGCTTCGTAAAAATAGACACCGAAAGCCAGCAAAACCTCGCTGCTAAGTTCCAAATTCGTAGCATTCCAACCATTATGGTGTTCAAGCACGGACAAAGAGTTGATGTTATTAATGGCGCTCTTCCTAAGTCTCAGTTTAATCAATGGTTGAACCAAGCTTTAACAAAATAAGCCATGTAAAATATTTCTAGTTAAGTTGGCTATTATCAGGATAAAATGCCGACTTAACTTACTATTTTGTAGATTAGTCATTTAATAAAATTTGTTAATCGTAAAGATTATAAATTTTAGTTTTACCTTTCCTCTCATAAGTCCCATATTCGCCGCAAATTTTCTCTTTCCCCCTATAAACTTTGAGGCGACGTCGTTGGACAGCTTGTTGGTATCAACTTCTTCTCAACGCATTTCTGTTCCAGTAATTGCGTTAACTTTCTATGCAGTGGCATCGGGCTACTTAATGAGTCTGATCCCCCTTATGTTGCCTCATTATCAGTTGGAAACCAGCTTAGCGAGTTGGCTCGCGAGTGTGTTTTACGCAGGATTGTTAATCGGTGCAATGATCGTCGATCCTGTTGTAAACCGCCTTGGTCACAAAAATGCTTTCATTGCATTTTTGATGATTCTGCTGATCTCTATTGTCACCTTACCTTTAATCGCGAATTCAACCGTATGGTTGATTTCACGTTTTATCGCTGGCATTACAGTAGCAGGTATATTCGTTGTCGTTGAATCGTGGTTACTGCATGGGGATGAATCAGGTCGAGCAAAGCGACTTGGCATTTATATGGCTGCGTTATATGGTGGATCCGCAATAGGCCAGCTAGGCATTAGCTACATAGGCATTAATGGTACACTTCCATTTTTAGCCATTTCAGCGTTATTACTAATTGCATCTGTTGTGTTGATTTTTGGTAAGTCAACACAACCAGCCTCACAACAAGCGGCTAGTCTATCCTTGCGTCAAATGACCAAATTAAATCATGCCGCTATTATGGGATGCATCGTATCAGGTCTAACCCTAGGAGCTATTTATGGTTTGATGCCTGTAGAGCTGGAAAAGAGAGGTTTAGATCATTCCAACATGGGTGCGCTGCTCGCTCTAGTTATTTTGGGTGGAATGGCTATTCAACCAAGCGTCCCTTGGCTTTCGAAATATTTAGGTCGAACTCTATTGATGGCATTATTCTGTTTGATCGGTTCTGGTGCTGTTATGCTGCCATTCCTCGAATCTGGCTTAACAGTGCTTGCGACCAGCTTGTTTGTATTGGGCATGGCGACATTTGCACTTTACCCAATCGCTATCAATTTGGGATGCGATAAGCTCGATGCCAGCTACATTGTTTCTGCAACTCAAGTGATGCTATTCAGCTATAGCGTAGGTTCTGTGATTGGTCCTGTCATTGCTGACTGGTTCTTACAAAATGGTCAAGGTTTGTTGGGCTATCTATTCGTGGTTCAAATGGCGACTTGTCTATACATGCTACTGGCAAGTATTAAAACCAAGCGCCAATGGGTTGCGGGTGAATAATCCGTTTACACTGAATACACCTGCTACGCTCAGAAATTGAGTTTACTGATTATTAGACGCTTTAAGTCGTTGATGGCGATTTGAAGCGTCTTTTTCTATTTTGACGGGCGGTTCTTTTCTCTCATGTAACAAATGTCGAACCGCAAGAATAGGATGTGGTAATAGCATTCTTGGGCCAGAATATCGCATCACTAATCTCATATTTTCTTTTGGTTCTGGCTTATAACAGTGGATTGGACATCGATTGCAAGTCGGTTTATTTTGGCCGTAAGGGCATCGGTCTAAACGTAATTCCGCGTAATCGAGCAGTACCTGGCACGTTTCACACAATCCATTCTTTCTGTTGTGATGGTTTTGACAATAGATGTCCACCATCGCAGCTACAGTCTTATATTCTGTTTGTAATGAACCGATTAAAATTGAACTGGTTTTTGTCATCATCAAACCCTGCTGAATAGTGGCTAGGTTAATTTCTTACATGCTATTGAGCTTAGTGTCTAAAACCATTAAGCTCCCCACCCTCATGTTCCTCAGATGTGAAAATCATGAACCGCAAAAAGAAGATTAACCAAATTTTAAAAAAGAAGATTAAGCAACAAAATGCGAAGCTGAATAAAAGCAACAAGCCTCGCTACGTATCTAAAGCAGAGCGCGCTAAAATGGAAGCAGAAGAAGCTTCACAAGCTATTGAACAAAGTGAGACTCAATCACCAGAGTAGTAACTCGTCATCAATAGCAATGTATCTGTCGGCGGCTTCTACTAGACTGTTCGCTGTTAAACCGGGTACACCATAAACTTCTACTTGCTTGCCGAACCTTTGTTGAATGCGTTTGGCGAGCAAGTCAAAATCACCATCACCAGAAACCAGTACAACCACATCTACTTCTTCAGCCAGCTCAATGGCATCAAGCGTAATACCCACATCCCAATCGCCTTTCGCACTGCCATCACGACGTTGAATAAACGGCTTTAGCATCACTTCAAAACCAATACCACGCAGTATATGGTGAAACTGACGTTGGCCGTTGTCTTTGCTGGCGATGGCGTAGGCATTAGCTTTCACTACCGTGCGACCGTGAGTCACTTTTTGCCAAAACTGATTGTAGTTAAAGTTAAGTTGATAACGCTCTTTGCAGGTGTAGTAGACATTCTGCACATCTACGAGAATGGCGATTTTTTCCATATTGATATTGGTACCTTTATAGAATGTACTTTTTGATCGCGAAATGAGGGCCAAATGGTGGCCTAGAAACAAACGAAACCATACCACAGGCTAAAGCTGAAAGTTACACGATTATCGTTTATTGAGAATCTGTCACGACATTGCGAAGACGTTTATCCAAATGATTAAGGGAAGAAAAGTCTTAAGAGATAGTGGAGAGATAACTAGGAGAAAATGGAGGCGCGTACCGGAATCGAACCGATGTACACGGATTTGCAATCCGGTGCATAACCACTCTGCTAACGCG
>NZ_JBPAOE010000017.1:0-39200 GCF_054051265.1 Vibrio sp. C8
GCAGGACAGTACTGGAGACATTCACGATATCATACAGCGGCTGAAAGCTGCTTCAGATGATGCTGTTACCGTAATGGACAAGAGTCATAAACGCAGTATCGATACTGTCTCTCAAGCTAACTCAGCGACTTCCGCTCTTCGTAAAATCCAAGAATCTGTGCAAGACATTTTAGACATGAACGCTCTAATTGCCACTGCGACCAGCCAACAAAGTGTAGTTGGACAAGAAATATCTCAAAGGGTCGTGGTGATATCAGAACAAAGTGATGATGCTTCCAAGCTAGCTCAGGACAATAAGCGTGGTAGCGAAGACTTAAATATCAAGGTTAAAGAGTTATCCTCTTTGGTTGAACGTTTCAAAGTTTAGTTCCCTAACTCGATGAACCTAAATAGGCGTAATGGACTTGTTCTCACGACGAATTATTGCTTGGTCAATGGGCGGTCGTATCACCAAAGAGCTTGCGTTAGATGCTTTATTAATGGCGGTATGGCGTCGTAAACCTGCTGGCAAAGTGTTGGTTCATTCAAGATCAAGGAAGCCAATACACGAGCCATGATTGGAGTGAGTTTCTAAGTGCTCATGGTTTGGAAGGTAACATGAGCCGTAGAGGTAACTGCCATGATAACGCAGTAGCCGAGAGTTTCTTTCAACTGCTGAAACGTGAACGAATTAAGCGAAAAATCTATGCGACCAGAGACGAGGCAAAGATTGGATGTGTTTAATTATATTGAGATGTCTTACAACCCGAAACGACAGCATAGTTCCAATGATGGGCTATCACCGTTAGAGTATGAACGTCAGTATTTTAATGAGGCTAAAAGTCGTCTAGTGAAGTAGTGGCGATTCAATCATCTCAATTTTAATTAGCTTCGTATTACCCTTGTGTATATGCATTAGCTCATGTAACAAGAATATAACATACTTTGTATAAAAAGGTCGCCCACCCGAGCGACCTTGGCAATACAGACAACAGAAGGTATATACTATCAGTGGGATTATTTAATCACTCGCTTCTTAGCTCTATTCCAGCGAGAGTCTAGCTTCACTAATGCTTCTTCAAAGTTCTTCGATGTGATTACGTCTTGGATGTAACCGCCTGAATAGAAGTCAATTTTTGAACGGTTTGTTACTTCGATGAACGTTGAAGAGTTAACTGGCGTTTGAATCACATTTGGTTTATAACTCATAAACTCGTCTAACTGTTGTAGCGACGGCTTTTTAGATTTCAAAGTAGGAATAAACCCAGCGATTTTTTCAAAATCAGAAGCTTCGATAATGAATTTTAAGTACGCTTTAGCAGTTTCTTTATTTTTTGAATGCTTACTGACAGCATATCCCCAGTCATGATTCATTTGCGCGTTCAAAACACCTTCATCATTTGAAGGCATAGGCATGAAACCAATATTACTAGGATCTGCGCCGCGTTCGATAACCTGAGGGATAACCCAATTACCTAGATAATACATACCAGCATCACCTTTAGCAATTGTGTTCTTTGAGTCTTCCCACGAGTTTGTTATCAGGTCTTTTTCCGTTAAGCCATCATCAATCAGCTTTTTAAGAAGTGTCAAAGACTTGTTATAAGAGGTATCACCTGAAAAAGGTTTATCTTGTGTTAACATTTTTTCGTAAACGTCATCACTACCCTCGGCAACTAGAGGGAACTTATCCCACTGCTGAAGCGGCCATTGAGCGCCAAAGTTGATATATAAAGGAGTTTTACCGTTAGCCTTGATTTTCTCTGCCGCTTCGAAGAAACTGGAAAGAGTTGTAATTGGTACTTCTACCCCAGCCTTCTTAAGAACTTCTTTGTTATATACAAGCCCCTCGACGGAGTTACCCATTGAGATACCATATGCTTTGCCTGAATCCGCCCATGCATCATAAAAATAAACGTCATCCGGACCATATAAGTCGTTTAGTGGCTCATAAAAGTTGCCATACTGCTCAGAAGGTACTGAAGGAAGAATAAGCACTAGATCGCCATAATCTCCAGTATTCATACGAGGGCGCAAGCCACCTTGATAATCAGCAAACCCAACTACTTTCACGTCTGTCACTTGAGGATAAAGTTCTTTAAACTCTTTTTCGTAACGGTCATATACACCAGCTTCGACCAAATCAGTTCTGTTTGTGTAAAAAGTAATATTACCTTTTACCAAATCTTTATTGATGCCATCAGTAGCTTCTGCATTCGCTACGCCGCTTAGTCCAACAGCTAGCGCGCTCGCAATAATAGTTTTTGTAATTGTAGGTACAAATAATTTCATTCTCTATCTCCATTGACATCTATTGTCGATGCTTGTTTACTCTGTCCACTCAAATAATAACGTTACGATTATTTTAATCCACTCACAATATAACGATACGTGAACTCCATCACTCCGACTTTTTATCAAACTCAATGATAATAAATTAAACACTACAAAATCAATAAGTTAAACAATAAACATAAAACTCAAGAATTGATGATCAATGTCACATATTTTCGATTATAGTGAACTAAAACACACAATCGAAACGTTACCATTTATTCTATAGCGTGATTCTGTCCAAAATATAAGCCGCATAACTAAATAACAATTAAGGACGAAAGATGAAGCACATCTACTATCCATTACCACTGTTCACCTTGCTAGCCGCATGTAGTAGTGGCGTAAACACGAATATGGCTGACAACAACTTTCCTTTAGATTCTATGGAGAGTTTTGTGATTCAGTCAGGTGATCAACTGCTACTCAACAATAAGCCATTTAGATTTGCAGGTACGAACAACTATTACATGCATTATCGCTCACATGAGATGATCGATGCTGTATTAGATGATGCCAAAGAAATGGGGCTTAATACGATTCGAGTATGGGGATTTATGGAGGGTGTTAGTCATGAACATACTATGCAGGCTGAACCTGGTGTTTATACCCCACCACCAGGAGTTAAGAGTGCACTAGAAAAACTCGACTATACCGTAGCTCAAGCCAAACAGCGTGGGATTCGTGTAGTCATTGCTCTCACTAACAATTGGGGCGATTTTGGTGGCATGCAACAATACGTAGATTGGTTTAATGGCGCACATCATGATGACTTTTATAAGCAAGCTGAGATAGTCAACGCTTACAAAAACTATGTGAAACATATTATCGAGCATAAAAACCGCTATACAGGCATAGCCAATAAAGACGAACCAGCAATCATGACTTGGGAACTTGCAAATGAACCAAGGGCGCAGTCAGACAAAAGTGGAGAGCTACTATATAACTGGGCAAAAGACACCAGTAATTACATTCGAGAATTAGCGCCCAACCAGCTTATAGCCCTTGGCTCTGAAGGTTTCTTCAAAAGAAATAATAATGAAGATTGGACATACAATGGAGGTGAAGGTGTAGATTGGGACAGAATCATTACCCTTCCAAACATCAACTACGGCACTTTCCACTTATATCCTGAACATTGGGGCAAACACAACGCTGAAGAATGGGGAACACAATGGATTAAAGATCATGCTTTAGCAGCTAAAAAGGCGAATAAACCAGCAGTACTTGAAGAATACGGTATTGGTAAAGACGAACCGCAAAATCGCGATTTCATCTACCATAAGTGGACTCAAACAGCTTATGAAACCGACTTAGCCGGAAGCATGTTCTGGATCTTAACAAGTTCCGATCCAGACCAACCAAATAAGCTATACCCTGACTATGATGGCTTTAGAATTCTAAATGACGATAGTCGAACAACAAGTATTCTTGTCAATCACTCGAAGCAGATGCGAGGGCTAACATATAGCCAAGCAGATACCGTTTATTTGGCATATCCAGTTGATGGTATGAAGGTCTCTGAGCAAAGCTTCACTGTTCGTAGCTATCCTATGCCTAAGCTTGGCAACAAGACGCAACAAGTTCAGCTCCGTATTCCAGAGAAGAACATCTCTTTAGATATGACTGATGCTGACGGAGACGGATACTACGAAGCCAAACTTAATTCTAGTGATATTGGCTATGGTTCTCGAACACTCATAACAGTCGCTAAATTCGAGCAAGGAGAGCGACAAACAGACAAAATCAAAGTAGAAATTGACCGCCCAATCAAAGGATATGAGGTTGGCACCAAATATGACTTTGAAGATGGAACAACCCAAGGTTGGCAGAAAGAAGGTACATGGCAAGCGAGTTGGAAGTCACCAGCAGTCGAACCAACGAATGACCTTGGTTCACCAATGTTAAAACTAAATCTAGTTTGGTCAGGAAAAAATGATTGGGAAGAGCTTAAAGTTCGCAATCTTGCAGTAGAAGGGTTCGCCCAACATACAAAAATGCGTTACACATTATACGTACCGGCCAATTCTGAAGACAAAGGTAGCGTACGTCCATATGCAGCATTAGGTGATGGCTGGGTAAAACTCGATGCAGATAAACATAGAAAACAAGTTAGAGATCTAGAGAAAGTTACATTTAACGGAAAAACGTACTACAAACAAGTTGTTGAAATTGACTTAGGGGATGTATCCAAAAAACTACCAGACATGTTTTTATGTATAGTAGGTGATAAGTATCCTTTAGATGGATCCGTTTATATCGACAATATTGAGTTCTTAAAACCTATCTACTAACTACGCCGTACGTACTAGTATAACAGCAAGTGCTAGACTGTAAGTAGAAAACGCCAGTCATGAATAGCTGGCGTTTAACTCTTACGTAAGCCACTACCCAACTATTCGATGCAGCAATATGAATCAAAAGGGTGGATTACAAATAGTAAAAGGAGTTGCCCACTCGGCGATAAGCACACATTAACAACATTTAATACACGTTCTTGTTTCGCAATAAAGGCGTTGCATTTAGAATGGCATCCTTAGTGCTGACGTCCAGTACTTTAATTTTTTTAAAACGTTCGGGCTCTTTAATCGACACATCATGAGCCAAAATCACAAACTTTGCTTTCTCGATATCTTTCTCGGTAAGTCGGTTGATAACGCCATTCGCCCCTTGGGTTTCGACTTTGATCTTAATGCCGAGTGTACATGCAGCTTTCTCTAGCGACCTCGCCGCCAAGAAGGTATGCGCGACACCAGATGGACAAGACGTCACCGCCAATATGTCCGCCTCTCCTTCCCCGACAACAGAACCGTAGCTTTGAGAGTGACTAGGATAGTTGTCATCTTCGGTGGCGGTTTTCTTTAGTGCGATAGCAATTAGTGCAGTGGTAAAAGAACCCACAATCGTGCCGACGATATAACCGATTTTTCCATCGACCACAGGTAGCACAATCCAGCCGCCCCATGGAGCATGGTTAATTACGTGGAACATAAACCCAATTACATTTCCCACAATGCCGCCCGCGACAATAGCTGGTAGCACTCGAGCGGGATCGCCGGTCGCAAAAGGGATCGCACCTTCGCTAATACCAATCATCCCCATAATGCCCGCTGCTTTACCCGCTTCACGTTCATCTCGTTTAAATTTGCTTGGTGCTAAAATCGTCGCCAACGCCATACCCAACGGTGGCGTACATATCGCAATACCCACACCGCCCATTAACCACGGCTGAGTATTCACTTGCGTTTGTGCAAACAAAGTCGCCACTTTGTTAATTGGACCGCCCATATCAAAGGCCGTCATAGCGCCAAGCACGGTGCCAAGCATCATTTTGCCCGAGCCCGCCATGCCCGTCAGTACCTCGTTCATGGTTGTCATAGTACTGGCAATCGGTGCGCCAATTACCCACATTACAGCGCCGCATGTAACAAACGTACCAACTAGTGGGTAAATGAATATTGAGCCAAGTGAACTCATGTTGTCGGGCAACTGAATTTTCTTTAAAAGCCACACAACAAACCCCGCAAAGAAGCCCACAACAATCGCTCCGAGGAAGCCGGTGTTGTAATTACTTACCGCAATCCAAGATCCTATCATACCAGGAGCAAGCCCCGGTTTATCAGCAATGGAGTAAGCAATGTATCCACCAAGAACCGCGGTAAAAAGAGTCAGCCCCGCAATGCCCATTTGCGCGATATCAGCAAGTACCCCTTGTTCTGGCACACCGCCATGGCCGGAGCTCATCACCGAGAGAGACAACAACACGCCACCCGAGACAATAAAAGGGATCATGTGAGAGGTACCAAACAACAGGTGTTCTTTGATACGACTAAGCTTTTGTGCCCAAAGGCTTAATGGCTCAACGGAAAATTCTAACGAGGAGGATAGAAATTCATCTGGCTGGGACTGAATATCGGTCAGCATTTCATGTGCATCTTCTCTCGATTGCGCAGCTTTTAGTTTTTCAACAAAGCCATCTTCGATGATTTTAGTTGAGATTTGTGCCAATACTTCAATGTGTTGGTTATCGTCCCCATCGGGCGAAGCTAGCATAAAAAAGACATCAGATAGTTCGCCGTCCTCGGCGCCATAATCGATCCCTTTATGGCTGATCCCGACCGCCACCGCAGGCTTAACGACTGCAACACTCTTGGCATGAGGAATAGCAATTCCATCATCAAAACCGGTGTTACCTATCTCTTCGCGCTTCCAGATATCGACCAAGAACTGGCTGGAATTATTGAGTTTACCCGCAGCCTCTAACATTTCGGTTAGTTCTTCGAGCGCTTCTTGTTTGGTTTGAGCTTTCATATCTAAGCAGATCGTATCTAGCTCAATCAGGTTTTTGATGTCCATTGTTTTACCTTCCAATAATCGCGCTCGAATATATACCCATGTGAGTTTGAGATACAGAATCCCCAGACTCGAATACGTTTCTACTCATTCTATATGGACATAGATTAACCAGTCCCCACCCTGTGAGATATAGGACTAAAAGTGCATTAACTGGATTAATGTAACATAAGATTTAAATTGTGATAGAACTCTTGCGTTAATTCGAACTGGGTTAGATTCAACTGATAATCACTGTGCTAGTATCCACAAAAAACAAACTGGATAGAGAATGAGAATTGTAGCGGTAACAGCGTGCCCTACAGGCATCGCGCACACTTATATGGCTGCAGATGCATTAGTGAAAGCTGCGCCAAAATATAATGTACAGATCAAAGTCGAAACTCAAGGGGCAATGGGGATTGAAAATCAGCTCAGCCCCCACGACATTGCTCATGCCGACCGCGTATTAATTGTGTCTGATATTGAGATCGAACAACCAGCCCGATTCGAAGGCACGAATAAAATTCAAATCTCAATTGAAGATGTGTTGCTGAATGTCGACAACGTATTTCTCGTCCACTGCCGCAACTGAATTCGCCGATGAACGAATACCAGATCACCTTTTTTGTCGAAGATGCTAACGCGAGCGCATATGTAGCCCAGGCGTTAAATCGTGTCGCAAAAAAGTTCAAAAGCACCTTACATATCATAAACGTAACGCAGAATCGTATTGCGGAGCTGACGAAATCCGTCGCGATTTTTCAGGTAGGATTGCGGCAAGGCGATCTATGCCAGATTACCGCTGTCGGTATTGATGCAGAGCTGGCATGTTTTGTTATTAAAGACATCATCGCCGAACGCTTTACTGTGGTCGGCTCCCACATCAACTATGAGTTTTCTGGCCAATTAGCACAACGATTACCACAAATATGCCCGCCATGTGAAGTCAAATGGCACTACGCCAAAGCACATACGAACCTCACTAAATTTGAGTGTTTAAAAGGGCTCGCGCAGCTGATTCATCCAATTTACCCCGACGAGCTGATTCTAGCCTTCATCAAAAGAGAAGAGCGTTCCTCTACATGCGTCGCACCGGGAATCGCCCTACCTCACGTGATGTTTCCCAACATCGACTACATTTCTATTGCCGTCATCTCCAACGAAAAATCTATGGGTTGGGAATCCAAGGTGGGAGAGGTTCACCTAGTTGTAGCACTGGTGATGCCAGAAAAACCGGCTCGCGAACAGCTCATTGCCGCAACCAACTTAACCCGAAACCTACTGGCTGATCAAATGGCAGAACGCCTATTGTTAACCAAGAGCAGCGTGGATTTACAAGCACTGCTAATGTACGCAATGTCGAGACTGCTTGCCTAGCAATTCAGGTAGGCTGATTGGGCTAAATTGAACCACGATATTCTGTTGGAGTTCTGCCAGTGCGGCTTTTAAATACGCGGCAGAAGTAGTTCACATCTTTAAAACCACACCGCACTGACACGTCATTGAGTTTGAATTTGTACTTTTTCAGCATGAACTTAGCGCGATCCACTCTTACCCAGGTGATGTAATCTGCCAACGTCATATGCCCTTGTTGGCGAAAAAGGCGTGACAAATGGTTCGACGAAATGCTAAACCGCGACGCGATACTGTCACGGGTAATTGGCCGATGAAAGTTCTCTTGAATATAGATGCAAATACCCTGATACAGGTCTTGAACACGGTTTTGTGATTGCAGCTCAACAGGTGTATCCAACATCGCTTTTGCGTACTGCAACAAGGCTTGCAGTAGCAACTCATCCATCGGCTTTTTGGTATTTTCGCGAGCTAATGAACTGAGTGCTTCCAAAATGTTATCAATAGCGAAGCCTGAACGAGTCTGAATACTGTGCTTTTGGATATCATAGAAGTTTGCTTCACCTTTACGTTTACTCACAAAGCTCAAACCGAGCTGACGACGCCCAAAGAGTATACTTAGCACAGAGCAATCACTATCCCAGTCTGGTTTATTCCAACAGTTTGGTGGAATAAATATAGCGTCCCCTTTTTTTGCAACAATATTCGTGACTTTTCGGTCATGACTTTCCATCTCATTAATATATTCCCCATAAAGTACTAACTCTAAACGAGGGAAACTCACCTGATAACTAAATTCAGGTGGTGTATGAAAATCTCCCGCAAACAAAATATTGTGAAACGGTTCGCGTTCATTCAATACTGCTGAAATTAAATCATGGAATATCATACTCTCACACTCTATATGCATCAATCATGCTATTGGCTATAGATATACACCCGAAAGTCATTTCACACTATTGAACAAAATCACACTTCCACCTTAAGGTTACAAAAATCTAGTTAACGCATCAATTATCTAGTTCTTGAATTAATATAAAAACCATAATCACTTGTATATCCGCCAATTATTGCAGAACAACAACAGATAATCAGATTCGTCATAATGCATCATGTATACAGTTCGCGTTACCTGATAGACGATCTAAATCACATTGCGATTAAGAGGTTACAATCCTCCAGTAAATGCATTTTTTCTTCACTACAGTCTGCTTCTGATTAATTTAAAAATATCCCTGAAATAAAAATTATATTTATAGGGGTTCGACAATGATCAGCAAATTAATAAACGAAGAATTGATTAAGCTTGACCTTCAAGCGACTTCGAAAGAAGAGGTTTTTAAAGAACTGGTTTCTGTTCTTCATGCGCAAGGTCGTATTTCTGACCAAACACAATTTCTGACCGATATTAAAGAGCGCGAAGAATTAAGTAATACTGGCTTTGAAGATGGTGTAGCTATTCCGCACGCGAAAAGTGCTGCTGTTCTTGAGCCAGCAGTTGTTATTGGCGTGAGCCAATCGGGTATCGACTACGGAGCAGAAGACGGTTTGCCATCAAAACTGTTCTTTATGATCGCCTCTCCAGATGGTGGCGATAACCACCACATCGAAGTGCTAGCCGAGCTTTCTTCAAAACTGATTGAAGAAGGCTTTATTGACGCCTTTCTAAACGCTTCAAACACTGAAGAAGCGCTAGCGCTGTTGCTGGCGAAACAAGAGCCACAGTCAACAATAAGCGCTGAAGAAAGCAAAGGCTTCATCATCGGCGTAACAGGCTGCCCTGCCGGCATTGCACATACCTATCTTGCCGCCGAAGCGTTAGAAAAAGGCGCTGCGACGATGGGGTACGAAGTTAAGGTTGAAACCAATGGCTCAATTGGTGTGAAAAACAGCCCGACAGTAGAAGAAATCGAGCGTGCTGATGCAATCATTGTCGCGTGTGACAAACAAGTCGACATGAGCCGCTTTGCGGGTAAGCGCGTGGTAAAAACCAACGTCAAAGCGCCGATTCGTAATGCTCAAGCACTGATTAACAAGGCGTTAAACGCTCCAACGTACAAAGTAGACGCAAACGCTAATAGCCAATCTTCGGTCGCTGATAAAGCGTCTCAAGCTCGCTCTGATCTATATCGTTACTTGATGAATGGCGTATCACACATGATCCCATTTGTAGTAACTGGCGGTTTATTGATTGCTCTCGCGCTAGCGATTGGCGGTCAGCCTAGTGAAGCCGGCATGGCAATCCCAGAAGGCAGCATGTGGAATCAAATCCTCAATGTAGGTGTGATTGCCTTTACATTGATGATTCCTATTCTTGCTGGCTACATTGCGTACGCGATTGCTGATCGCCCAGCGTTAACACCTGGCCTAATCGGTGGTTGGATTGCCAACAACGGTTCTTTCTATGGTGCGGATGCAGGTGCAGGCTTTATCGGCGCGATTATCGCGGGTCTGCTTGTGGGTTATTTCGTGAAGTGGATTACCTCAATTAACTACCACAAGTTCATCCAACCTCTGGTGCCAATCATGATTGCACCAATCACAGGTTCACTATTCATTGCAGGTCTGTTCATCTTCGTTATCGGCGCGCCAATCGCAAGCTTAATGGATGGTCTAACCGCGCTACTTACCAGCATGAGCTCAGGTAACGTTGTTCTTCTCGGTATCGTACTTGGTGGTATGGCTGGCTTCGATATGGGTGGTCCTTTCAACAAAGTCGCCTTCCTATTCTCTGTAGGCATGATTGCAAGCGGTCAAACACAATTTATGGGCGCGATGGCGTGTGCAATACCAGTTGCTCCACTAGGCATGGCATTAGCAACCGTATTAGGTCGTAAGTTTGACCTGTTCGAAAAGTCAGAAACTGAAGCTGGTAAAGCAGCAGGTGCGATGGGTCTGGTCGGCATCTCCGAAGGTGCAATCCCATTCGCAGCTCAAGATCCGATGTCGGTGATTCCTGCAAACGTACTTGGTTCAATGGTCGCGGCGGTCATGGCGTTCTCATTCGGCATCACTAACAGCGTAGCGCACGGCGGTCCAGTGGTCGCCATACTTGGTGCGATGAACCATCCATTAATTGCACTGGTTTGTATGGCGGCAGGTGCAGTGGTTGCCGCAGTTACATGTGTAACGCTGAAGAAAGTTCGCAAAGCAAAAAGGATTGAAGCTATCGCTTAATCCCTCCTCCTACCGACTCCAAAGGCTCGGACAATTTCCGAGCCATGATGACCTCCTATGGTGACACTCTATGTCTGACTTAACGAAACCCGAAACACAAACTCTCCAAACCACAACGAGTCATCCGATGTTCTTTGTGATGAACAATTTGATTCAAAATTACGCTTGGGGCAGCACAACCTCTATAAATCAATTGTTTGGGATTGATAACCCGACAGGCAAACCTCAAGCAGAAATTTGGATGGGAGCACATCCAAATGGTTGCTCAACGGTCTTGTTTGACGGCGAAGAAACCAAGCTTTCTACTCTGATTTCCAAAGACATGAATGCATTTTTAAATAAAGAAGTCGCCACTCACTTTGGCGAGCTTCCTTACCTTTTCAAAGTGTTAGCGGCAGAAAAAGCGCTTTCAATTCAAGTTCACCCCAATAAGCGACAAGCAGAACTCGGCTTCGTGGGGGAAGAACAACAAGGTGTACCACTAACGGCAGCAAATCGTAGCTATAAAGATCCCAATCACAAGCCAGAGTTAGTTTACGCATTAACGGAATATCAAGCGATGAATGGCTTTCGTCCAATAAACGAAATCATCAACTTCTTCTCAGAGCTTGCGATTCCAGAACTGCAAGACTTAGTAAACGATCTTATCGCCGAGCAAACACCAACTGGTTTGGCGAATTTCTTCTCTGGATTGCTATCGCTAGAAGGTGAACAAAAGGAGATGGCGCTAGCCGTGCTATTAGCACAGGCTAGCATCATCGATATGCCGTTGTTCGACCTGATCTCAGATCTGGAGGAGCAATACTCAGGAGACATTGGTTTGTTTGCGCCACTAATACTAAACGTAATCACCCTTGCTCCCGGGCAAGCGATGTTTTTGGATGCAGAAACACCACATGCGTTCTTAAAAGGGACCGGACTTGAGATCATGGCGAATTCAGATAACGTTCTGCGTGCTGGCCTGACACCAAAGTACATCGACGTCAAAGAGCTTGTTGCATGTACTCGTTTCAGAGAGACGCCGTTTGATAATCTACTGTTAGCGCCAATTGAAAACAACGGCGTATTCGAATACCCAGTCCCGGTCGATGACTTCAAGTTTTCCATCATACTAAGCGCTACCGATCTCTCACTAGAGGTCCACAGCGCTGAAATACTGTTGCCACTAGACTTTGCGTTAGTTATTACACACGCGAATGGCGAGACCTGCGTATTAGAAAAAGGACAATCCGTTTTCATCCCTGCTTACGCGCAAAAGTATACAATTCGCAGCCAAGGCAGAGTCGCTCGCGCTTACTGCTAACAAAACTCCGCAAACTTCCAGAACATTTTGCATCTTACTATTCAGCCAATAACTATCGTTATTGGCTTTTTATATTCATTCGCTAATTTTATTGTTATTTCTTGGAGAGCTAAATCACACTTAACTATTGGTGATACAAAAGTCTAGCTATTGTATTTTTTTTACTATTTCACCAATTCACTTCATTAATTACATTGAATTTATTACTTCATGAATAATAAGTCTAAATATGATTACTGAATTAATGACCACAAAATTAATCAATAACAATATTCAAGCCACCAATAAGAAAGAGCTCTTTGAAGAATTGGCACAGGTATTATTTGATAACAACCGAATCAACAACAAAGAAGCTTTCTTAACCGACATCGAAACTCGTGAAGCTTTGAGTGTCACTTCCATGGATGGCATCGCTTATCCGCACTCGAAAAGCCAAGCTGTTACAGAGCCGTCCATTGCAATGGGGGTAAAGCGTGAAGGCATTGATTACGGCGACGAAGACGGCGTCAAACCGACCCTATTTTTTATGATTGCGTCACCTGACAACGGTGCTGATCATCATATTTATGTTCTTCAAGAACTATTCGGAAAATTTAGCGAAAAGTTTATAGAGGATATCCATAAAGCAAAAAACGAAAACCAAATACTCAATATTCTAATTAATTCATAAGGCATAAAATTATGAGTACCCTAACAGCTCAAACTACTGGCAACAGTAGCGATTTAAAAAAACTTCTCAGTACCATGAAAGGTCACCTTTTATTTGGTACTTCACACATGTTGCCATTTATTGTTGCCGGTGGTGTATTACTGGCATTAGCGGTAATGGTATCAGGTAAAGGCGCAGTCCCTGCTGACGGCATATTAGCCGATATTTCAAATATCGGCATCAAAGGCTTAGTGTTGTTCCCAATTATTCTGGGTGGCTTTATCGGCTACTCAATTGCAGACAAACCAGCACTTGCACCAGCAATGATCTCTTCTGGCATCATGGCGGATATGGGCGGTGGTTTCCTAGGTTGTATCGTAGCGGGCTTCATCGCGGGTGGTGTGATATTCCAACTTAAGAAGATCCCTCTTTCTGCCAACATGACCGCGCTGGGCGCTTACTTTATCTACCCACTTGTCGGTACCATCATCTCTGCGGGCATTGTGTTGTGGGGTATCGGCGAGCCAATCAAGATCTTCATGGCTTCAATGAACGAGTTCCTTGCTTCGATGGCTGGCGCCTCTAAAATCGTGCTAGGTACGATTCTTGGTGGTATGACAGCGTTCGATATGGGTGGTCCAATCAACAAAGTTGCTACCCTATTCGCTCAGACTCAGGTTGATACTCAACCATGGTTAATGGGTGGTGTGGGTATCGCAATCTGTACACCACCTTTGGGTATGGCTCTCGCGACTTTCCTATTCAAGAAGAAGTTCACCAAGCAAGAGCAAGAAGCAGGTAAAGCTGCTGCTATCATGGGCTCTATCGGTATCTCTGAAGGCGCTATCCCATTTGCAGCGAACGACCCTGTACGAGTTCTTCCTTCAATAGTTGCAGGCGGTATCGTTGGTTGTGTGTTTGGCTTCCTGACTAACGTTCTACTGCACGCTCCATGGGGCGGCTTAATTACAGCTCCAGTATCAAGCAACATCCCAATGTACGTAGTAGGTATCGCATTAGGCTCTTTAACAACTGCACTTATCGTTGGCTTCTGGAAACCGGTTGTAGAAGAAGATCCTGAAGCAGAAATAGAACAAGTAACCCCTACGGCTCCAGTTGCTGGCGAAGGCAAATATGACATAGTAGCGGTAACCTGCTGCCCATCTGGCGTGGCACACACATTTATGGCGGCAAAAGCGCTTGAAAAAGCAGGCGCAGCGGCTGGTATAAAAATCAAAGTAGAAACTCAAGGTCAAAACGGTATTCAGAACCGCATCACTGACTTAGACGTCGCAAACGCTAAGCTGGTTATCCTTGCTCACGACATACAAGTGAAAGATGCTCACCGCTTTACCAGCGCCAACGTTATCGAGTGTTCAACCAAAGAAGCAATGCGCAACGCAGTCTCTCTGATTCAAGCTTAGACTTCTAAGCTCCTGCCCTAAGAGTCCTTCCCCCAAGGGCTCTTGTTTCTGTATTGCCCCTCACAGCCTCAGCTGAAGTTAAGTAAACCTTTCTGCTATGAGTCAATTAAAGACCACGTTTAACTTGTTAAAACGACCATGCAGTTTAGCAACAGTAAGAGTTAAAAGGGAGAGTACTATCCCAATGCTTAACAACTCGAGGAGGGTGTCAGACTACTGGCATTAACTCAGCATTTTACTGTACCTGTGTCCAAGTTGTGCGAATTTTAGAAACCTCTAATTTAAACACCAGAATAATGGGGAGTCCGTCACATTATAAACACAAATCTAAGAGAATATCGTAACGTTATCATTAATCTAAATCGATGTTGTGAATCGATTCAATTAAATAATTTATAGTCGATTAATAATGCAAAAAAATGATTACAATTATACCTGAAAGTTGGAAAGTACCCTTAATAAAGTAGTTTAGATTCCCTCCATAAACTGCTTTAAAAGGTCATAGGCTCCGACCTCAGACATTTACCTCACTCGACAAAAGGTCATAAAATCTATGAATAAACTTACGTTACTGGTTGGATTGCTAACGTCATTTGGTGTATACGCGCAACACGACCCTATTATAATTAAGGCATCTAAAGCCAACCAATATTCTGGTGTTCTCGTTTCGCAAAATGGCAACTACGTTAAACTCAAGTCCGAAAATGAAGGTTACATTGAATTTGTAATCTGGTCCCCACACTATGGTGAACAGAGTTTAGATATCAAATACTCATCAAGTGATATTACGACCGTGGCTCTTACCGTTAATAATGATAGTCCGACTACGTTACTTTTGAATGGTAACGGTAGTTTTAACAGCTCAAACAAATACCAGACATCGGTGAGTCTAAATTCGGGAGTGAATACCCTGAGAATTGGCTCAGTTCCAACAAGCTCGTACGCTGCTCCAGCTATCTACTCAATAGCCATAGAACACTCAGCTCCAGCATGCAGCACATCTGTAGACTCTGACAGCTGGGGGTGGGAAAACAAACAGAGCTGCCACGGAATTCCTGCGTATGAGCAGGTCACAAATTGTTCCACACTAGGCGGAAAATTCACTGCCGCAGACGAAAGTATTTCCTCTGAAGCAAAATCCCTACTTGCCATGTTATCTTCTGTTAGTGCATGTGACAAATTTGCATTTGGTGCTGAGTTTCCTCTTTCATACTCCCACGAAGGTCATCCAGGATCTAACAGTGATACAAAATCATCAGACCTAAAAGCAATCAGTAATAAATTTGGCGCAGTGCATGGTACAGATCCTAACTACATGTTGTACCGTGAGAAAAAAGAACGGATGAACCATATTCGGGCAGCTAGGGAGGATTATGAGAACGGTGCAATTATTACAATGGATTTTCACCATAAGGGAGGCGCAATACCTAAGGTCTGGGCAGACGGTAGTGAGAAACTAAACGAGAACAATAAAAACTATCTTTCCCATATTATTCAAGATATTGATACGCTCGATGCTAACTGGAAACAAGGTGAAGCTGAAAAGTACAAAGACCGTGGCAAAAACGCACTCTACAGCTTACTAAAAACTTGGGAAGAGATCATCGACATAATTAACAATGGTAATTCTTATGAAGGTGAGATTGTATCAGGTGGTACTCCTGTTGTCCTCCGCCTATACCATGAGATGAATGGTGATTGGTTCTGGTGGGGTTCATCAGCGGAGCTTGCTCCAAATTATGACCACCAAGGCATGTATATAAAACTATACAAATATATTGTTAACTATATAAAAAAAAACACCAATAATGTACTATTTGCATGGTCTCCCGACACTGGAGTTGGACGAGACTTTGGAGATGCGACTAAATACTACCCTACCGATGAAGCCGACGGTACCAGCTATGTAGACATTGTAGGCATGGACTTATACGATCAGACCGATCTTAGTGAATATCGAAATCAAATTGGCCAGCTTGTAGACTTCTCAATCTTGGAAAGTAAAGTTCCTGCAATCACTGAAATTGGCGACAGATCTGGAAATGATTATCGAACCAACCATCCAAATTTCTGGAATGGCATCGTACTTGAAGCGATTAAACATGATCCAGCTAACAAAGCCCAAAAAATTGCCTATATGCAAACGTGGATGCATGCACAGTTTAACGAAAGTGCTCGCTCTTTGGTATACTTCCCTTTAGTGTCTGATTACCATGATTACCTTAATCTATGTGCTGCGGATGACAACAACACAGAATGTCTCAAACACGTATATAGGGATTTTAAAGATTTCAGTGATGACTCAGACACTATATTCAGAAGTGATTTACGCAATCTAACCATGAGTAGCGTCAACTAACGATTCTTATCATTTAAATAAATAGTCGTAATACTCACAGAACTTTCAAGCACTAGCCCAAGTATGAGCTAACATATTCATACTTGGGACATGCCCCCGAGAACTAATCCAAAACTTCATTAGTAATGCTAGTTAAATTACCGTTGTTTCGTGCCGTTCTTGTTGTTGTGATGCAAACTCAGATGGAGTTAGGTAATTCAGTGCTGAGTGGGGGGCTATTCTCATTGTAATCCATTCGCCAGAGACTGATCCGCTCACTAGCATGACTCAGATCCTTAAACCAGTGCTCGTTTAAACATTCATCCCTGAACTTACCATTAAAACTTTCAATATAAGCATTCTGTATCGGTTTTACTGCTTGGATTAATTTTAAAATCACACTATGCTGATAAGCCCATCGGTCGAGGGCTTTCCCTGTAAACTCTGGTCCTTGATCAGTTCGTATCGCTGTTGGATAACCTCAAAATGCAGCAATAGACTCTAGCGTGATCACGACTTCATCACCCGAGATCCCCGTAGCGACAGAAATATCCAAGCACTCTTTTGTGTAATCATCCACAATCGTCAGGCATATAATCCGTCGGCCGTTACTCAGAGCATCCATCACAAAATCAATAGACCACGTGTGATTCGGTACGGAAGGAAGCAAGAGAGAGGCTCTCGCTCAACCGACTGTGATTTTCTGCGTCTCCGCTTGCTGACCGTTAAGCCCAACTCACAATACAAGCGATAAACTCGCTTCTGGTTAGCATCAAACCCTTCTAGCCTCAAAAGACGATGAATACGACGATAACCAAATCGACGTCGTTCCAATGCCAGCTCTTTTATCCGGGCCTGAAACCTATCATCAGAAGTGGTTAGCTTGAGGTTGATATCGCATTGATGCGAGTTGAATACCGACGAGTAAACAGGCTCTGCGTTCTGAAAGCTGAGTGCCATCCTGAATCACTTTAACAGCCTTGCGCACTTGTCCTCGACGGTCAGTACTTTTGGCTGAGAGCAATTTTCAGGGCATCCGCATCCAGTAGCGTCACGGCCTATAACTTTTTGAGTCGAGCGTTTTCGTCTTCCAGTGCCTTAAGCCGACGGGCTTCAAAGACATCCAGTCCAGCGTATTTTTTGCTCCATGTGCAGAACATTGCATCTGAGATCCCATGCTGCGGCAAAGATCTCGAGCGGGAATACCCGCTTTAGTTTCCTTTAAAATAGTAATGATTTGCTGTTCATTGAATCGCTTTTTCATGTTCATCATCTCCTTGGTTGGATGAACATTACTGAGCGTAGACTGGACTGGATTATGGGGAGTAGGACACGGTTATAAAGAGTTGTAGGCACAATTCATAACAGTGCCCATCACTCTCCATAAAAAGTTTACTTATATAGCTCAGGAACATTGCTCATAAATACTGTTTTGTCGTTTTTGTAAAACTCTACAAAATCTTTAGCACTCTGTTCTTGTGGATATGGCCCAAAATAGTGACCTTTTTTACCATTGCTTTCGTTGTTGTTCCTCCAGACTAGCGCATAAGAAATTCGGGAAGTTTTCTCATTTGCAAAAATGCCGGCGGCTAGCCTTTGCGTCCAAAACCTCGCTTCTCGCACTCCTTCTTGCCCTCCTTCAGATAAAGCGGAAACTTTACCTTTGCTTTCAGCTAAATCAGTCAATTTTTCTAAGCCTTGTATAAACATGGCTTGTTGTTCGACGACCCCAAGCTTATTAGCAGGATGCCCCAAATCCCAATAGTTATCATAGCCGATAATATCGACATAGTTATCACCTGCGTACCCATACTGATACGAGGTAATAAAGTTATCCATATCGATTCGAGAACGATCAGGAGAAAATGCATAAATTAGGTTGTTCTGTTCTTTGGAATTTAAGTATTCCACTGTAAATTTCCATAGTTTTATGTAATCAGACTCACTTGTGTGTCCTTTCCCCCACCAAAACCAATCACCATTATGTTCATGCCATGGGCGAAAAATAATCGGTATCCACACCTCCTTTCCATCAACAGCCACTTTAAGCTTTTCATTAAATATAATAAAAGTATCTAAATACGACATTAGCTGCACATGAGCCTTCCCTCCTGGGATAAGATCTTTGACATATGAATTTTTGACCCATGAATGATGTTGATCAACAGGACTATACATATGCCAAGATATTGTTGTCACACCACCTAAACGGAAAATATCTTTGATATACCGTTCATAATCATCAAACTGAACACCATCTAAGTTTTCTTTATTACCAAGCCCTATGCCACCCATATCTACGCCAAGCATTGCCGCAAATGAGCCTGTGACATCCTTAATGTCTGATTTAGTATTACCATCAGAATCATAGCCCCACCAATTGGCGCCATATGCTAAGGAGTCTTCATGACCAAATATAACTTGATCGCCAAGATCTCTGAGGTTCTGGTACAGGGCTTTAGTTTCTTTAGTTGCATGTGAGTTGACTAATGTGTCAGCTGAAAGGCAACTAAATGGCAAAGCCGCTAGGATGACTGTCGTTACTATTCTAAGTTTCATAATTGTTCCACATTTTTTATGATTTATATTCCTCATTAATATTACATTTTAACAGAACGCCCTAAAATCATAACGTTACGATTATGTGTGAACTATCATAAACATAGATAAAATGCGACAAACGGCACACATTATCGAATTCAATTTATATAATTGATTTAAAATAATTTTTTATTTTTATATCGTTTCAAACATAAACCTAAAGTGATTTAGATCACTATACAAATGTTATTAAATGTTATTGCGTATTTCGGTGATTACGAGCGCTCGTTTCCTCTCCGTGTCAGCATAGTTGTCGTCTAGATTTTTAATGAGATAACTATGTCAGCTAATCCAATTCCAATTGATGTGAAAACGAAAGGTCAAACTTGATTGCTACCGCCATATAATTGGTCTCATCGAAGAATTGCTAAATAATTAGATGCGAGCCGTTCCGTGGTATCTAAGTGGAGAAATGAACTTGTTGAAAGTGGCCTATTGTCTACAGAGCCGCCGTTAGAAAAAATTATCTGCTACAGCCAGACTGATGAAATGGTCTTCCCCTCCCCCCCCTGTGTCAGGCTAGTTGTCACTGTTAAAAATCAACCAATTAGAGGGGCGGTAACAGAGGAAATATGTCCCGTTACTCGCAAGAAAGAAAGGAAGCAGTATTGAAAAAGTTGTTACCCCCCGCACTCTCGCTCTGTAGCAGAAGTAGCAAAAGAAGAGGGCATCAGTGATGCGACACTGTATTATTGGCGGAAACAACTTCGTGAATCAGGAGCCGTTGTGCCAAACAGTCATACCTCTTCAGAGCATTGGTCTGCGCAAACTAAGTTAGCCATTGTCGCGGAAACGTTTTCCATGACTGAAAACGAGTTAAGTCAGTATTGTCGTGAAAAAGGGTTGTATCCAGAAGAGGTCCAGCAATGGCGCAGCGAGTGTATGCAGGGTTTTATGTCTTCAAAAGAGCGTGAAGCCGAGGCAAAGAAGCAAGCCAAAGCCGATAAGCATGAAATCAAAGAATTAAAGAAAGAGCTTCGTTTTAAAGAAAAAGCGTTAGCGGAAACGGCTGCCTTGTTGGTGCTAAGAAAAAAGCTGAGAGCCTTTTACGGGGAAGAGGCAGAGGACGACTAACCTCAACCGATGAAAGGAAAAATCTTGTCAGGCTTATCCATGACGCGTGTCAGAGCGGTAGTCGCTTAGAGAGCGCTTGCAATGAAGCAGAGATAGATTTGCGTACTTACCGCCGCTGGTATCAGAACGGAAAAGTGCAAGCTGATGAACGACCAACGGCGTTGAGACCAGAGCCTGCTAACAAGTTCTCAGAGCAAGAGCGACAGGCTATCATTAATATGAGTAATTCGCCTGATTATGCCAGCCTACCACCTGGTCAGATAGTGCCAACACTATTGGATAAAGGTGAGTATATCGCTTCTGAAGCCAGCTTTTATCGCGTATTAAAAGCGGCAGGACAACTCAACCGTAGAGGTCGCCAACGTAGCCGTAAAAAATCATCAAAACCGACAAGCTACACAGCAACAGGCCCAAACCAGGTTTATACCTGGGATATTACGTACCTGCCATCAGGTGTCCGCGGGCAGCATTATTACCTTTATGCTATCGAAGATATCTACAGCCGAAAAATCGTCGGTTATGAAGTCTATAACCGAGAGTGTGGAGAGATGGCCTCTCAACTGCTTCAGCGTACGCTGATACGGGAGCAATGCTTCAATCAAGCGTTAGATAATGGTGCGCCAATGAAGTCGTTGACGTTCAAAGCAAAAATGGAAGAGCTGGGCATTACGTCTTCATAAAGTCGCCCTCGAGTGAGTGATGACAACCCGTATGTCGAGTCATTGTTCCGCACCTTGAAATATGTCCCTAACTGGCCATCGAAGGGCTTCGAAAGTCTCGAGAGAAGTCGAGCTTGGGTAGAGCATTTTGTAATCTGGTACAACAGCCAGCATAAACATAATCGCCTGAATTATGTAACGCCCTCTGAGCGGCATAGTGGAAAGGATACGGCGATCTTAAAGAAAAGAGCGAAGGTGTTGATGGCTCATCGCCAAGCAAAACCAGAGCGTTGGTCAGGGAAAATACGCAACTGCGAACCAATCGGAGAAGTTCACCTGAACCCAGAAAAAGAAGCTGCTTGATAATTAGTCAAGTAGTGACAACTAGCTTGAAAAACGCCGTTGTAGCGACATAGGTGATATCTCCCACCCATTTTTCATTCGGAGCCGTTCTGAGCTAACAGACTTAGAGCAACTGGCACTTGATGTTGGTTGTCCGTAGTGCACTTAAACTTACGTTCAACTTTCGGCGTTAAGTCTCGACGCTTCATACTGGCATCAATAGTTTTAACATTGTGGTTCTCGCCGCTCTCAGTCAGTTCTTTCTGTATGCGCCTTGAACCATTTCGGCATTTGCTTTTTTCAAAGGCCTCTTTGACCTTAGTATCAAGATCTTGGCGAATAGCATCGCGTTGGATGGCGCTGTGTCGATGCTTAATCCAGTAATAAACCCACTTCGAGATATACCCGAACACATTAGCCATAGCACAATACTCAAGCACAACAGGTGTTCGAGCATAAATTCGTAACAATCTACTTTGGAATCGCGCAAAGTAGGTGGCGGCATTTTTACAATTTCTAGATCTTCTGTTTGCTCAACTAACCGCCTTTTGAGTTTGGCAACTTCTGCGGCTAGCTCTTGTTCTCGCTGACGGCTATTGGTGTCTTTCTTCGAGTTCTTCCGCCACCCGTAGATTTAACTCATGTAAGGAAAGCTGCCTTGCTGCGGCAGCTACTCCTACTTTATCGGCTAATTTCAGGGTTTTGCCTTAAACTCAGGAGAATGTTTAACCCTAGTTTTCTTAGTTGTCATTGTTCACCTCAGTCGTGATTGTACTCACTTAACTTGGTGTCCAAAACTGTTGGACGGATCATATTTTTAAGAATTAGTTCTTTAGTTTTTGATGTTCCTTCAAACTCTGTAAGGTTTTCACCTTCATACTCAGCAGAAATGATTCCATCGTATCCGGACGCACGAAGTAGAGCAATACAAGAGTTAAAATCGATGTTGATCTCATCACCAAATTGATTAAAATCGTACGACTTGGCACTTACACCAAATGTATATGGAGCGAGGTCTATTACTCCTTGTGTTCTATCGTAATAACGCTTCGGTTGGTGATGCCAACCTCCCATAAAGAAATTGTCAAAATCCAAGTACACACCGACATTTTCCCGACCAATTTGTTCGATCAACATAGCTAACCAAGCGCCATTGCTTGATGCAAAACCGTGATTTTCAATAACTACCTTAATTCCATACTCCTTTGCGCAATCCGCCAACATGGAAATACTCAGGGAACATTGTTTTAGTAATTGCAAATAGCTACCATCTCCATATGCATTTACACGTATCATTTGACAACCCAATATTGATGCTACCTCTAGCCAAACAAGATGTTTTTTCAAAGCAATATCCCGTTCTTCTCCAGATGATGCTCCAAGATGACCAAGCTCATCACACATTAGACAGTCAAAGCGTATCCCCTTGATGTTAGCTTTGCTTCTGTAAGCTTTTAACCATTTGCGATCTGTGGCCTTAGAAAACATGAGTATATTGACTAAGTCGACGATTTTAATATCTAACTCTTGAACGGTATCAAGAAACAAATCATGGCTCATCTCCCCTCGAAGAACCTTGTCGGAATTGCTTGAATGTAAATCACGAAGATATTGTTCATAATTATCTCGACTGTTACCTAACATCGAACGGTGAAAAGACCATTGTGATAAACCAAGTTCCATAAATTAAATTCCTAAGTATTTACTATCTAAAAAAGCGTTTGGCCAAAGGCATTACGACTACAATTTTTATCATGGTGCTCATAAGCCCCTATATGGGTAATGCCGATCAGCTAGTCATCTTATTGAATAAATATGCACATTTTATTCAATGTATAACTAGGATTGCAAAACACCGATAAAGCAGCCGAAGTATAGATACAGCAAGGGCTTCAGAATGATTGTAGTAAATCAGTCTGGAGCCCTTGGTTTTATTGATGTCTGCTTAACTGACTGGCATTACCCTATATAGGGATATTTTTATATTCGAGTATTAAATTGCTCTACATATCTAATGAGCGTGTCATTTTCTAAAGACAACTGCCTCATAGCATCACGAGTGGAAGTCGACTGGACTAGTAATCGAGAGGAGTCATCCTTTATTGAGACAACTCTTTCACCTATATCCATAGAAACAGTTGCTTGTTCTTCAGTTGCAGTAGCGACTGTCGTAGACATTTCTAAAATCTCATCAATTTCAACTTTTAGCTTAGAAAATGCTTCTGCCGCATTAATGGCAGAAGCAACACTACTTTCACCTTCCCCTTTGAGCCGTTTCATTGTGTTACTTGCAGATGTAGAGCCTTCGACGAGCCGAGATATTTGGCTTCGGATCTCTGAGGTAGCCTCATGTGTTCTGTTAGCTAACTTACGGACTTCTTCAGCAACCACAGAGAAACCTCGACCAGAATCTCCTGCTCTTGCTGCCTCAATCGCAGCATTTAGTGCCAAGAGATTCGTTTGTTCAGCGATGCTCTGAATAACATCCAAGATCGATGTAATTTGAGATGCTTCTGAGTTTAAACTGTTTACTTTATCATTAGCAGCATCCATTTCATCGAGAAGCTTATTCAATCCATCTCGACTAAACTTCCAATCATTTTCAGCTTTATTAGATATATCATGCACATTTTGAACACTTGACGCTGTCCGTTGAGAAATGTGAGATACTTCCCCTACAGTTACTCTCATCTCAGTCATTGCAACCGAAATACTATCCGTCATATGAAGCTGATTACTCGCAAGCTCGTTAGCTAAATCCATTTTTTGAGTACATTCAGTAACTAGGATTGTAGAACGATGTACTTGCTCTTTCACCGATTTAATAATTTCATTGAAATTCTGAACCAAAGAGTTAAACGCTTTTGATAAGTTGCTTAATTCATCATTACCTTCTTCGTTAAGTACAATTGCCATATTCTTCGTTGTCGAAAGCTCGTTAATAGCCTTTACCGATCGTTCAAGAGGCATTGTTATACTGTTCATAATGATGTAAGACATCAATAAAATGGCACAAAACAGCCCAGCGGCTTCACTCAAACTAAATAAAACTTTTCGTTCAGCTTCTTCAGTCTTTGCTTCTCGTACAGCAATCAACATATCAAGCACAGACGCCATCATTTGCTCATAGGCGTTAGAAATTCTCTCTCGCTCTTTCAGCCAGTTATTTTTATCCCAATCAAATTGATTTTTCTCCACGCCGCTATAAGAGTTAAATACAGCCCAGTAAGTAGAGTTAACATCATCCAAAACACCATTGGATAACATGTTATCCTCATAGATTTCTTTTATATTAACTGGAGCTAATTCGACAAATGTTTCCCTATGAATTGATTCCAAAGCACGATAATGCATTAACTGACCGAATTGGTATGCACTGAAGTTACCCTGGATAGAGTCCGTGATCAGTTGATTTAATGTGCGGCTAGCACTAGCCGCTTTAAACAAGAAAAAAAACGAGTTCGTTATCCCGTCAAGTTCATGGTCTTTCCTAGAAAATGTTGCAATGTTAGCCAATGAAGTTATTAAATAGTCGGATAACCTATCTATATCTACAGCGGTCCAGATAGTATTGCCATCGAAGTCACTTTTATACTCATCTGAATGATCTAATTTTTTGTCAGACACCCTTCGAATATAGTCGAGCTGTGTAATCTTTCTTTCTATATCAGCAATACTGTTTTGACCTGAGAATATACTGTTAATTTGCTCACTATTAGTTTTCAAAAAGCGTAGAAATTGCTCTTTTGATTCATTAGTTTCCGCCCGTTGATTCTGCATGGTTTGCAAATCAACCTGTTCGTTCGAACTATAGATGTAAGTGCGTGTAACCACCTGCTCTTTAGCTAAATCAGCTATTAACGGCGATATTAACTCAATGTATTCAGTAGCTACAGACAAAATCACCATCATCTGTTTTTTTTCAATAGCCTCGCGTCCCCATTTATAGGAGTAAGCACTGATAGCCAATATTGGAATTAAGATAATGAGAAGTATCCGATTCTTAATAGATATACGTGATAAAAAATCCATAATAACTACCCAATGCATAGTTGATCAGTCACCTAACCAACTACAAAAGTAAAATCAATTAGTTGAAGCCGAAGCACGATAAATCACAGCATCAGAAATAGCTCGCAATACGTTTACTTCGCCAGGTCTTTGATAAAACGCACTACCTGAATTTGAATAGTGCTGTTGATTGTCTAACTTCACTTCCCCACTAAGAACAAACCAAATACATGCACCTTTATCTTCAGGCGTAGTCAGTGACTGTCCTCTCTCTAGCTTATATTCTCTAAGTGCAAAATCGTCCGCAGGAACAATATAGTCAGTGCTACCGTCTAAACGTTTTCTTCCTTCGACCGTCTCTGGTGTAATAGGCGTGAAATCTGTTATTTCTAATAACTCTCGGGTGTCAACGTGCTTTGGAGTTAACCCACAACGAACAACATTATCTGAGTTAGCCATTAACTCTATGTTTTGTCCCTCTAAGTAAGCATGGGGAACACCTGCATCTTGGTAGACAACATCGCCTTTAGACACGTACATTAGGTTCATAATGAATATCATTAGTAACCCTGCATCGAGTTCCATTTGATCACGTTCGATTCTCGCTACCGCACGCATAAACCAAAATAGTGACTCAGATTTTGAAATTTCATTTTGTTTATATGCTGAACGATTAGCCTCGATAATAGGCGTAAGTAACTTCTCAAGGTTGGAGCTTGGTAGGTTAAAGATTAATGAGACAAACCCTTTAATCCCAACACTTGAATACAGCTCCATGAGTTCCTGAAGAGATTTATATTTATTCAACTCTTCTTTAGCTTCCGTAACGTTACGAAATCCGTGTAATAAATAAAAATCGGATAAAGCTAACATTAACTCCGGTTTGTGATTGTCATCATGGTAGCTACGTTTGTCTGAAGGAATCCCCTTAGAAATCTCTCTTTTATAACCTTTTTTGGCTTGTTCAATAGTTGGATGAACTTGTATAGATAACGGCTCGCGTACATCCAATACCTTGAATAAATAGGGTAAACGACACCCATAACGCAAGACTAAGCCTTTACCTAATCGATATTCGGGAGCCGCTTCAATCCACTTAGATAACGGGGAGCCATCAATGAGTGTCGCTGAACCTGACTTATGATCACCTAGCCACAATTCCGCTGTAGGCTCATTTCCTAATCCAGAATTAAGCATCATGGGCAAGTAATGGTACCCCCCCCAAGCGTATTGTTTTACCGTACCTTTTATTTCTATCATTTTTCTCTCCTCAAAGTAGTTTCTTCGTGGTAAGCACATAAGTACTCACAAAGTCCCCTACAAAAACTAAGTGGTAAATTTGTCTAACTCATGGTGTTGCTGCTTAGATAGAGATAAGAGGTGAGAACTGCGTTCATTTACACTTTCTAATGCACTTATGCTAATTTCCAAACCAGATACAACATCAGCAACTGCGGTAGCGATATAAGAACATGATTGAAATTGTTCAGTCGATGAACGAGTAATAACATCGGTTTCCGATACTAAATCAGATATATGCATATCAATCTGATTTATCACGCTCTTTGTTTCTTGAAGGTGAATAGTGTTCTCCTGCATCTGAGAAGAACACAAAGACATTCCTTGAACAGCAACAGCACTAGCTCGGTTCAAGTTATCAATCATGTTTTGTATTTTGTGAGTAGATTGAGTCGTTTGTTTCGCAAGATTACCCACCTCATCGGAAACAACAGAAAAACCTCTACCGTACTCTCCCGCTCTTGCAGCTTCAATAGCTGCATTGAGGGCTAACAAATTAGTCTGATTAGCAATATCATCTATAACCGTGATAATTTGGCTAATTTCTGAAGTTCTATGCTCTACATCAGCTATTGTTTTTGAACTTTCTATGATTCTTTGGTTTAGCTGATCACTACCACTCGCCATTACTTCCACTGAAGTAAGCGTCTGCTCTACAAATTCACGAACAAGGTGCGTATGTCCCATAACCTTTTCAACCGCATCCTGAGTATCTTTGCTAATCTTCTCAAGTTGTTCGACTGCGGATGAAATAGAGTGCATAGACAACATTTGATCACTTCCAGCTTCACACACATTGCCAATAGCTTGGGAGTTTTTTTGACTTTGTTCTCTTAACGACGAATTGTTTTTTTTAACCTGATTAATCAATGCTCTATTTGTTTTGATTACATCTTCTAGCTGTTGTGTTAGACATAAGAACTCTTTACTCCAGCCATGTGTACGAACTTGTTGTACATAGTCTCCATTGACCATCTTTTCTAATATATTAAGTACATAACCAATAGGCTTTTTGATCTTATGAGTCAGTATGGAACCTGCGAACAATACAAATACTACGCAAATTGCAAGTGAAACTAATTGGAAGGAGACGATAGTATCCAGAACATTCGTCACGCTGGATTTTAGTTTCTGATTATTACTATTTACGACAGATATTATTTGCTTTAAATAGTTTGAGAACTCTGCTTTATAGGCCGCATATTGTTCTTTAGCTTGCTCTAATTCTTTTAATGTTGTTAGCAATTTTATTTGATTTCTACTAATTCCAGATTCAGAGAATAAATACTGTTTTAACTGCTCATTAATACCTTGATAATCACCTTCGTTTTTTAACTCTTCCAGTTCATCTAACAAGTATTCTTCTTCATCAGTTAAATAAGACTCCAAATACTGAATCTGTTGCTGAACTGCGATTGCCTCTTCTAAATCGCCAATAAACAGAATTCTATTAGACAAAGCTATAGCAGCATTACGTTTCTCTAAGTATGCTTCTATGTCCTTTTGCAAAAACTCGTCTACATCCGCCTTCTTCCCCAAAACTCTTTTCAATATTATGTCTGATGAGGCGGTGATGTTTTCTAACTCTTTACGACCTCGAATGATTGTATGATCTATTGACAGTATTGCTTTCTTTGACGCCACAATTTGGTCAGAGACGTCTTTCCATGACTGAAGCAATTCCTTTAGCTCCTTCTTGTTAGTCGTGTCAGAAATATGAGCAGAAAGTATGCTTGTTACCAAATTGTCATAGCTCAAATGTAAGCTATTTTCTGCCAACTCGACCTTAGCGATATCTTTAAGCGTTAGAATATCGTTAAGTTGCAAATCGATAGCCTGGCTTTGATGTTGTAAATCATTTGCTGTCGTATTAAGTAACAGAGAGCTTTGAATAATCTCAGCTAGGCTCTGTTTTGCTAATGTTGACCGATGAACAGTAAAAGCATTAGTCATAGAAAATATAACTATTACGCTCACAAACGCGATAATGACTTGAGTTACAACTTTCATAGCACTTCCGAATTACGAGAAAAGGAGAGAGCAAAGCTCTCTCCGAAACCTAAGACATGAATTTAGTGTTTAGATAAAGCAATTTAAAACCACACTTCGGCTTGAACACCAAAGTTAAGCGTGTCTGTATCACCGTTACGCTTATAGCCACTATCGATTTTCGCTGCTGCTTCATCATCCCATTTCGCGTAAGTCACAAAAGCGCGAATTTGAGGACGTGCCCAAAATCCTGTTTCTAACATTAGAGTTGGAGCAATTGTCACTTTGTAAAAACCGCCGTCTGCACCATCGACTTTGTCTTCTTTGATATGTTCGTAACCCAGCTCATACTGCATCGCGAAGTTTGTAGTAATTTGATTGTGCGGACGCACACCAATTGCGAAACTGTCTCGGTCATAACCTACAGTTGAAGCATCGCTCCAGTCACTCCATGGAGAGTAATCAGAATCTGATTGGTAGAAAGCAAAAGTAGAAAGCTCCCATGATTCACTTAGATTTGCAACCCCATCGAAGACAACACGTGCAGATTTAGTATCTTCAGAGTTAGCAAAACCCCAACCATTTTTGCCCAATGAGTCACCGGAAGCTAAGCCCTGACCATATTGAACCGCGATTCGAGAATAACCGCTTGCTACACCATAGAAGCCATCAAAATTGTAGACACCTGTAGCACCAAAACCATCTGTAGCAGCACCTTTATGCCAAGAATGCTCTTCCATTGAATGGGCAGCAAGCTGTACATCCAAGCCAGTGTCTGCAATTTTCTTAAACCAGACATTTAAGGATAGATCGTCTGAATATCCTTGAACAGTTGAATCTGCTGGTGATTCATTATGTCGATCTCCAGGCATAAAAGCGTAAATACCGATGTCCATTTTAGCGAATCCGACATCGACTTTGTCTACACCGCCACCTGTACCGTTGTATTGAATGTATTCCCAGTCGTATTGGTGATTTGAAGTGTTGGAAGAGCTATATCGTTTACCCGCCCAAAACACACTTTCTGGAGAAAATGAAAATCCGCCCATTTCAACAAAACCTTCACGAAACTGAATGTCATGATTATCACCATCTTGACAATTCCAGTCAGCCGTACAATTTGTTTCATGAGTGAGATTTGTACGAACTTTTGCCCACGTACCTTCATCAGTAGTAAATTTAAAAGTAGGCAGCAACTCAATTTTAGTGTTTTGTTCGTTACCAAGACGGAACTTTCCGTAATTAGTAAACAAACCCAAAGAGTTTGAACGAGTACCGTCTCCATTCAATAGCAACCCAGATTTGATATAGCCGTGAAACTCAGTAGCGGTTTCCAGAGCAAGTGCAGGCGCAGATGTTACAACCAATCCTAAGATAATGCCTTTCGTCAATTTATTTAATTTCATAGTGTTTCTTCTTATCGTTACTGTAGGAACTTTTTCAAGTGCCATCCCTAGCAAAACCTTTTCTAGTAAGGAACCACTGATGGCAAAAGAATTATATCAAAACAAAAAATAGTAACGTTACGATTTTGATCACTAATTTATCCCATTTATAAAAAATCAGATCATATTTGAGATCCAATTCTATTTTTGGTTTACTTAGAGGTCTTTATTTAGCGATTAACGTTACGGATATAATTAAAATTATTACAAAGGTCACAATATATTAAGAGCACGTAGAAGTACTCTTAATTATTTATTGACTATTTATATTTATTGTTCGATTCAATTAGTTCTATACGCTGTTTAACACAAGCAGCAGAGGTAAGAGGATCGCTGGGAGTATTGATCACGTAATCAACAAGTTGATCGACAGTAGTAGTCAATACGTGGCAACGAGTATCTGAAGATGCATAGTAAATAAACACTTCACCATTCTCACGAGCGATTAATCCATTTGAGAATACAACATTCGATACATCACCAACTCGCTCATTACCTTCAGGAGCTAAGAAATAGCCACTAGGTCGATGTGTCACCTGCTTAGGATCTTCAAGAGAAGTCATGAAGCTATACAATACATAACGAAGACCCGCAGCGGTGTTACGAACACCATGAGCAATATGTAACCAACCTTTGTCCGTTTTTATTGGAGCAGGACCTTGGCCGTTCTTAGATTCCTTAATTGTGTGATACGTCTTAGGATCGATGACGTACTCGTGTTCAACAACAGCTCCGTCCATGGAATCTGAGAATCCCATACCTATACCGCCGCCTGTACCGGCTTCAATAAAGCTATCTTGAGGACGGGTGTATAAGGCATATTTACCATTGATAAATTCTGGATGCAGTACAACATTTCGTTGCTGAGCAGATCGAGTTTTTAGATCAGGAAGACGTTCCCAAGTCACTAAATCAGTCGTACGAACTATACCACATTGAGCAACAGCAGCAGATTCATCACCAGGAGCTGCATTAGGATCTTTACGTTCAGTACAGAACAAACCGTAGATATAGCCGTCTTCATGCTTAACTAAACGCATGTCGTAAACATTCGTATCAGGTTCTTCCGTTTCAGGAATAACACATGGTTTATCCCAAAATGCAAATCCATTTATACCATTTTCAGATTCAGCAACAGCGAAGAAAGACTTACGGTCATAACCTTCTACACGAGCAACAAGGTAGAATTTTCCATTCAGTTCAATTGCCCCAGGGTTTAGAACAGCGTTAATACCTAAACGCTCGATCAAGAATGGATTTGTTTTAGGGTTTAAGTCGTATCTCCATGCTAACGGCGCATGCTGAGCCGTTAGTACAGGTTTTTCGTATCTATAAAATAAACCATTACCTGGTTTAACTGCTTCATTCTTATATTCTGTGTTCTTTTTAAACTCAGATTCTAAAAACGAAAGTCTTTCATTAAAAATTGACATGTTAAGCCTTTAAATTTGATCAAATTCTATTTTTAAGAAATTTAATAGTTAAATTCAATTTTAAAGAGCAAATTCGCAACGTTACGAATTTGCTCTAAATTTAGTCAGTTTGGAAAACTTTAAAAAACTTCAGAATTAGTCTTAAGTTCATGAATAAGGTCATCAACTGTTGTATACGCAACTGCCGAATACGTATCAGCAGCACCATAATAAACGGCGATACGACCAGTATCTGCATCTGCTAATGCAGCACAAGGGAAAGCAACATTAGGTACAAAACCTGTTGTTTCATAAGACTTTTCAGGTGTTAAAATATAATCACGAGTACGATATTTCACTTTCCATGGTTCATCAATATCTAGTAGAGCGGCACCGAAACTATATACAAAACCATTACAAGTGCCCGATACACCGTGATAAATCATCAACCAGCCTTCTGAGGTTTCAATCGGAATAGGACCAGCACCGATCTTAGTACCTTGCCACCAACCACTTCCGCCTTTACCCATAACGTGTCTGTGTTTACCCCAGTATTCCATGTCATTTGAATGACTTAAGAATACGTCACCAAATGGAGTATGGCCTGAATCTGATGGGCGATTTAGTAGAACAAACTGACCATTAATTTTGCGAGGGAACAGAACACCATTACGGTTAAAAGGTACACAAGCATTTTCAAGGCGTGTAAATGTCTTAAAGTCCTTAGTCATACCTACACCAAGAGTTGCGCCATGGTCATCAGTACACCAAGTAACGTAATAGATATCGTCAATTTTAACGACACGAGGATCGTACGCATAAGTTGGCTGGAACGACTTGCCATCTTTATCTGCCCATACAATTGGATCATGCTCAAATTCCCAGTTTAAAGCATCATTTGAGCGACCTACGTGTAAATGTGGACGACCGTTTTTGTAGTCACAGCGGAACACGCCAATGAATGTGCCTTCAAATGGTACAACCGCAGAGTTATATACACGAGCTGCTGCTGGGAATGGGTTCCAATCGATAATAGGGTTTTCACTATGACGCCACATTACGTCTTTTTCATTCACTGGGCGATCTTGCCAAGGCATATTAGGAATCGCATCACCAATAATTTTTACAGACATTTTGAACTCCAATTGATATCTAAAATTAAATCTATTTGCACATTATGCTTCTAGCAGTGACAAAATTTGTTTTGTTTTTAATTCCACTAGTTCAGGGTTAGCACGCGACTCTACGTTTAAACGAACTACCGGCTCAGTATTTGATGAACGTAAGTTGAAGCGCCATTCATCAAACTCCATACTTATTCCGTCAGTGATATCTGTTACAACAGCGGTATCAATAAATTCATCCCATACACGTTGTACTGCACTTTTTGCATCTTGAACATAACGGTTGATCTCCCCTGAGATTGGATAGCGAGATTGAGCTTTAGAAACAAACTGAGAAAGACTTAGCCCCTGTTTAGAAACAAGTTCTGCAATGAGAAGCCAAGGCAACATACCAGAATCACAATAAGCAAAATCTCTAAAGTAGTGGTGTGCAGACATCTCCCCGCCATACACAGCATCTTCTTCACGCATGCGTTCTTTGATAAATGCATGTCCTGTCTTTGATTGAATTGCAACACCACCGGCTTGAGAAACAATATCGACAGTGTTCCAGGTTAGTCTTGGATCGTGAATAATTTTGGTGCTAGGTTCTTTGTTCAAAAACGCTTCTGCCAACATGCCAACGATATAATACCCTTCGATAAACTGACCGTTTTCGTCAAATAAGAAACAACGGTCTACGTCACCATCCCACGCAACACCAAAGTCCGCGTTATGTTGAATAACTGCATCAATAGTCGATTGGCGATTTTCTGGCAGTAACGGATTAGGGATACCATTTGGAAAGTTTCCATCCGGATTATGATTAACTTTAATGAATTCAAACGGTAAGTTTGCTTCAATATTATCAACCATGTGTCCAGCCGCACCATTACCTGCGTTGACCACAATACGTAGCGGACGTAAGCACTCTTTATCCAGATACCCAAGTAAGTGGTTTGTATACTCACACGAAATATCGTAACGTTGCGATTTTTGAGTATACAAAGTGGAATTATTTGATGGGGTATATTCTCTAGACGATACAAGCTCTTTGATATCATTCAAGCCTGAATCACCACTAATCGGTTTAGATTGTTCGCGAACCAATTTCATCCCATTATATTCTTTCGGGTTATGGCTTGCTGTAACCATGATACCGCCATCTAACTTAAGGTGACTGGTAGCAAAATACACTTCTTCGGTGCCTACTAGACCTAAGTCTAGAACTTCTGTACCGCCATCAATTAGGCCTTCACGTACAAATTTAGCTAGTGATTCACTACTCAAACGAATATCGTAACCTACCGCCACTTTCTTAGCGGAAAGAAACTCTGCATATGCTCTACCAATGCGGTAAGCAATGTCTTCATTCAGCTCATCAGGCAACTTGCCTCTTATGTCATAAGCTTTGAATGCTTGGACTAAGTATTTCATGTTTTACCCTCAAAATCGTAACGTTATCATTTTTGATTTTTTCTTAAATAGTTTCAAGGATATCTTTAGAATTTAGATTATAAGTGTGATGTGTATTGAGTTTTGACGCTGCTCATAAACTATATAAAAAAAGTCAGCGCTTCTACGCTGACCTCAAATGACACGATTACGATTTTATATTTCAGTAATTTTAACGAGGATAAAGCGTTGTTTTCTCGACATACTGTAGGTCTTTAGGGTCTGTTCCTTCAACACATTGCACAATATAACGTGATAGCATTTTGCCGACACTATGGAAGTCCTGTCTTAATCCAGGAATAGGAGGCGTAAAGAAGCTTGGTAAATCACACGTTTCCACAGCTATAATTTGCACGTCTTTACCTATTTCCTTACCTGCATCCTGAATACCAGCCAACATTCCACAAGCACTAATCTCAGAGCCACAAATAATGCCATCAGGAGTATCATCTGATTCCATCATTTTCCTAGCGTATTCACGGTAGTTGTCTACGTCAGTATCAAAGATAATATCGGTATCCTTTGAAAACTTAATTCCGTGTTCCATAGACGCTCTTTTGACACCGTAATACTTATGCCAAGCATAAGTATAAACCTGAGATGAACTTAATAAACGAATTCGCTTACATCCTATATCATATAAGTAGCTCGCAGCTCTATATCCAATATCATAGTTATCAATATCGACATAAGCATGCTCTATACTCATCTCAGTTTGTCCAAAAGTAACAAAAGGAATACCTTGCTCGTGAAGGTAAGTTACTCGCTCGTCTTGGGTAAGCGTTAAGTTGAAAATAATCCCGCCAGCCAAATTATTCTCTACGGCATATTTCACTGGCTCCAAAGAATCTTGGTCTGGCTCTAATGGCAAAACAGTCAAATGGAAAGGCGTACCTTCTAAACCTGCGGTTAAACCTGCTATCAAAGAAAGAGTGCCTACGTCACCGACAATGTCCCCAGCTTTTGTAACAGGAAGAATGGCGCAAATATTATAGTTAATGCCTGTTCTTAACCCTAAGCCAGATAAATTCGGTCGATATCCTAACTTAATAGCAGCAGCTTTTACTTTGTCTTTTGTCGGTTGTTTAACATCATCACCATCTTTAAGTGCTCGTGATACTGTCGTGACAGATAAACCTGTATATTCAGCTATAGTTTTTAGGGTAGCTTTAGCCATAAGTTTCCATAATTGCCCAAATTCGTAACGTTAAGAAAGTTTCTCATTGATATATGCGTTACTCAAGCTCAAGAGACATAAATTTTAACTCCATCAAAAAAATTATCCTCCGGCATAGCCGCAATGTAGATCAGATAAGGATCGGTTGACCGATCCTTATAATAAGAGACAATCGGAAACCTGTTTATAGGTTTCCGATTTTTTATGTCTATTCAAAACTGTTTTGCTGATTTTCTTGAAGAAAGCCCTGTTGATATCTCACAGCTCATCACTTTCTCCAAGCATATTCCTGATGAGTGGATTGCTAAAGCCGCAACACTTTCCGATAAAGTGACTATCCGTCGACGTCGCTTACCTAGTGATATGGTTATTTGGCTTATTGTTGGAATGGCGTTCTTCCACAATGAACCTATTGCAGAAGTCGCACGGCGAATGAATGTCTGTGCAGAGGGACTAGCTGATGAGGAATTGTTAGCAAAAAGTGCTTTAACGCAAGCAAGGCAGCGCCTTGGCAAAGCGGCTCCAGAATGGTTGTTTAGACAATGCAGTCACAAATGGGGGTTAGAGCGTTACCCTGATGATACTTGGCGAGGCTTCAAGTTTTTGCTGTTGATGGGGCACTTTTTAGAACTGTGATCTGCTCCAGCCAGACTGATGAAATGGTCTTCCCCTCACTTTAGTCAGCAACATGTTGAGGCAAAATTGACATGTGCATTCAGTTTGAAGAATTAGTGAGGGATTCATGATGAGATGTAAAACAGTTGGTATCGATTTGGCAAAAAACTCTTTCTATTTTATAACGTTAAATGAACATGGTAAGCAAGTCGCTAAAAAGAAACTAAGTAGAAATAAAGTCATACCTTTCTTCGCTAATCACGAGCAATGCACGATTGCGATGGAGGCCTGCGGTTCTTCTCATTACTGGGGGCGAGAATTTCAAAAGCTAGGGCATGAAGTACAGTTATTACCAGCTCAGCACGTGAAAGCATACTTACGCGGACAAAAGAATGATTACAATGATGCGCTAGCGATTGCAGAAGCATCACAACACGGCTCTATTCGACAAGTTGCTGTAAAAAGTTTAGGTCAGCAAGATGAACAAAGTATTCTCCAAACACGTCGTTTATTAAGTGTGGAACAAACACGGTTAATTAATCACATAAGGGGCCTGCTTAGTGAGTACGGTATCGTTATTGAAAAAAGTGTTCCCGCCTTTAAGCGAGAGCTTCCTTTGGTTCTCGAAGACGCGACTAATGGTTTGACCGATACATTTCGCATGCTATTGAATCGTCAACATCAAGGCTATTAGAATTATGCGAAGAACTTCAGTGGTATCACGATTATATTAAATCTGTTGCAAAAGAGGATGATACCTGCCAACGGCTCGTTACCATGCCAGGAATTGGTCCAATCGTTGGAATGACACTAAAAGTATGGATGGGTGATGGACAACAATTTAAACGAGGTCGGGATGCTTCCGCAGCTCTCGGACTGGTTCCGCGTCAGCATAGTACCGGAGGGAAACCTCTTTTGCTTGGAATTAGTAAGCGTGGAGACTCTTATACCCGCAGTCAGTTAATCAATGGTGCGCGAGCTGTTGTAGCTCGCTCCAAAAACAAGAACGATATGCTGAGTAGTTGGATCAATCGACTAGTGGAAAAGAGAGGCTTTAATCGAGCGGTCATTGCGTATGCGAACAAAATGCTTCGGATGGCTTGGGTTATCGTAGCTAAAAAGCAGAGATACATACCTGCTGAGAAGTTAATAGCTCTATAGTGTACAACTAGCCCAAATAAACATACCAAATTTGTGTTACTGTAATTCTCGATGAAAAACAGGTCAAACCGACGTGCTGAAAACCTGAAAGTGTCCACGGAAAAAAACCGACAGACTGATAAGGACGGCACGTGCGAATGATTCATCAAGGTCCGAAGTTTAAGTAAAGCTTCCTCAATAGGCCGGATATATGATAGCTAACCTTGTCCCTTTTATCTGAAATGCAGCTTGCACAAATGGGGAAGACCATATATGGACACTTCATTAAGCGACATTTTGTTGTTCAAAGTTAACTGGGCTTAGATACCCAAGAGCACTGTGCCTTCTCGTCCGATTATAATCAACCTCTATGTACTCGAAGATCGTTTGGCGCATCTGGTCTCTAGTCATAATCGGCTCATATTGAATCGCTTCAACTTTCATAGAATGGAAGAAGCTCTCAACACAAGCATTGCCCCAGCAATTTCCTTTCCTACCATACTTTGTTTTAGATTATAAGCAGTTATGAGGCCTCGATAATCTTTTGAGCAGGACTGACTACCTCGATCACTATGATCGATAACCTGCTCGGGGAATCCGCGACGGAACAACGCCATTGATAGCGCATCACAGACCAGCGTAGCCGTCATTCTGGTATCCATAGACCATCCAATTACTTGTCTTGAGTAAAGGTCAATAATTACCGCCAAGTACAGCCAGCCTTCGCTTGTCGCTATATAGATGATATCTCCAGCCCATTTTTCATTCGGAGCCGATGCGCTAAAGTTCTGAGCCAACAGGTTTGGAGCAACTGGCATTTGATGCTTGCTGTCCGTAGTGCACTTAAACTTGCGTGCAGCTTTCGGCGTTAAATCTTGACGCTTCATACTGGCAGCAATGGTTTTAACATTGTAGCGATCACCGCTCTCAGACAGTTCTTTTTGGATACGCCTTGAGCCATCTCGGCCTTTGCTGTTATCGAAAGCTTCTTTGATTTTTGTATCAAGCTTTTGGCGAATAGCTTCGCGTTGGATGGCGTTGTGTCGATGCTTAATCCAGTAATAAAACCCACTTCGGGATATCCCGAACACCTTAGCCATACGCACTATACTGAAGCACAGCAGGTGTTCGAGCATAAACTCGTAGCAATCTACTTTAGATTCTTCGCGAAGTAGGTGGCGGCCTTTTTTACAATTTCTAGCTCTTCTGCTTGCTCAGCCAACTGCCTTTTAAGTTTGGCAACCTCTGCGGTGTAGCTCTTGCTCTCGCTGACTAGTACTGGTGTCTTTCTTCGAGTTCTTCCGCCACCCGTAGATTTGAGATTCATGTAAAGAAAGTTGTCTTGCTGTCGCAGCTACTCCTACTTTATCTGCTAACTTCAGGGCTTCTGCCTTAAATTCAGCGGAATGTTTAATTCTAGTTTTCTTAGTTGTCATTGTTCACCTCGTTAGTGATTGTACTCACTTAACTCGGTGTCCAAAACTGCTGGGGCGGATCAGTATTTACAGTTCCAGCGCGTGTGCGCTAAGCTCTTTCGTCCCCCATTATGACCCCCTTTCAATTTTTGTTTAGCTCTTGCAGTTGCCAGACCACAAGAGTGTTTTAACAAATTGAAAGTGTAGTGGTTTAATGATCCCGGACACCAAGTTAGGTGGTAAAGTCTCCACTGTAAATAAGGTGTTCAATGACAAAACGACAACGACGTACATTTTCTTCTGAATTTAAAATGGATGCTGCAAGCTTAGTTCTTGACCAAGAATACTCAATAGCAGAAGCTGCACACTCCATGGATATTGGTGAAACAGCTTTACGACACTGGGTCGACCAGCTCAAAATTGAGCGTGGTGGTACAACTCCAACGACCAAAGCCCTCACGCCTGAACAACAGAAAATCCAGGAGTTAGAAGCCCGAATTAGTCGCTTGGAAAGAGAAAAATCCATACTAAAAAAGGCCACCGCTTTCTTAATGTCGGACGAACTCGAACG
>NZ_JBPAOE010000018.1:0-30244 GCF_054051265.1 Vibrio sp. C8
TACGTCGTTGTCGTTTTGTCATTGAACACCTTATTTACAGTGGAGACTTTACCACCTAACTTGGTGTCCGGGATCATTAAACCACTACACAAACATGAACTATAAATAAGTAAAGGTTAATTGTTGGTAAGAGAGACCTATGCCTGAAATTGAGTTGCTCTAATGGTTGACTTCATATACCGCATTATTAGGAAGAACTTGTTAAGGCTGGTTATCTTGTGGTGATTTGTGATGGGCCGTTTTAAACCTAGAATAATAGATAGATCGACTTATCTTGCTTATCATGAGGCCCGTTTGTTGCGATTGTAGCCCTTTAACTCAGAGACTAAACAGAATGATTATGGCCTAAGATTCAGCTTGCTAAGGTATTGTAAAAAATTGAGCACGTGAGGTCAGTGACGCAAAAGTGAGTGGTGAGCACTAGTCACGTCACCTCCCTCACGGTATTAAGCATAACTCAATTTGTATAAATAACCTACTTCACTATATTTGATTATCCAGCATCTGAATTATCAACACTTGTCCAGATAACACGTTGATGGTTTCACAGCCTTTAGGAACGGCGATGGTCGATACATCTTTCCTAGACTCTTTTGCCGCTTTCACATCTATTTCGTATTGAGTGTACTTGCCAACACTAACATTGACGGCTCCCGAATCTGCGGATGGGTTGCCGCCCAGTGTTCCACCAGCAAAGAAGTAGAGAAAACTAACGCTGTAGCGATGAGTAGAGTTGACTTGTTCATAGTTGCTCCTTACGAGTTGGTTGAGTGTGTTATATGGGAATTGGACGTTAGAAGGTGTAGACAAAGGTGCCCGCACTGGAGGTGACTTCGATTTCTTTCACGTTGTCCACGGTGCAGTTGTTGCTGTATCCGGTGTAGGTTTGGCCGAACTTCAATGAAACGTTTCTTGATAGCTCTGAGGATGTTCCTGCGGGTAATCGGCAGTTGCCACGGTTAATCACCACATTGCTAATTACGGTGTTGTCGGCGATAGCTTGCAGGTCAAAGACCAGTGTTCCCCAGTGAGAATTGGTGGATATCGACACTTCAATATCTGCCGTTGCTACTTGGGTCTCTTCTTGGTCGCCACAAGCGGTGAGCCCGATAAACAGGATGGTCATAGCGGCGTATCGGAGTAGGGTGTTGATTAATGTCATAACGGTGCTCTCCTCATCGGTGAGTAAAATTCAGAACGCACTGATTCCATCGTGTTCACGCATGAACCGCTCAAGATTGAAATCAGTCGGATAGGTAAAAGAAAACGTCGATACACTGGCCTCATCAATCAAAGGCAAAGCTAGGGTGCGTATCTTGTTTTGACCGGTTAAACGAAAGAGCAGCAAGAGCGCGTCACACTGAACCGAGAGTCCCAGTGGCTCAATGAGCGCCTTCTCTTGCTGCAATACTTGGCTAGATATCTTGAGCATACGGTTGTGCAGTAATGCCGTGTGTACCGCATTCAACACGTTCCGTTGCTCGTCACTCCACTCGCGAATAGTGGGCAATGCCACATGTACTTTTGCTAACCATTCTTGCTCTTTTGAATGTTCTGAAGCCTTGCGTGGTAAGGGTTTGTCTCTCTCCGAGGAGGACCCTTGCCCATAATTCAGTGCATCAGGAACCAGCGGCAGTAAGTACTTGTTAGTCAGTTGCCAATAGAGCATTTCCTGCTTGTTGAGCTTCAGTAATTGCTCTGAAGTTTTGCGATAAACATGGGGCATGCTCATCGAATCACACTCCACGTTAAACACCCCCACAATGACTTCATCGAGGTAGCGTTTAATGCTGCGCGTGGTGCGGTGGATATCGAGTAGGGCTAACTGCTGCTGCAACTCCGTAACGGTAATCCATCGATGTTGAGGAATAAGCATCAGCGTGTGCAGCAAAGCGGATAACCCTTCGATGCTGGTTTTATTGCTCATGACTACGCTCTCAATACATCAAAGCTCCACACCGGAGTCGGACATTTAATGTCGGGAGAATAGAGGTGGGTCAGACACATAATGTCCAACGGTGAAAACAGCATCAATCGGTATAACTAAAGCGTGAGCCGATTAACATTAACGGGGTTTGTGCTTATCACTGAGCTCGGCAATCGCTACCAATAACCCAATCAACAGCACCACCAGAAACCCTAAAGTGGATAGGGCACCAATGGCACCGAAGAACGGAGAAAGTGCAAACAACGTGATGAGGGCAGTGACAAGTTTGATGATTTGTAGAAGAAGGGAAGTCATGAGCTATTGCGGGGTGACGGCTATCTCGTTATAAGCGTCCATATCGACATAGGCCAGAAAGTTATTCTCCCATAGGCGATACAGCTCTTTGGTATCACGGCTACCTTGCATTGGCAGCTATCCACGATAGGCCACAAAGAATTGTCCGACCCGAAAATCAAAATCCAAGTTGCGCTCTAGCTCTGGATAGTAATTCCCCATATAAGCAAAGTCGGTGATGTACTCAATGCTCCATTCCCCTGTCGAGTTTTGGCAAATCGCCATCTCAACCGGATGGAAGCCGCCTTCATCCGCGCTGTAACTTTTATCGCGAAAGTTAAACACCAGATAACGGCTGGTGGTCAGTGTGTCATTACTCAGCAAATGAGCGGTGAATTGCTCACTTAGCAGCTTATGCAGTTTCTTCGATACAGGTAGTGTGGATGTTGTGAAGGTTAATTTGGACATAGTGAGTCCTCCTTGTTTCAGGATTCAAATAAGAAATGAGAGATTAGGATTTAGTTGAACGTACCGACCATTGTCAGTTGCACGTCATCAAAGACGTTTCGAGATTGGTGACGAGCAAAGGCTTTCATCCATACCGAGAGCAGCTCTTGTACCTCTGGGTGGGATAAATCCGTGCTCCCCGCATCGGGTTGATAGCACCAGCGATTAGCAAGGTGAAAGTACAACTCAGGCTCAACAGTTGTGCTGTTGTCATCGGGATAAGAGAAGCTGGCAAAAAACACCACCAGCCAAGGGCTTGAGGCTGACTCTCGTTTAAGCTGTACCTCAATCGGATGCAAACCTTGTCTATGTCGGTAGTAACTCATTTGGCGGCAGTTCAGCACGAGTCTCTCGGCGTTCTCTGGGAGAGTATACCGATTAATAAGTGCTTCTAGTAACGCATGTAACGCATCATCAATGCACAGATCGCCATAATGTTGTTCAATCATAACCATCCCCTTTCAGCAAACGAGGTGCAGGTATCGCCTGTAACGATATGGTCAAGTACGCGAACGTCCACCAGCGCTAAAGCGTCTTTGAGTCTTTCGGTTATGCGTCTATCGGCTTGAGACGGTGTTGAGTCTCCTGATGGATGGTTGTGCGCAAATATCACCGCTGAGGCATTGACTTCCAACACCGCTTTCACCACTTCACGTGGATAGACACTGGCCGCATCCACTGTTCCATGAAACAGCTCTTTAAATTCAATCAGACGGTTTTGGTTATCCAGTAGTAATAAGGCAAACACTTCAAGCTCATTGCTGCCTAACTTGCAGCGCACATACTCTTTAGTGGCATCAGGATTGGTTAGGGCATCACCGCGCACGTAGCGCGTAGCCAGTATCTCTGCGGCATGCTCTAGGATTTCATTTTCCTGATAGCGTTGCTGCTTTTGGTAATCGGAAGTTTTGGGATTCATTTCGGGCTCCTGTCGGATTCAATGATGGGGATTCATTGTGATGACATATACCTGAATATTTTGGGTTGGGTGAAGGGCTATGGTGGGCAAAGGAAGGAGATGATAACTCCTAATGAGAGCGTGTGGCTTGTTAGTTTAAGTGAGAGAAAGCTGATGGCGTTAGAATGAGAGAGGGCAGGTGAGAATCGCTTGGTGAACACAAGTTTATTGAGTGGTTACTCTAAATAATTTGTGTCGAGTAGACGACACCTGTTACCAAGTGTCGTCCCTTTAAGAACCCAGCGTGCAACTTTCACCGCACTAGGCTCAAGCCTTCACGAAGGCACCGATTGGCACCCAGCAACTTATAAAGCAGTGAGAGCAGGCTCATGCCAAGAGTTACGACATTGCCTCTTTGACTTTCTCTTTGCCAAGTATTCTTGGTATTGAGGGTCAAAAGGTGTAGCGGCACTCCTGATTTTCACATGTCTCTCTATTGGCACCTTGGCTATTTGAAACAGATTGAACTGACAATCCATATCCATGATCTTCTGCCAACCGTGAAATTGCCATTGACCTTGACGGTTGATGAAGTATTTAAGCGCGATCCAAGTTCTGGATTTTGTTGGATGACGTCTTTTAGCCCAATGCCATAACGTATGGAATAGCTTGTGACCTACATATCCGAATACCTGTTTAGCCACGCAGTGCCGATAGTAATTCGACCAGCCCCTGAGTTTCGGATTTATCAACTTGATTAAATCGTTAACAGGGATGGTTGCGTGCTTTTTGATGAGTTCGCGCAAGTTACTCAAGAGCATCAAAGTGTTGGATTTACTCGGTTTAATGAGCAGTTTTCCTTTGTACTTCCTATGATTAAAACCTAGGAAGTCAAAACCACGGCTGATATGGGTAATGTGCGTTTTCTCTTCGGAGAGTGTTAAGCCTCTTTCTGCTAAGAAATCAGCAATCAACGGTTTAATATCGTTCTCCAGCACTTCCTTTGAAGCACAGGTGACGACGAAATCGTCGGCGTATCCAATAAAGTTGGCTCTAGCTCCCTTTTTTAGTGCAGTAGACTTTATGCGTTGCTCAAGCCCTGCAAGAGTCATAAGCATCAAGGTCGGAGATATGACCCCACCTTGTGGTGTTCCCTCGTCAGTGCGATAGAACAACCCTTTGTCTATAAAACCAGACTTTAGCCATTGTTCCAACATACGTTTATCTACGGCAATGTTGTCCATAAGCCATTGATGTCCGATCTCGTCGAAACAGGCTTTGATGTCTCCCTCAAGAACCCATTGAGCTGATTTCTTTAATGCCAGACACTTAGCACTGTGCGACTGCATCGGCAGTGCTGCGGTTTGGTCTAAATCCATAGCTGTTAGGGTCGGCAAGTGTTTCTGATACAGGCTCCAGAGCAAGAAGATGAAGCGCTTGCTGCGCTCTATCGGCCATGCAGGGGATACCCAGTGGTCTGAGCTTGCCATTTTTCTTGGGTATGTAGATACGCTTGAGCGGTTTGGCTTGATAAGCTTTTCTGCTCAATTGATTGACTGCTTTCATGCGGCGCGTATCTGTATTCCAGATAACGCCATCAATTCCAGGCGTTTTACTGCCTTTATTTTGAGATACCCGCTTAACAGCAAGAAGTTTTGCTGATCGCGAGTGAGTCAGTATCCACTGCAACGCTTTCGCTTTGCTGTGTTTACCTTCTCGTGTTGCCTTTGCAATACGCATCTGAAGCTTTAAAACATGAGATTCAACGTCTTTCCAATTGGTGGATTGCCATTGAGCACTGTCAGGAGAGGCACTAATCTCTTTTGAAATCATCATTTGCGTTTCTCCTTGAATAAAGTTCTTCAAATTCTCTTGCAACGGAAGACCAGTCGGAAGTCAGCCCACTTTCGTGATCAGATATGAATCTGTATCTGCATCGTTACAATGCAGCCTTCGCTTTTTCCAACCTCCTATACCTGCATCACTATCGGCCACGAAGGCTTTCCCAGAGGGAGTGATACAGGCTTACCGTGTTCCGTATGTCGCGCAATGTCAGTGTAGATGCCCGCTATAGTGCGGAGAGTTCAACGATCACGAAAGAGCACGGGGCAATCTCTTTCCGACTCTCATGCCTTTTGGCCACAGCGTATTAACCACTTCCGCTGATTCATCATATAACGCACCTTATGCGGATTCACTTATGTTCATCATGCTGACTACCTAGCACTCACCCGATTGTGGTTATCAGGAGGATCGTTCTCTCGCGATTTAGATCCCGACTGGTGCATGACCAGCCTTCGTTACATTGTCAGACTCGCTACTTTATTCAGAGTCCTAGGTTCATCTGGTGATACAGATGGTTCACACATTAAGCGGTGAACAGCGCTTCATACGACCTCACGTCGCACGCCCCTTTATGCGTTAGAGCTTTTACTCATTTATATTTTGTTAATCTGAGTTTACCCTACTCATACTTATCCAATTGGAGTGACCAGCCCTGCTGGTGCAGCTCACTGCCCTCGAATACACTGATAAAGTGAACAGTTTCTGTGCTCAACAAATAGCTCTCGTAAGAGGGGTAAACCACCTTCTCCTGAAGGTGGTAATTGTTTCGAGTAGAAGAGATTGATATCGTTGAAAATAATGCGGTATCAAAGAATTCCGAATGCTCTATCAACGATGACATTGCTTGAGGCTGCTTATCATCGCCATCAGTAAAGATCGGTATTGATCTTTACCTGGGGCGATGTTCGCACCAATAGGATCCATTGTGCCTATTGTGGTTACTGTAGATTTCTCAAACACAGTGTTAATCAATTCAGGGTTAAATTGAGGTTCGGTAAACACGCATGTAACACCTAAATCTTTCACTGTTTGGCGAATTTCTGAGATGCGTGCCGGACTTGGCTTTGATGCATCAGAAATAGAAATCGCACCAGATGCTAGCAGTTGGAATCGCTGCTCAAAATATTGGTAAGCATCGTGAAATACAATGAACTTGATACCGTTAAGTGACTGGGCCTGTTTTTTAATCTCATCATTCAATTGGTGTAAACGAATGATAGTTGCTTTTGCATTGTCTTTATAAACATGCGCATGTTCAGCATCAACGTTAGATAATGCGCCGGCTATGGCTTCTACCCAAACCTCAGCATTTTTAGGATCCAGCCAGACGTGTGGGTCATGGTCACCATGATGATGGGGATCATGATGTGCGTCATGATCATGTTCATGTTCTTCATGTTCATGGTGTTCGTCGTGTCCCTCTTCACTATGTACATGTGCTTCGAATGTTGCACCTTCTCGGAAGCTATATAGTGTCGTTTCTTCGATTTCCATCATTTCAACCTTAGTAGCTGAACTTGCTAGGCTTGAAAGTGGTTTTTCTAACCAAGGTGTTAGCCCTTCTCCAATCCAAAACACGACTTCTGCCTGTGAAAGAGCTTTAGCTTCTGACGGGCGTAGATGATAGTCATGAGGTGATGCTTCGGGACGAATGAGCAAGTCGGGTTCACCAACACCATCCATGACTTGTGTAACTAAAGAATGCAACGGTGCGATGTCTACGGCCACTTTCGGGACTTGAGCATAAGTCTGAGAGGCAGTTGCTAAAGCGATGACAATGCCAGATAAGGCTTGTTTGAGCATGATGTTCTCCTGATTATTTTTAATCAAACATGGTACATATTGAAAACCTTGATTGTTATGTTATAACATATCTATTGATTTGAGAAACCTATACTTTGCTGTTTGAGAATTTATCGCGCAGCTAGTCGTAATCCTATTGAGAGAAAGTAGATGTTGATTTCTTCACAAGCGTTGTCTGTCAGGTTTGGGCAACACCTGATTTTGGATAGTGTCAATATGTCGGTGAATCAGGGCGAAGTCGTAACGATTGTTGGGCCTAATGGTTCTGGGAAATCAACGTTATTAAAAACCTTAATTGGGTCGGTGCTTCCAACGAGTGGTCAAGTGATGCGTGCTGACAACTTGAAGATAGGTTATGTACCACAAAGACTTCACATTGATGAAACTTTGCCTATGACGGTGAATCGATTTTTAACACTACCGCTACGTCATTCAAAAAAGGCGATAAAGGAAGCGTTAGGGCGGGCTGGTGTCGAAAGCTTGGAGAAACAACAACTGATGTCCTTATCAGGAGGACAATTGCAACGAGTTTTACTGGCTCGTGCATTGTTAGAAGAACCAGCACTATTGCTGCTTGATGAAGCGACTCAAGGGCTCGATCAACGGGGAACTGTGGCTTTTTATCAACAAATCGATGCCATTCGTCAGGAAAGCGGCTGCGCTGTCATTATGGTCAGCCATGATCTGCATGTGGTGATGAAACGAACCGACAGAGTTATCTGTTTAAACGGTCGAGTATGTTGTGAAGGAGTTCCGGAAACAGTGAGCCAATCTCCAGAATACAAAGCACTTTTTGGCCTAGACGACGATGATGTCCTTGGCGTCTACCGACATCAGAACGTCACATCCAACTCTCGCAGAGGGTCATTACATGTTGGATGATTTTCTTTGGCGTGCAGGGTTAGCTGGTGTTGGTGTAACGTTGGCCGCGGCGCCTTTAGGATGCTTTATTGTTTGGCGCCGGATGGCTTATTTTGGTGATGCAACGGCTCATGCTTCGATGCTGGGTGTCGCATTGTCGCTCTCTTTTTCGCTACCGATTTTCCCTGGCGTATTGTTTATTGCGTTACTCATGGCTATCACGGTTTCTTCATTCACGGGTCGAGGGTTCGCGATGGATACGCTGTTAGGGGTAATGGCGCATTCGGCACTGGCATTTGGCCTGGTGGCTGTTTCTTTTCTCTCCGGTATTCGAATGGATCTGATGGCCTACTTGTTTGGCGACATTCTGGCCGTGAGTAAAACGGATTTACTGATTATCTGGACAGGCACGGTATTAGTGATTGGCTTGATTCGATTGCGTTGGTCTGGGCTTCTTCTATCGACGCTAAATAAAGATCTGGCATTGGCGAGTGGTTTTTCACCAAAACGAGAGCAACTGATTCTCACTATCGCGCTCGCCGTTGTGGTCGCTGTGGCTATTAAAGTGGTGGGCGTATTGCTGATTGTTGCCATGCTTATCATTCCTGCTGCGACAGCTCGGCCATTTAGTCAAACGCCTGAAATGATGGTGATATTTGCTGCGCTGATTGGCAGTAGTGCCAGTGTGATTGGTCTACGTGTCTCTTATCTTCTAGATACCCCAACTGGGCCAACAATGGTTTGTATCGCAACTGGGTTATTTATTTTATCGAGCATTATTTGGATCGTCCGCCATAAGTTGCGAGCAAACACAGAGCGTCGACAAGAAACATAAAATAATTATATCAACTTTGGAGTGAGCAAAATGAGTCAGAAAAAAATTACTGTGACTGTACTTTCCGGCTTTCTTGGGGCAGGAAAAACGACTGTGCTCAGTCATATTCTCAATAATCGCGAAGGTAAGAGAGTCGCGGTGATTGTTAACGATATGAGTGAAATCAATATTGATTCCGCGACGGTGAAAAACGAAGTATCGCTTAATCACAAAGAAGAAAAATTGGTGGAAATGAGTAATGGCTGTATTTGCTGCACGCTTCGTGAAGATCTGCTGATAGAAGTGACCAAACTGGCCCAAGAAGGCCGCTTCGATAATCTCGTTATTGAATCTACAGGTATTTCTGAGCCACTCCCCGTGGCTGAAACTTTTACCTTTGCTGACGAAAATGGCGTATCACTGTCTGATGTCGCCACATTAGATACTATGGTGACAGTCGTAGATGCAGTGAACTTTTTGCGTGACTACGAAGCCGCGCAATCTCTTCAAGAGACCGGTGAGCATTTAGGCGAATAGGAGTGGTTATTCGTAGAATCAGGCCTAGATGTATTCGAGAAAGGACTTCATGCATGAATAGGATCTGTTCAATTTTACTAAAATTTGGAGTTAGCTTTCCTAGAGATCATGCAAATATGAAAAATCTTTTCCAATGGCTGCGCCCTGTTGCTTGTCTGCTGTAGGCGATGTTAACGACTTCACCAACGGGCAAAACTTTGCAGTATGGATTGGACTCGTACCATTTCAGTTCACTACAGGAGGAAAGCCTCTACTTTGGGTATATATGTCGTAATAATATATTTAGTGCTTCTAGGTGTGTGTGTGGGGGGGGGATAGCTGATAAATTTGCTATTTATTTAACTAGCTATGCTTGCCCATTTACTACAAGAATAACCGAACCGAAGTATGTCTGTTCTAGAGTGTTAGGTTCGGCGTACGTAATTGATTATAGTGGTAAAAACTGTCCAGTATCGGATGCTTCTATAACTTGAATTTGCCAACAATATTGACTAACTCCTTGTTTGAATTGGTTAGTTGGTAGGTACTGTTGACCGTGGCCTCGGCATTGTTATTCAAGGTATGGATCATCTCCTGTATTGCAGTCATATTTCGGTTTATTTCCTCAGTAACAGAGCTTTGCTCCTCCGCAGAGGTTGCTATTTGCCCTGCAAGATCGGTAATTTCTGCGACTGAGTACGCCATCGCATCTAACGAGCTCATAACTCGAGTGGTTGTATCAGCAGTATGCAAACAACTAGACTTGGTTCTCTCCATGCTGGTCACCACTGAGTCAGTACCCTCTTTCAGTTTGTTTAACATCGCACCGATCTCTTCAGTACTCTGGCGAGTTCTTGAGGCTAGGGCGCGTACTTCATCGGCAACCACCGCAAAACCACGGCCTTGCTCGCCAGCCCGGGCCGCCTCAATAGCCGCGTTTAGCGCTAGAAGGTCAGTCTGTTCAGCAATGCTCCCAATAACATCCAGTACTTGACTGATTTGTGCTGTATCTTCACTCATCTGAATAATCGACAGTGATGTGTGCTCTACCTCTTCGATCAGAGCAGTTACATTGTCTACGGCTTGTTGCACGATTGCCTTGCTTTGCTGTGTTTCTGAGTTGGTATTTTGTGTTTGTCTGGCTGTAGTTGCTGCACTTTCTGCTACTGCTTCAGCCGTGAAACTCATCTCATTGATAGAGGTTATCGCCATCTCCATCTCGATGCTGTGGGCATTGATTAGATCCTTTATGGTATCTGCCTGCAATTCCAGTTGTGAGATCTCGTTACTTATCTGGTTGTTTGAATATGATACATCAAGCATCATTTTATGCAGGTTTTCGATAAAGCGGTTGATGCCGTCTGCCATCTGACCTAAATCGTCTTTGGTGTTTACCTTCAGTCTATTAGTTAAATCAGCGCTACCGTTGGCCAGATCGGTGATTAACTCGCGTAGGGCCACAATAGGCATGAAGGTAATATTAAGAAGTAAGATTGAGATCGGAATAATCACCATCGAAGCTATCAGCAGTGCGATAGTAATGGTACCGTTCAGTTTATCGGTGTTGGTCTGAATAAATGTGTTGTCGATATAGCCGGTGAGAGTCCATTTTCTGCCGTCAACTTCAAACTGCTGAGTGATAGGAGTTAAGTCCCCTTCTTGTTTATTGGAAAATACCACGCTGTGATTGGCATCCAGCAACTCTAGGTAAGCACCTTCACCCGTTGCCTCTGCAAGCAGTTTCTGAACTTGGCTTAAGTCCAGATAGAAAATATTACCTTTTTTAGCGTCGCTGGCGACGGTAATTTCAATCAGGGGCAACTCGTCTTCAAAGTAAACATCGCTTACGGCGGTTCTACCAGCAGCATTGCTTACGGCATCCAGATAAGGCTTGCTCACTGCTAGGTCGTTGATGCTTCCGTCTTTAGTAATAGCCAACCCATAAGCCACCTTAACCACATCGTGAAAGCCTGTCTTCTCGATGGTTTTATTTATTTCATTTAGACTGAACTGGGTAGATTCTGCAAGCTTAATATTACCATTGATCATATTCACCAGATTATCTTGCGCTAATTCTATCTGACGACTGATCGAGCGGGAGTCGCTTTTTGAGATATAGTTGCTGATATAATAGTTGGCACTAAGATAAGAGGTAATGATAGTCAAGAAGATAATAGCGATAACGAGCCCTATTATTTTTGCTTTGAAAGGTATATTTTTCATATCATCGGTCGCTCATGGTTAGTTAAGGTGTTGACTTGTTACATATTCATTCTTTATACAGAATTAGCATTGGAGACCGATTTCTAATATCTCTATTAACCTCTTCACTATATTGAATGGACCCACATAATAATGAGTTCAAGTGTGTCGATAGAAGTGTTCCCCAAGGTTGGACACTAAGCTAGTGCTTGTGTGGTTGAACCTCCGTCTAAAGCGCAAGTTTGTATGGAGAAGTAGGTTTCATAACGATTGTTGGCTTTAGTTTGAGCTCATTGGTAATTTCTGTAAAAAGACAAGAAACGAGCGTAACGACTACACTCGTTTTTGTGTCGTTTATCAAACAACTATTTTTTATGGATCACTTAGCCGTATAAGGTTTTTGATCCACAGCCAATTTCCAGATCTTGAAGTTGGTTACTTTAGGATCCTTAAAGTTCATCTTACCGTCCACATGAGTATGAAGATTGTTCGATGAAATATAGATGTTGTTGTCTGGTCCCCATGCCAGAGTATCTGGCCACACCATGTTGTCATCGTAAACCAGACGAGTAACATCACTGGTTTTCGCATCAAGCTTCATGATGCCGTTGACAGTAAGACCGGTCATATAAAGGTTGTTTTCACGGTCAGCGGTCATACCGTCGGTGTTAGATGGCAATGTCGTTACCACTCTTACACTTGCCTGAATTTCAGCCTCTGAACGGTTGAAATCGCGAAGAATCGCAGTTTCGATTGAATAAAGAGTGTTCCCCGTCAGGTTTGTCCAGAAGAGCGTGTTTTTATCACCAGACAATGCAATACCATCAGCACCAGTCAGCATCGCGTTTTGTGATAAAACTGGTTTACCATTAATGTTAAAGAAGAAGTTCTTCTCGTTGTTGGTAAACTTCGTTCCGGATAATACACGTCTTGCTGAGTTCGTGTTGCTATCGTAAACAATCAGGCCTCCATCAAGAGGTTGACAGAAAATGCCTGAGTCTGTGATGTAAGCGAAACCAGTGTCGTTATCCACGACTACATCGTTCAGGAATGAGCACTTTCTACTGCTGTCTTTATCGGCGAACTCGTAGCGCTGAATCTCTTTGTTCTTGTTGATATCCCACAGAACCAGCTTTTCATCCCCAGGTTTTGTTGGCTGACCAGCGACATGACCTTGATCAAGGATCCACATAACATTATTACGGTCGATTTCAAAACCTAGAACAGCTTTCAGTCCTTCAGGATTGTTGATGTCGTTCATTTTCTCTGATGGATAAGGAATCAGCTTATATTCATCACCATCTTTCTTAAGACGAGATAAGGTTGCTGGTATTTCCGGACCACCCCAGCGGGCTGTCGTCACATAGAGTTCAGATTGCTTATCTACTTTTACTCCCTGCATCAGAGCCTTGCCATAAAGGTCGCTATTTTCCCAGCGCTGCTTGATAGCTTTGTCTTTTACCAGATATGACAGTGAGTTCCACTCTGCGACAACCTCTAGCTTAGGAGTTGATGTAGAAGCAGCCATGACAGAAGTTGAAAGTAGGGTAAGGGTGAGTAGAGATTTTCCTTTCATCTTTTTTTCCTTGTTGTTGATAGAATTACGTTATTTTTTTTTAAAATGGCGAACCCGAGAAGAAGATTCGCCAAAAAAGCACAAGATGTTTAGTTTTTAACTAAATCTACGGCTTCGCGAATCAATACCGCGAGCTCTTTCCATTTATGTTCCGCTACCAACTTTTGGTCTACCATCCATGAACCTCCACAGCAGAGCACACTGGGTAGCGCAAGATAGTCGGAGATGTTAGAAGTAGTGATACCACCGGTTGGCATAAACCTGAGCTGGCTATATGGGCCAGAAACGGCTTTGAGGGTTTTCACTCCACCATTCGCTTCAGCAGGGAAGAACTTTAGCGTAGTTAAGCCAAAGTTCATTGCCTGCTCCATTTCACCCGGAGTAGTCACACCCGGAATGATGTCGATACCGCGAGCAACACAATGGCGAACGGTTTCAGGGTTAAAACCCGGAGAAACAACCACGGTTGCTCCCGCTTCGATGGCCTGATTCGCTTGTTCGGGATTTGTTACTGTTCCGGCAATGAGTAGCATTTCAGGAAAATGTCGGCTAATAACCTGTATTGCTTCTAATGCAGCCGGAGAGCGCAGGGTAACTTCAGCAATAGGCAATCCGTTTTCAACTAGTGTTTTCGCGAGAGGAATTGCGTCTTCCACATTGTCTATTTGAATAACAGGTACAATTCTGGTTTTTACAAGTAGATCTAAAGCTTGTTTCATTGCGCTTTTACCTCTGCTTGAAATGCCAGTACTTGCTCTACTGATGGGATCGGAGCCACTGCACCGTAACCAGTCGTTGTTAGTGCGGCTGCGCAGTTTGCATAAGTAAGTGCCTGTTCCAGAGACTTGCCCTTTACTACCTGACTCAGGAATGCGCCAGAGAAGCAATCACCAGCGCCTGTGGCATCAACGGTATTGACGCTATGACCGCCAGCTGTAAAGCGTCTATCATCTGTAGCTACCATCGCTCCGTCTTTGCCCATTTTCAGAACTACCGTTTTAGCGCCAAGACCTAGATAAAAATCAGCAACGTCATTGGCATCTTCAAGGCCAGTAAGAAGCTGAGCTTCATCAAGGCTAGGCATGCAAAAGTCAACGTGGCGGATTGTCTCATGAATCACTGCTCTTGCTCTTGAAAGCGGCCAAAGCTTAAGGCGAAGGTTGGTGTCAAAAGAGATCATCGTGTTTTCTCTTTTTGCTATTTCAATCGCTTCAAATACAGCGTCGCTGGAAGAGTCGCTAATTGCATGGGTAATTGCAGAGGTGTGGAGTAGCTTCGCCTCTGCAATAGCACTTAGTGGAATTTGCTGTGGAGTAATAAGAGATGCTGCTGAGCCTTTACGATAAAACGTAAAGTGGTGTCCACGCTCATCGTGGGAAATAAAGTAAACACCAGTAGGGGCATCTGGGTTACGAACAACAAAGTCGGTTTTAACACCTTCTTTTTCCCATAGTTCTACAAACTGATCGCCAAATACGTCGTTGCCTAGATGAGCGAGGATTGCAACATTTGCACCTTGACGTGCTGCACTTACAGAGAAATTAGATGTATCGCCACCAAAACCACTCAGGTAAGAGACCGCTTCGGTCTGACCCGGAAGTTGAGAGAATTCGAACAGTGGCTCACCAAACGAAAGAATATCAATAGTCATACTTTTATCTCTTACAAAAGAGCCAGCTGGAAAGGGGGGAACCAGCTGGCTACCACTATGAAAAGTTAGATACGGCCGTATTTAGCTAAGCCGTCACGCAGTGAACCGCTCTGGATGATCAGTTTCGCCTGTTCTAGTTCACGCGAGTCGATAGACTGTGACTCGCGAAGAATAACTTCGACATGCTCCTGCGGAACACAAACCACACCATCTACATCACCAATGATCAGATCTCCTGGACGAATCAGTGCTTCACCAATTTTTACAGGTTTATTTGCCGCTATTGTCTTGAAGCGACCGAGAGTCGTGCCAGGCGAAATTGTTTTTGAGTAAACCGGGAAGTCGTAGTCACGACGAATTTCAGCGATGTCTCGCATGCCACCATTAAGAACCGCGCCTTCGTGTTTATTCGCAACAGCACCTGCGGTCATCAAGCCACCCCAAACCGCAACGGTTTCTAGCGCAGCATCACCAGAGATAACGATCACACTTCCTTCTTCTGACTCATCAATCGCATCGAGAGCATGTTGAGGTGGCAGTTTTTCAAGTGTCGCTTCTTCGAGAATAGTGACTGCTGGCCCAACAATTTTCTTGTCGTTGATACGGTTTTTGATATCAAAAGGCAGATACATGGTTTTGCCCAGTAGCAGGTCACACGCATCTGCAATAGAAGCGGTTGAGAAGATTGCACGGTATCCGTCGATGATTTCTTTGCTATACATGGTTATTTCCTTCGCTTGATAAAGTTATAATTTGGTTTCTTACTGGTTAACCCAGCTGCTTGGTTTTTCGCCATCAAATACGCGTAGTACTTCCACAGCACCTTTGTGCTGAAGCTCCACAACTGACTCTTCTGTGAACCAGGCTGTATGATCAGTGCAAATCACGTTTGCTAGCGTTAATAAAGGGTTGTCTTGCGGTACTGGCTCTGTCTCAAATACGTCGATACCAGCGGCATGAATTTTGTTTTGTTTTAGTGCTTCATACAGAGCTTGCTCATCAACAAGGCCACCACGGCTGGTGTTTATCAGCACGGTCATAGGCTTCATCTTGCTGATTAGTTCACCATTGATCATATGACGAGTGTGTTCGTTAAGTGGTGCGTGCAGAGAGATAAAGTCGGATTCGCAAACTAGCGTTTCCAGATCAACTTTCTGTACACCAACTTCTTTTGCTTGCTCTTCGGTTAGGGCTGGGTCGAATACCATGGTGGTGCGAAAGCCTAGGCCTGATGCTTTTTCTACAAAGCAGCGAGCGATACGGCCAAAGCCAACTACACCAAGAATCTTGCCACCCATACGTGGGATAGGTTCTGCCTGTCCGATACCCCACTTACCTTCATGAACATCTTTGTTACGAGTAACGACTCGACGTGTCGCCGCTACTAATAATGACACTGCGTGTTCTGCAACATCTTCCGAGCCGTAATCCGGTACGTTTGCTACGTAAACACCTTTTTGTTTTGCATAATTAAGGTCGATGTTGTCGACGCCCACACCGTAGCGAACAACAACTTTACATTTTTCAGCCGCATCCAGAATTTCAGCATCAACGATAGCTTCGCGAACCATAATCGCGTCTGCGTCAGCTACTTCTTTTAGGACCTCACTTTTTGCAGTGCCAATCGGCAGTGAAGTGAAGCGAGCCTGATGGGCGCTAAGAACCTTTTCCTCTACTTTGTAGTCCAGATATCCAGGTTCAATTACAACTACTTTTTTCATGGTTTCTCCCAAATCTGACATTTCAGTTTTAATTGTATTTAAGTTTTCAAAAGTTAAAATCACAAGCTGACATGTTAGTTTTTGTGATAATTGTCACTATATTTGGTTGAATATGGGGTATTTATCAGGAAAGTAGATCGTGATCACTTAAACTTGAGAGAATATTAGTTCAATATGTATTTAAAACTGAAATGTCACAAACAAGGAGAGAACAATGAAAAAAGGTACCCTATACCTCGCACTATCTATCGCAATTTCAGGCATAACTAGTGCTCAAGCCTTCGCTGAAACCACTATTCGTGTTGGTCACGGCGCGGCCGATACCTATCACATGCATAAAGCGTGGGTGAAATTTAAGGATCTTGTCGAGAAAGAGTCAGGGAACGAGATTACAGTTGATATTTACCCGAATGGTCAGGTTGGCGGTGACCGAGAACTCACTGAAGCTGTACAGTCAGGTATTATTGATATGACCGCACCGGTGGTTGAAGTAATGGCTGGTTGGGACCCCGCGTTTTCTGTACCTGGCCTTCCCTATACATTTTCCAGCCGTACAGATGCTCTAAAAGCACTTAATGGTGAATTTGGTCAACAGTTGCTGGCTAAAGCTGAAGATTTTGGTATTAAAGGATTAGGTTGGATGGAAAATGGTATTCGTCATATTACTAGCAACAAATGTCCTATCAACCAGCCGTCAGACTTGAGTGGTGTTAAAATTCGTACTATGCAGGTTGAAGCTCATATGGATGCCTTCAAAGCAATGGGGGCAAACCCAACGCCCATGTCCTTCAACGAAGTATACTCAGCACTCCAGCAAGGTGTTGTGGACGCTCAGGAAAACCCACTAGGTCACATCTATTCATCTCGTTTCTATGAAGTACAAGATTGTTTGACTTTGTCCGGCCATGTTTACTCAACTCATATGGTTCTCGCAAATCCAGATTTTTACGCGGGACTATCAGATAAAGATCGCGCTCTAATAAATTCTGCGTTATTACGTGCCATTGATTATCAGCAAGAAGTGATTGCGGGCGAAGAGCAAGAGCAGTTAGCGGCTATCAAAGCGGCAGGTGTGACGATAACCAGTCTAACACCTGAAGAGGTTGCTAAGTTCCGTGCTGTGACAGCCCCTATTCGTGAAAAATACACTAAGTTAGTTGAGCCAAAACTTATTAAAGCACTGAGCCAATAAGAGCCATTACGGCCCAGCTATTCATCATGGCTGGGTCAGAGGATTAGAGAATGAAATGGTTGAAAATATTAGACGAGTATATTGAAGCTTGGATGATTAACTTTCTGCTGGCGAACATAGTTTTCTGGATTTTCTTACAAGTAGTGATGCGTTATGTGTTTAGTAATTCGCTGCCTTGGAGTGAAGAGTTTGTTCGTTGGTGTTTTATTTGGTTTATTTGGGTAGGGGTGAGTTATGGGTTTAAAACTCGAAAACACATTTCTGTAACCGCACTGATTAACTTATGCCCTAAACGCGTATTTGACGTGATTAATATCCTCGTTAACTTTGTCGTCTTGTGGTGCATGATAAAGCTGTTTATCTATGGCTGGGAGCAAATTAGTAGCCCAATAATTGCGAGGCAATCTTCGGTCGTCCTCTACTGGCCTATGTCTGAAGCAAGGGTAAGTATGCAATGGTTATATGCCTCACTACCAGTTGGGGCGTTGCTGAGCGCTTATAGGCTAGTGCAAAATCTTTATCAGGATATCTATTCAATATTTTCGACAAAGACTTCTAATTCATCACTGTCGAGTGAGGGAGGTAAGTGATGGTTACGGTTACATTATTTGGTGTATTTCTGCTGCTGGTTTTACTTGGAGCACCAGTTGCGATTTGTTTGGGCGTAGCATCGTTGGTGGTTTTAGAATATTTACCTCAAACGCCGAGCATCACTCTGCTTGCAAAAAGTGCGGTGATGGGAGGCAACTCGTTCCCACTGGTGGCAATTCCTTTATTCGTTCTTGCCGGTGAAATAATGCAACGTGGTGGATTATCATCCCGAATCGTAGGCGCAGCATATAACCTAGTGGGACACTTTAAAGCGGGCTTGGCATATGTAAACGTACTTGCCAGCATGTTTTTTGCCGCAATCTCTGGCTCTTCTCCTGCCACCGTTGCAGCGATTGGATCGAACATGGTTCCCGAGATGGAGCGAGTCGGTTACAAGCGTCCGTTTTCCGCTGCAATAACTGCGGCAGCAGGTATCACAGGAGTCATGATCCCACCTTCTATCCCGCTTATCATTTACGGAGTAACGGCAAACCAGTCAATCGGTAAGCTATTTCTTGCAGGTGTATTACCCGGATTGCTTTTTGGTTTGGGTTTCATGATAGTTGCGAAACTTAAGGTAAACAAAAACCTGCTCCCGGCAAGCCGAGCGACTAAGAGAATGGAAGATGCCATTTCTTCAATTGAAACCAATAAACAGAAAGGTTGGCGTCAGCATTCAATCTGGGCCTTGATAGTGCCAATTATCATTCTTGGTGGTATCTATGGAGGTATCTTTACACCAACGGAAGCTGCCGGGGTTGCTGTTGTTTATGCGCTAATTATTAGTCTGTACATCTATCGAGATTTAAAGTTAAGTGACTTAAGCGGAGTGTTCTTAAAGTCAGGTTTAACTTCTGCAACAGTACTTGTAATGGTGGTAATGGCGGCATCTTTTGGTCGATTGTTGACTCTGGAACGTGTTCCAGTGGAAGTGGCGAATATGATCACTGCGGTGTCTGAAAACCCGCTTATTGTCTTGATGTTAATTAATATTATGCTGCTAATTGTCGGTATGTTTATGGAGACTATTGCATCAATCATCATACTCACACCAATTTTGTTACCGATTGTTCAAACAATGGGAGTGGACCCAATACACTTTGGTATCATTATGACGGTTAACTTGGCTATCGGTTTTTGTACTCCACCGTTAGGTGCGAACTTGTTTGTGGCCACCGGGGTTGCGAATGTTTCATTGGAAGCGCTTGTTAAGTCCATGACACCATTCTTAGTTGCAATGTTTGTTATGCTAATGATGGTTACTTTCATTCCACAAATATCACTACTACTACCATCTATCTTAATGTAATGTTTGACAAATATGACGAGGGGAGCATTTATAAATGCTCCTTCTATTTGTTTTCTGACATTTCAGGTTTAGACAATAAGCAGTATAATGAATGAAACCCAAGCTTTGTGAGCGAAGACTAGATGAAACAAGACTTTCTTAAAGATGTCATTTATCGCCGTATTCGGGAAATGATTATTGTTGGCACTTTGCCTATGGGGATGAAACTTTCCGAAACCGTGCTAGCCAACAAGCTAAACGCGACCAAAGCCCCAGTACGTGATGCACTGAAGAGGCTACAAAGTGAAGGGCTAGTACAAATAAAACCCAAAAGCGGTACGTTTGTATTCCATGTCACAGCAGGAGAGTTTAATGAACTACTAGAGTTTCGTTATTTCATTGAATCTGAAGCTTTGAAGCTTGCATGGAAGAATAATCCTAAACAACTGATTCAAGAGCTTTGTTTTATTCTGGATAAGATGGAAGTGTGTCTGAGCAATGCGAGTACGCTTGAGTACCTGACGCTGGATAACCTGTTCCACCAGACCTTTATTTCTCTGTGTGATAATCGCTACTTTCAGGAATCTTATGCGTTGATTTCTGCAAGGATGGCGACCGCCCGAAATCACCTTGGTGGTAACGAAGAGCATCTGCAGCGCTCTTTTGAACAGCACAACTCTATTGTTCGGGCACTACAGGATGATAGTATCAACGATGCGATTTATCAGTTGATTTGTCACATTCTCCCTGAACACGGAGCTTATTGGAGTTCTGCAAACCTATCATGAGCCTTCACTAAATGTTATTCGGTGTAGTTGCCAGCTTTTTGGGAGCGACCTTACAGGCGCTCAATTATACTCTGACTCAAATTTGCCAGCAGAAATACCATATCGATGGTGTGAAACTGCTGGTGGCTGCGCACGTCTGTATCGGCCTCTTCGCACTTGTCCTAACATTATCGTTTGGATACAGGCAACTCATTGAGTTTGATTTGGCATTGGATTTTTTAAAGATCAATGCTCCCTATCTCCTTGCTCTGTATTTATTGATTAATGCCATCCGTTTAAGCGATGCCTCAGTTGCTTCACCTCTACTAGCGTTAAAGATTCCTGTTCTAGCTGCTATTTCTATCGTGTTTTTCGGAGCAGAGTTTAATCTGGCGCAAGGGCTTTCGATAGTTTCGCTACAATATGTATTAATTATCTTGTTTGTGGAGTACTGGCGATTCTATTCATGAAGCCAATGAAGGTGAGTTTCAAAATGGTTTATCAGACTAAATGGGTCGCTTTGGCATGGTTTGTTGCGGTAATCTTCTTGATTATCGGATTTAATATTTCTGGCGTTGTGTCCGGAAATGTTGTCCAGTCACTGCGAGGAGTCATTGGCGTTTTGTTGGCTTATCTCTTCTTTAGTAGTCAGATGAAACAACCGGCACCTATCTGGTGTAAAAAACTAACTGCATCTATAGGGATGTTTGTTGCTGTAGTACTGTTCTATATACCATAGGTTGGCCTTCCAATGACTCGAATCTGTGTATTGGCAGATTTAGTTAAGAGCTTAACATTCAGATCTTTAACGGTCCAAAATGTATGGTACGCCCGTTTTACAGGAGATAAATTCAAATAACTAAGCTGGTTTGTGCTAATGATGAAATGGTCTCCCCTCCCACTAAACCGAGTCATGTGCGCCAAAATAGAAAGTAGTTCTATTTGAAAAATCATGATTAAGCGTACAACAATAGGAATCGTTCTAGCAAAAAATAGCTTCTATTCCTAGTTCTTAATGAGCACGAAAAGAAAACAACTCGAAAAATAACTTACTAGACATCAGGTACTACCATACATAGCAAATTTTTATCAATCACTTGGTGCTATGGAAGCATATTCTTCTGCTCATTATTGGGGACGCGAAATTCAAAAAAATGGTACATGAAGTTCAGTTGTTACCTTCTCAGGATTGTCAAAGGTGATTGGAAAGGTCAGAAAATGATTACGATGATGCTTAACTTGATGCCTAAATTCCTGACACGTACACGCAAACCAGTGGCAGCCACCACAAGCTTCCACCGCGACCAGATTAGTGAAGAGATAGTAGTTGTAAAGTTTTATGTCTGCTTAACTTCTTGCAGAAAGTATTCCTACCAGCATGATCGTTGCCAACCAAATGAAAAATATGTTTTATTAAGTCGATATCGATAATTTGGGGGCTGTTCAAGATGGTTACTTTTCCCTTTCTCGATACTATCGAGTTTAGTGGATAGAAGGGCCGCACACCATCTTATTAACATCTTTAGAGACCGATTTATTGTTATTCTTATTTATCATTGGTATTGATGGTTTCGATAGTTTCTCTTAACGTGCGGGTATTGTCTGAGGAACTAGTTATCTCTAATGATCAACAAAAAGTTTAGAATGCCCGTTATCAAGTTGGGCAACCCATTTTTACCTTCGCCTGATGAAGTCTCAGAGTTTTTGTGACTCCCTGTTTCTCCAAGAGAAAAAATAAAGTGGTTAAATGCATCAGTGGTAAAGAGCAAGCTGCGACAGACCGCGCGCTGGATAATACTAGCAAGGAGAGAATACGATGGAAATCGATACGTCAGTTTGCTTGGCAATTGGCGAAAGTGTTTGCTATACCAAGAGCGTTTAAGTTGTATGGCTAGCGAAGCGCTGATGTTTGCTATTTCATCTTAAGTTGGGAGCTTGCTAGGTCAATCTCCGGGCGTTCGCCTGTAAATAGCGTTCAAAGTCACATAGCGATAAAGGCGGACTATAGTAATAGCCTTGATGCGTGTCACATCCGTGCTCTCGAAGAAAGGTTTCTTGAACTTGTGTCTCAACGCCTTCAGCGATGACATCGATACCCAATGCTTTGGCCATGGCAATGGTCGCGGTGACAATGGATTGGTCGTTAGGGTTATCTTCAAGATCTGAGACAAAGGAGCGATCGATTTTAATCTGACTTATAGGCAGACGCTTGAGATACTGCAAAGAGGAATAGCCCGTACCAAAATCGTCTAATGAAAAAATGATGCCACGCACTTTTAAGGCCTGCATGTGGGCGATAGTCAGTTCAATGTCATCGACTAGCAGGGTTTCAGTGAGCTCGAGCTTTAACGTGCCAGGTAAAATCGGATAACGTTCAAGAACCGATTCAACTTTCGCCACGAAATCCGAGTGCGTGAACTGTTTGTAGCTCACATTGACAGACAAAGTCAGATATTGGAAGTCAGATTGCCAACGCGAGAGTTGAAGGCAAGCTTGTTCTAGTACCCAATCCCCAATACTAATGATCAGTCCCGTTTCTTCCGCAAGTGGAATGAAGTCATCAGGTGCGATAAGTCCATGCTCTGGATGGAACCACCGAATCAGGGCCTCCGCGCCGACAGTCAGATGGGTGCCATGGACTTGAGGTTGATAATACAATGCCAGTTGATTGAGTTCGACGGCTTGGCGCAGTGACGACTCGAGATGGAGGCGTTGCAATACCTTGTCTTGTATCGTGCTATGGTACAAATGTGACGCATTTTTTCCGTCGAGCTTGGCGTGCGTTAACGCCATCCCAGCGCGATTAATGAGCTCCTCTGCGCCAACGGCATTATCATTAAAAAGCACCATCCCGATACTGGCACTGTTGACAAACTTATGCTCGTCGATGGTATGAGGTTGTGCCAACGTCTCTAGTAACTGAGTGCTCCATTGGCTGACTTGTTCGAGCGCTTGAGGATACTCTTCAGGTAAGCCACAGAGTATCAACATGAATTCGTCATGTCCGATGCGCGCTAACGTATCCTGGGGGCGAAGAAGCGCACAGATACGCTGTGCGATGAGCATCAGCAATGTATCACCACACGGGTGACCATGAAGGTCAATGATTTTTTTAAAGTCATCGATGTCAATATAGAGAATCGCACAGTAAGATCGACGATGTGCGAGAGAGTCACATTGCTGGGTTAACTTATCTAATAACCAACGCCGGTTTGGTAGTGACGTCAGTGGGTCAAAGTAGGCGAGTTGGGTAATGGTTTCCTCGCTCTCTTTACGACTCGTGATATCTTGAATGAATCCGGACAGTCGCTCAGGCTTGCCGGACTTGAGGTAATGCACCTGTCCACGACACTCAATCCACCGGCGCTCCCCATCACTCAGGCGAGTGACTGGACACTCTAGGAAGAAGTCTTCACCCGTCTCAAAGCAACGCTGCCGAGCGGCAATAAAGTCGGGAATGAAGTCTTCATCAATGACGGATTTTAGGGCATCGAGGCCTGGAGGGCGGGTCCTTTCTAATCCGAGCAAGTCATAAATTTGCGGTGACCACTGAGATCGAGTGCCCTCATAAGGGGATGACCAGTGCCCGATTTGAGCGTAATCCATTGCATCGTGAAGCCGGCGCTCACTGTCTCTGAGTCGCTCGAAGGTATGTTGGTGTGAATGCAGTTCACTGAGTATTGGGACCGCGACGTCGGCGAGGCGTTGTGAAGCGAATACAATTAATGATGTCATGGGCTCGGTTGGTGTAGACGGCTTTTGCGACGCAGAAAGCCAGCGAATCCATAAAGTGAGCGCCGCCAACAGTTGCTGTTGCTCTGTGCTTTTTTCTATTAAGGTGTGAAAGGCACGTAACGTGGAGCGGAAATTTTGATAAGCGTCGGGGTTAAGCGCCATTGCCTGCTCAGCATGGCTAAAAAAGTGAGTGAGTGCGTTTAAGAGCTTTTCATCGCGTTGCGCTTCGATAAGGCACCGAGCTACGTCATCAAAAGGGCGCGTTTGAGGTATCGTGGGGTAATCTTCAGCAGTAAGTCTGCCTTGTTGGCCCTCAAAACTTAACGAACGGTTACGATGGGGTTGCGTCATCACTGCGGGGAAAACCTCTCTTGCTTCATGTCTAACATCGCTCGTATTTATGTCAATCATACTCAGGTTGTGTTGACAGTCAACGCGTCACGGGTACACACCGATTGATATCACCTTATATTGGGTAAGTTTTACGCACGACGTTTCATTTTTGAGAGGTAGTAGTCTCATTAATCGATAGCGGTGTTAGATGATTGCCGAATGTAATTTGACCGCCTACGGTTTGTCGAAAGTAGTCAGTTTGGTACACCAAGCTAACATCGCTCGAACACATCGCAAGTTTGCGCCAGTTCTGCATCGCCAAGTACAGTCAGATTGGCATCGCATCAGTGTCGTTGATTCGCCAACGAATCGCTCTTACTAAGAGTAGACCATATTTGACAATATTACGGGCGGTCCACCTTTACTTGGTTTCGTCCGTTACGTTTTGCTTCATAGAGCGCGCGATCGGCTCTCTTCAGAACATCGGAGACTTGTGTGTCGTCAGTGTCTAGACTGGTGACGCCGATGCTGATGGTAACGGACTTCGTAACGTCTAGTGCTAGATTCGCGATGCGTGATCTCAAGGTGTTGGCGAGGTGCGAGGCACCGGTAAGGTCAGTGGACGGGCAGACAATTAAAAACTCCTCCCCACCCCAACGGCCTAACACGTCAGTTTGGCGTAGGGTGTCACGAAGTGTGTTGGCAATGGCTCGCAATGTGTTGTCGCCCACATCATGTCCATACGTATCATTGATGACCTTGAAGTGATCGATGTCGATGAGGATAACCGAAAATGGGTGCCCATAACGTTGCCCTTTTTGAAATTCTTGGTTGAGTACACGATCGAGTTCCCGACGGTTATAGATATCGGTCAGTGGATCGGTCACCGACAGCTGTCTTAACTTAGCTTCGAGTATGACTCGATCGGTAACATCCTCGATGACGGCTTGAACAGCTGGCTCTCCATCCCATTCAATCAAGTTGTCGTAGACGCGAAAAAAACGAATCTTTCCATCAAAACATCGATTTTTCACAACCGTCTTGGCCCCGGATAAACGGCCACTAATGAGTGATTGATAACGTGACTGAGCGTTGGCGTGCTCCTCCTCAGGTAGTAAAGTGAGTAAGTTGACATCACGGAGTACGGCGTCGATGGAGGGGGCGCGCATCAAGTCAACCCAAGCTTGATTGACAAATATGGGTTTAAAGTCTCGGTGGACGCTAATGCCTTGCCCTGACTTGGTGATCAGCTGTTTGAATTTTTGCTCATTTTCTTGAAGTTGCTGTTGGGCTCGTTCTTGTGCTGAGAGATCGATAACCGTGACTTGTAAAGCGGGTTTTCCGTTCCACTCAATCACGTGATCGATGGCAAACACTGAGAATTCCCGACCGTGGCGATGGCGATTACGAAAGGTTCTCCCTCGGGGAAGAACGTCACCTTTGAGCGTTTGATAATAGTTGTCGATCGCTTTGGGATGGTCAGAGGGATCAATCAAGTCAAGAAAGGAGTCTATTGAGTTGAGGAGTTCAGAGGCGCTAGAGTAGCCATACAGGTGCGCGTAGTATTCATTGACGAATACGGTCTCTAAATCTTGGATAATGATGATGCCATATTGGGTATCAATGGTTAACTTTGGCATGGCTGTCCTCGTACTCATTGTGCACAAGCGTGCAAGTGAATATTTATTATACGATCGCACGGATAGCGGTGCTATAGCCCTAGCGGCACTTATTTCACGTATGTTGATAAGTATATAGTTGAACGCCTTATAATAACCATTAAAGAGCAGTATGTTTGGATGCATAACTTCGGCTCTTTAGGTGAAGCTCGCTTTGCCATCGTCTACAACAACGAGCGTCCACATCAGGCGCTTAAGATGAAAACACCTGCTGAGGTATATGCTTTAGCGGCTTAGATTGTCCAATTTTAACTGGGTCATTACATCAGCTCGAAAGGTGATCTCCCTAGATATCAGAGATACTTCCAAGAAGTGGACGATGCCGATTAGAAACTGGCGACAAGCTCTAAACCGCTTTATGATTATGTTCGAAGACCGACTGACTGAATACATGTAACCCCCGACAGTTACACAGAACTATTTACAGGGTCTAGTAGTTCTTTCTCTGATATCTACACGACAAGTCGTTACCAGCGTTACGCTCCCTAGGCTGCTATAGCAGCCTAGGTTTGCTTCTATTTTTTGCTTGGCGGGTTGTTGGTGCGCCCACCTCCTGAAGGATTCGATGTGCCATTTTTAGTCGGCCATAGTGGACTATTGTTTCCTGATAGTTGTTTATTTCCCATGAGTACGAGTGACTAAGTGCTTTTTCGTTGATGTCCAATATAGATATGTATGGTACCAGCTTCAATAACCACCCTCTGTATTGACTGGTACTTGATATAGTTAACTCGCTTTTTACTTATAACATATACCTTCAAATAGATGCGTTAAGGCAAAAAAAGAATGGGGAGCAATCACGCTCTCCACTGTCGTTTTTTACTGCTGCTGTTGGCATTAACATTACTTTTTTTGATGATTTCACAGCCTTCGGGCATTGTGATGGCTGGAAAAGAAAGGCTGGCGTAGAGCCGATAAAGCAGATTAAGAATCGACGCTTATGGCAGGCAGTCGATGAGCTGCGTTCTGGCAAGTATGTCGAAGTCGAAAAGGTTAGAGCGCATTCTGGTGTAAGAGGGAATGAGATAGCGGATTCGCTAGCTGTTGATGCAGCTAGAAGTGATATAGATTCATGTAACAGTGCGGCTTGTAGGTTCAATCCAACAAGCCGATAGTATTCGTTATTTGCGTTTTTCTTAATAACATATAACTGAAGACGGATACGATAAAGATAAAAATGAGGATTCAACGTTGCCTTCTATTAAACGGTTATCTATAGAGCTATCAAGTAGGGTTGCAATGTAAGTACTTGATTTTATGACGCATACTCCTATTTCAATAAAAACCAATTGCAGGTTAGGTCTATGCTCTACGTTGTGATCTGTATCTGATCGTCCTTAAAACGTTAGATGCATGCAAAATTGGCTGTAATAGGACGTAATGAAAAAATAGACGCTTCATATTGCATCTTTTGGGGAGAGAAGAATTTTGCCCAGCGTTTTAGCCATCAGGGTAGAAGACGTATCCGACTTTTGTCTATGGCGGGAATGTAGATAAAATGTTTCTCGATACTCCGTCACAATCATCAAGTAACGCTCAAGGCAAAACGCGATGATAGTTAGTCTGTTATACAGTTAGTCGCATTTGTTCATGAGTACGGTATAGTTACATCGTAATGCTTGCTATTACATATTTTTTAGTTCATTTAGAATGATTATTTTTCTCTTAAAAATAGGTACAGTAATTTGTCCAGAGTGGTTGATAAGTTGAATTTAAGAAAGTTGATACTTTTTTTATGCATGTTCAGTGTAGCTATTACTTTATTGAATGCCTTTTACACGGTTTATCGCGTTCAAAAAGAATTGATTCTTAGCAATACGATGGAATCCAATTGGGTTTATGCCGAAAAAATGGCGGACATGACCGATGCTTTTATTGATACCGCGATGTCTCAGTTGAACTTCAGTGCGAATATATTGAGTAAAAAGATTGGCGATACTCAACTGTTAGACAATGAAGTTGAACGTTTAAGACTACAGACGAATGCATTCAATTCAGTGGTAGTCGTGGATTCTAAAGGCACTATCATTGCCATATCACCTGAAACATTGGCATTGAAAGGCGTTACATTAAAACAAGACACTGCTCGCCAATCTTTAAACGCAAGAGCGCCTCTCATTACGGACCCTTTTGTATCACCAGCTGGCAACTATATTACGAGTATCTCCCATCCGATTTATTCTGAAGCTGGCGAATATTTAGGGTATGTCAGTGGTACTTTGTATTTGGAACGCCAAAATATCTTGACAAGACTTTTGGGTAAACATAGTTACCAAGATGGTTCGTATATGTATGTCGTCGACCGGAATAAAACCATCATTTATCATCCCGATAAGAGGAGAGTAGGGCAAGTGATACTCAATAATGAGGCTATCAACGCGGTTGTTAACTGGGAAGGTGGATATGGGGACATTGTCAATTCGCAAGGTGTTGATATGTTGGCTGGTTACGCGCCAGTAAAGAACTCTGGATGGGGCGTGATAGTCCAAAAGCCAAAGAATAATGCTTTAAACGGCCTTAATGAGTTAATGCTTCATGTTTTTTGGGAAGGTTTCCCGATAGGTGTGCTGACATTGATGTTTATTTGGGGAGCTTCAATTTTGATATCTCGACCACTTTGGCAGCTAGCCAGTGCTGTTACTAAAATTGGCAATCACAAGTCGACGATATCGGATTTAAACCGTATTCATGCATGGTACTTTGAAGCGTTGCACTTAAGACGGAGCTTTTTGAATGCTATGGGTGTCGTGTCAAATACCATTGATAAGCTCCATTCTGATACGTTAACGGATGCGCTTACTGGTATTTTAAATCGAAGAGGCTTAGATAAGGCGATTGAACAGTTTCAAGAGCAAAATAGGCCATTTTCATTGTTGGCTTTGGACATTGACCACTTCAAGAGGGTCAATGATACATTTGGTCATCATGTCGGGGACGAGCTAATAAAAAGTCTATCCAAGATAATGATGGATGAGGCTAGAGAACAAGATGTTGTGTGCCGCTCTGGTGGTGAAGAATTCATTATTTTTCTTGCCAACACTAACCCGACTAGAGCGTTTAATGTAGCAGAGCGAATTCGCCGATCAATAGAAGCCTATCATTTTGATACTGTCGGTAATGTGACAATTTCAATTGGTGTATCGCACTGGACAGGACAAGGGGATTCTATACACGAGGCAATCAAAAATGCAGATAATGCTCTGTATAAAGCTAAGCGTAATGGTCGAAATCGAACTGAACTGTAATAGAAGGTTTTAGGTCATGGTCAGCCACTCTTGTCAGGCTATAAACTCTGGGGGAGGTAAGTTTTGTTTGGTAGCCTGACTCTGTAAGATTTCTAATAGCTCAAATGATTAAAGTTTCGATTACGCCTGGTATAGCTACTTTGTTGTATCGAGAATCGCTACTTTCAAGGCTATTTAGCTATATACTAGGTAAGTGAACTATAGGTGACATAGGGTTCGTGAGAGTGGTTAATACAAATCTTAAAGAATATGATGATTTAGTAGATAAGTACTCAGGTGTTCTACTATCTGAATTAACAGAAGAGCTCGGAGATGAACAGACTGCACTATATGTAACAGTTTTGACTTTTGAAACTCTCTGGTTATTTCTGAAAAATAATGCTCCCCCTAACAATATTCTCAGGTGGCTACACATTCGCGCAAAATACATACAGTCGGCGAAAGTTAATAGCCTTAACCCCTAGTCATTTGACTGTTCAAAGACGCTACTAAAAAGAATTGATGTCATATTTGGACAAAGTTCATCCAACTTCCCTTAAGGTGTTAAATGGAGTTGTTAAGTTAAGTAATGTATGGCAATAAGTGAGCGCTGAGTTTCTGTGTAAGTGCATCATAATCAAAGACACAAAAAGTCAGCAATTTGGATTGCTGACTTTGCATACCCTATTTAGCACGAGGGAGCCGTCGTACTCCCATTTAGATTCATCAAGTTAGGGAGCTATACTTTGAAACGTTCAACCAAAGAGGATAACTCTTTAACCTTGATATTTAAGTCTTCGCTACCACGCTTATTGTCCTG
>NZ_JBPAOE010000019.1:0-29064 GCF_054051265.1 Vibrio sp. C8
GGTGCACTTCTACGTGGTACTAAGCGTGACGAAGTTGAACGTGGTCAAGTACTTGCTAAACCAGGTTCAATCACTCCTCACACTAAATTCGAGTCAGAAGTATACGTACTGTCTAAAGATGAAGGCGGCCGTCATACTCCGTTCTTCAAAGGCTACCGTCCACAGTTCTACTTCCGTACAACTGACGTAACTGGTGATATCTCTCTACCAGAAGGCGTAGAAATGGTAATGCCAGGCGACAACATCCAAATGATCGTTGAGCTAATTGCTCCAATCGCAATGGATGAAGGTCTACGTTTCGCGATCCGCGAAGGTGGCCGTACAGTTGGTGCTGGTGTTGTAGCTAAAATCTTTGAATAAGATTTGACGTGACACTAGTAAAAAGGGCATCATTTGATGCCCTTTTTATGCGCTGTATTAAGCATTAGCTAGTTTTTTAAACAAGTGAGTGTGAAATCAGGACTATTTGTTAAAGAATTTAGCTCTTTAACAAATAAAAAAGAGAGTGCATCGAGGTATTTTATCTTGATGTTATGGATTTGCCCTGCAGCAGCGGGGTTGTTGTCGTCTATAGTAAGACTTGTGTGACAGGTTGGTTTATGAAAGCAAATGCTGAAGCTCCTGATAGCTCAAACGCAGCAGATACATTTAAGTGGATTGTCACTTTTGTTCTGCTAGCTGCCGCTGTTGTGGGTAATTACCTGTATGGTGAATTGTCTGTAGTGATTCGCGCTGCAGGTGTAATTGTGTTAATTGCTGCTGCGCTAGGCGTTGCTGCAACAACATCAAAAGGCAAAGCCGCAATTAGTTTTGCACGTGAATCACGAATGGAAGTTCGTAAAGTTGTTTGGCCTACACGCCAAGAAACGATGCAAACGACACTAATTGTGTTAGCGGTAAGTATTGTAATGGCTCTAGTACTTTGGGGCATTGACGGAATTATGGTTCGTCTAGTGGCCTTTGCTACTGGGGTATAGAGGGTTTAATACATGAGTGAAGCTCCAAAAAAACGCTGGTATGTAGTTCAAGCCTTCTCTGGCTTTGAAGGTCGCGTAGCACAATCTCTACGTGAACATATCAAGATGCACAGCATGGAAGATCTATTCGGTGAAGTGCTTGTCCCAACTGAAGAAGTTGTTGAGATGCGCGCGGGTCAACGCCGTAAGAGTGAACGTAAATTCTTCCCTGGTTACGTGCTTGTGCAAATGATCATGAATGATGAATCTTGGCACCTAGTACGTAGCGTCCCTCGTGTAATGGGCTTCATTGGTGGCACATCTGATCGTCCAGCGCCAATTACTGATAAAGAAGCAGACGCGATTCTGAACCGTCTTGAGAAAGCGAGCGAAGCTCCACGTCCTAAGACTATGTTCGAAGCGGGTGAAGTGGTTCGTGTTAACGAAGGTCCATTTGCTGACTTTAACGGTACGGTTGAAGAAGTGGATTACGAAAAGAGCCGCCTGAAAGTGTCTGTATCGATCTTTGGTCGTGCGACACCTGTTGAGCTTGAATTTGGACAAGTTGAAAAGGTTGACTAAAAAAACACCTTTTATGCTTGTTTCGGGCGCGAATGCTAGCTATAATTTCGCGCCTTTTTACAGGTGCTAATACCATTTTTTGAGTGTTATCACTTGAGAATCAGGTTTTCTAAACCTTTAATTGGTTTTGTTACTTCGGGGAGCTGATTGTTAATTAGCGTTTGAACCCAAAATTTAGGAAATATCATGGCTAAGAAAGTTGAAGCTTATATCAAGCTGCAAGTTGCAGCGGGTATGGCTAACCCAAGTCCACCAGTTGGTCCTGCTCTAGGTCAACGTGGTGTAAACATCATGGAATTCTGTAAAGCGTTCAACGCACGTACGGAATCTATTGAGAAAGGTCTACCTACTCCAGTTGTTATCACTGTATACAGCGACCGTTCTTTCACATTCGAAACTAAGACTCCACCTGCAGCAGTTCTTCTTAAGAAAGCAGCTGGTATCAAGTCTGGTTCTGGTCGTCCAAACACTGAAAAAGTGGGTACTATCACTGACGCTCAAATCCAAGAAATCGCAGAAACTAAAGCTGCTGATATGACTGGTGCTGACATCGAAGCGATGAAACGCTCTATTGCGGGTACTGCTCGTTCAATGGGCCTAGTGGTAGAGGGTTAATATAATGGCAAAACTAACTAAGCGTATGCGTACAATCCGCGAGAAAGTGGATGTAACTAAAGAGTACGAAATCAACGAAGCAGTAGCTCTTCTTAAAGAACTAGCAACTGCAAAATTCGTAGAATCTGTTGACGTTGCTGTTAACCTAGGTATCGACGCTCGTAAATCTGACCAAAACGTACGTGGTGCAACTGTACTACCACACGGTACTGGTCGTGATATCCGTGTTGCTGTATTCACTCAAGGTGCAAACGCTGAAGCTGCTAAAGCTGCAGGTGCTGACCTAGTGGGTATGGACGACCTAGCTGACCAAGTTAAGAAAGGTGTTATGGACTTCGACGTAGTTATCGCATCTCCAGATGCAATGCGCGTTGTAGGTCAACTTGGTACCATTCTTGGTCCACGTGGTCTAATGCCTAACCCGAAAGTTGGCACTGTAACTCCTAACGTTGCTGAAGCAGTTAAGAATGCTAAAGCTGGTCAGGTTCGTTACCGTAACGACAAGAACGGTATTATCCACACTACTATTGGTAAGGTGTCTTTCGAAGCTAACCAACTACAAGAGAACTTAGAAGCTCTACTAGTTGCGCTTAAGAAAGCAAAACCATCTTCAGCGAAAGGCGTTTTCCTGAAGAAGGTAAGCATCTCTACTACTATGGGTGCTGGTGTTGCTGTTGATCAGAATACTCTGAACACTCAAGCATAATGCATTTGCTTAGGCGTAAAATTTGTGTATAATTTTGCGCCTAATATTTGTGGTTGGGGCTGAAGTCCGATTCTCTGAATCAGTATTCAGTCTCCGTCCAAGACCGTAGGCGTTATCACTTGATAACTTAATACAACCTACGTAGATGGTGCCCGAACCTGACAGAAAGATTTCATTTTTTATTTTAAAGAATGGGTTACCTTTCTTCTGGAACTGCACCTAATAATCTCTCACTGTTGTGACAATAGTGAGTGGTGTAATATCAACCAGGAGTAATCCAAGATGGCTTTAAACCTTCAAGACAAACAAGTAATTGTTGCTGAAGTCAACGAAGCGGCCAGTGGTGCACTTTCTGCAGTTGTAGCTGACTCTCGTGGTGTACAAGTTGCTGCTATGACGACTCTACGTAAACAAGCTCGTGAAGCTGGTGTTTACCTAAAAGTTGTTCGTAACACACTTGCACGTCGCGCTGTAGAAGGCACAGCTTACGAATGTCTACAAGACGTATTCGTAGGTCCAACTTTGATCGGTTTCTCTAACGAGCACCCTGGTGCTGCTGCACGTCTTTTTAAAGACTTTGCAAAAGAGAACAAAGAATTCGAGATCAAAGCTGCTGCATTCGAAGGTGTAATCACTGACGTTGAAGTACTAGCGACACTACCAACTTACGACGAAGCAATCGCACGCCTAATGATGTGCATGAAAGAAGCTTCTGCTGGTAAATTGGTTCGTACTATCGCTGCTATCCGTGATCAAAAAGAAGCGGCTTAATTGCCTTGCTTTTTACTGGTTGCAAAATAAACTTATTGTTGACTTAAAAGAGAATTGTTATGTCTATTACTAACGAGCAAATCCTAGACGCAGTTGCAGAAATGTCTGTAATGCAAGTTGTTGAACTAATCACTGCAATGGAAGAAAAATTCGGTGTTTCTGCTGCTGCTGCTGTTGTAGCTGGCGGCGCTGCTGCAGGCGAAGCTGCTGCTGAGCAAACTGAATTTGACGTAATCCTAACTGCTGCTGGTGCAAACAAAGTACAAGTAATCAAAGCAGTACGTGGCGCAACTGGCCTAGGTCTTAAAGAAGCTAAAGCTCTAGTTGACGGCGCTCCAGCTCCTCTGAAAGAAGCTGTTTCTAAAGAAGAAGCAGAAGCACTGAAGAAAGAGCTTGAAGAAGCTGGTGCAACTGTTGAAGTTAAGTAATAATTACTTAATTTCTTAGCCGTAAGGCTAATGGCTGGTGGTTTAATAACCACCGGCCTTTTTGCGCTGTAGGGTATGGGCGAATTTTCCCGCTGTTTAAGCGTCCCATATTCATGCAAAAAGCGGAAGTCGAACTGACAAACCGTCACTACAGTAAACAGCGATTTAGTCACTGTCCTAAACCTTCAAGGTGGACAGTTTGGGTCACTTATCAGCGAGCTGAGGAACCCCATGGTTTACTCTTATACCGAGAAAAAGCGCATCCGTAAGGACTTTGGTACTCGTCCACAAGTACTGGACATTCCATACCTGCTATCGATCCAGCTCGATTCGTTCGATAAATTTATCGAACAGGATCCTGAGGGACAATACGGTCTTGAAGCTGCTTTTCGTTCTGTATTTCCAATTCAGAGCTACAACGGCAATTCAGAGCTGCAATACGTTAGCTACCGTCTTGGTGAGCCAGTTTTTGACGTTAAAGAATGTCAAATCCGTGGTGTAACTTATTCAAAACCACTGCGCGTAAAATTACGCCTTGTGATTTTTGATAAAGACGCGCCAGCAGGTACTGTCAAAGATATTAAAGAACAAGAAGTCTACATGGGTGAAATTCCACTCATGACAGATAATGGTACCTTTGTAATTAATGGTACTGAGAGGGTTATCGTATCCCAGCTGCACAGAAGCCCAGGCGTATTCTTCGACAGCGATAAGGGTAAGACCCACTCTTCAGGTAAAGTTCTATACAACGCACGTATCATTCCTTACCGTGGTTCATGGTTGGATTTCGAATTCGATCCAAAGGATAACCTATACGTACGTATTGACCGTCGTCGTAAACTACCTGCATCGATCATTCTTCGTGCACTAGGTAAGACGACTGAAGAGATCCTTGATATCTTCTTCGAAAAAGTGAACTTCGAAGTAAAAGACCAAACTCTAATGATGGAGTTGGTGCCTGAACGTCTTCGTGGTGAAACGGCTACGTTTGACATCGAAGCTGATGGCAAGGTCTATGTAGAGAAAGGTCGTCGCGTTACTGCTCGTCACATCCGTCAACTTGAAAAAGATGGCGTTGAATTCATTGAAGTACCAGTTGAATACACAGTTGGTAAAGTATCTTCTAAAGATTACATCAATGAAGCGACTGGCGAAGTTATCATCGCGGCTAACCAAGAAATTAGCCTAGAAGCACTAGCGAACTTATCTCAAGCGGGATACAAAAAACTAGAAGTTCTATTTACGAACGATCTAGACCACGGCCCATTCATGTCTGACACCGTTCGTGTGGACAGTACAACTGACCGTATTTCTGCGCTTGTTGAAATTTACCGCATGATGCGCCCTGGCGAGCCGCCAACGAAAGAAGCGGCTGAAACGCTATTTAATAGCCTATTCTTCTCTGAAGAACGTTACGATCTATCAACGGTAGGTCGTATGAAGTTCAACAGCTCAATCGGTCGTGAAGACGCTGGTGAGCAGGGCACTCTTGATGAAACTGATATCATCGAAGTGATGAAGAAGCTTATCGCGATCCGTAACGGTATTGGCGAAGTGGACGATATCGACCACCTTGGCAACCGTCGTATCCGTAGCGTAGGCGAAATGGCAGAAAACCAATTCCGTGTTGGTCTTGTACGTGTTGAACGCGCAGTTAAAGAGCGTCTAAGCCTAGGCGATCTAGACAACGTGATGCCACAAGATCTGATCAACGCGAAACCGATTTCTGCTGCTGTAAAAGAATTCTTTGGTTCTTCACAGCTTTCACAATTTATGGACCAAAACAACCCGCTTTCAGAAGTTACGCACAAACGTCGTATTTCTGCATTGGGTCCTGGTGGTCTGACTCGTGAACGTGCTGGCTTCGAAGTACGTGACGTACACGTAACTCACTACGGTCGTCTATGTCCTATCGAAACGCCTGAAGGTCCAAACATCGGTTTGATCAACTCTCTATCTGCGTTTGCACGTTGTAACGAGTACGGTTTCCTAGAAACTCCGTACCGTCGTGTAGTAGATGGTGTTGTTACTGATGAAGTTGATTACCTATCAGCTATCGAGGAAGGTCAATTCGTTATCGCTCAGGCGAACGCGAAGCTGACAGAAGAAAGCACTTTTGCTGACGAACTGATCACTGCTCGTCAAAAAGGTGAATCTGGTCTTCACCCTCGTGAACACGTCGACTACATGGACGTTGCTACAAACCAAGTAGTATCTATCGCAGCTTCGCTTATCCCGTTCCTAGAACACGATGACGCGAACCGTGCATTGATGGGTGCGAACATGCAACGTCAGGCAGTTCCAACTCTAAGAGCAGACAAGCCTCTAGTTGGTACTGGTATTGAACGTAACGTAGCTGTTGACTCAGGTGTAACTGCTGTTGCTAAACGTGGTGGTGTTGTTCAGTCTGTGGACGCATCTCGTATCGTTGTTAAGGTTAATGAAGAAGAGTTGGTACCAGGTGAAGCGGGTATCGATATCTACAATCTAACTAAGTACACACGTTCAAACCAAAACACATGTATCAACCAGCGTCCTTGTGTGATGCCAGGTGAACTTGTTGCTCGTGGTGACGTAGTTGCAGATGGTCCTTCAACTGACCTAGGCGAATTGGCTCTTGGCCAAAACATGCGTATCGCATTTATGCCTTGGAATGGTTACAACTTCGAAGACTCGATCTTAGTTTCTGAGCGTGTTGTTCAAGAAGACCGCTTTACCACTATCCACATTCAAGAACTTTCTTGTGTGGCTCGTGATACTAAGCTTGGTGCTGAAGAGATCACTGCTGATATTCCAAACGTAGGTGAAGCTGCTCTATCTAAATTGGATGAGTCAGGTATCGTTTACATTGGTGCAGAAGTTAAGGGTGGTGACATCCTAGTTGGTAAAGTAACACCTAAAGGTGAAACTCAGCTAACTCCAGAAGAGAAGCTACTACGTGCTATCTTCGGTGAAAAAGCTTCTGACGTTAAAGATACTTCACTACGTGTGCCTAACTCTGTTGCAGGTACGGTTATCGATGTACAAGTCTTCACTCGCGATGGCGTAGAGAAAGACAAGCGTGCACTTGAAATCGAACAAATGCAGCTGAAAGAAGCGAAGAAAGACCTGACAGAAGAGTTCCAAATTCTTGAAGGCGGTCTATTTGCACGTGTTCGTTCACTGCTACTTACTGCAGGCTACAGCCAAGCAAAAGTTGAATCTATCGACCGTAAGCAGTTGCTAGAACAAACGCTAGAAGACGACGATCTACAAACTCAGCTAGAACAGCTAGCAGAGCAGTACGACGAACTGAAAGCTGACTTCGATAAGAAATTTGAAGCTAAGCGTCGCAAGATCACTCAAGGCGATGATCTAGCACCAGGCGTATTGAAGATCGTTAAAGTTTACCTAGCGGTGAAACGTCGTATCCAACCGGGTGATAAGATGGCGGGTCGTCACGGTAACAAGGGTGTAATCTCTAAGATTAACCCTGTTGAAGACATGCCTTACGATGAAACTGGTCAGCCAGTAGATATCGTACTTAACCCACTGGGTGTACCTTCGCGTATGAACATCGGTCAGATCCTAGAAGTTCACTTAGGTCTGGCGGCTAAAGGTATTGGTGACAAGATCAACCAAATGATTAAGGAACAGCAAGAGCTTGCGAAGCTGCGCGAATTCCTACAGAAGGTTTACGATCTTGGTGAAACTCGTCAGAGCGTCGACATTGCTTCTATGAGCGATGAAGAAGTACGCGTACTGGCTGGTAACTTACGCAACGGTCTACCGATTGCGACACCAGTATTTGATGGCGCGAACGAAGCTTCAATCAAAGAACTATTGTCACTAGCAGACCTTCCAACGTCTGGTCAGTTGACACTGTTCGATGGTCGTACAGGTGATGCGTTTGAGCGTCCTGTAACTGTTGGTTACATGTACATGCTGAAACTGAACCACCTAGTTGATGACAAGATGCATGCTCGTTCTACGGGTTCTTACAGCCTTGTTACTCAGCAACCACTTGGTGGTAAAGCTCAGTTCGGTGGTCAGCGTTTCGGTGAGATGGAAGTATGGGCACTTGAAGCTTATGGTGCTGCTTACACGCTACAAGAAATGCTAACAGTTAAGTCGGATGACGTTAACGGCCGTACTAAGATGTATAAGAACATCGTAGATGGCAACCACAGCATGGAACCTGGCATGCCTGAATCGTTCAACGTATTGTTGAAAGAGATTCGCTCGCTAGGTATCAACATTGAGCTAGAAGACGAAGAGTAATTCGTTTCTCGTCAGAGAAATGTGATTATCTGGTAGAAAGCAGCTGGCGTTTGGCTGGCTGCTTTTAACTCCTTACAGGAGCTGATTGTGAAAGACTTATTAAACTTTCTAAAAGCACAGCATAAGACCGAAGAATTTGATGCAATCAAAATCGGTCTGTCTTCACCAGACATGATTCGTTCATGGTCTTTTGGTGAAGTTAAAAAACCTGAGACGATTAACTATCGTACGTTCAAACCTGAACGTGATGGTCTGTTTTGTGCGCGTATTTTTGGCCCAGTAAAAGACTACGAATGTCTTTGTGGTAAATATAAGCGTCTAAAACACCGTGGTGTTATCTGTGAGAAGTGTGGCGTTGAAGTTACACAAACTAAAGTTCGTCGTGACCGTATGGGCCACATCGAGCTTGCATCTCCAGTTGCTCACATCTGGTTCCTAAAATCTCTACCATCTCGTATCGGTCTATTAATGGATATGCCGCTACGCGATATCGAGCGCGTTCTTTACTTCGAAATGTACGTAGTAACAGAACCAGGCATGACTGATCTTGAAAAAGGTCAAATGCTGACTGAGGAAGAGTACCTAGACCGCCTAGAAGAGTGGGGTGATGAATTCTCCGCTAAGATGGGTGCTGAAGCGATCAAAGATCTATTAAGCTCAATGGACCTTCATGCAGAAATCGAACAGATGCGTGAAGAGCTAGATACGACTAACTCAGAAACTAAGCGTAAGAAAGTAACGAAGCGTTTGAAGCTAGTTGAAGCATTCGTAAGTTCAGGTAACAAACCTGAGTGGATGATTCTGACTGTACTTCCAGTGCTTCCGCCAGATCTACGTCCTCTAGTACCACTAGATGGCGGTCGCTTTGCGACTTCTGATCTGAACGATCTATACCGTCGTGTTATTAACCGTAACAACCGTTTGAAACGTCTTCTTGAGCTAGCTGCTCCGGACATCATCGTACGCAACGAAAAACGTATGCTACAAGAGTCTGTTGATGCGCTTCTAGACAACGGTCGTCGCGGTCGCGCGATCACAGGTTCGAACAAGCGTCCTCTGAAATCTCTTGCTGATATGATCAAGGGTAAACAAGGTCGTTTCCGTCAGAACCTTCTAGGTAAACGTGTAGACTACTCTGGCCGTTCTGTAATCACAGTAGGTCCATACCTTCGTCTGCACCAGTGTGGTCTTCCTAAGAAGATGGCACTAGAGCTATTCAAACCATTTATCTACAGCAAGCTAGAGACTCGTGGTCTTGCGACTACAATCAAAGCGGCTAAGAAAATGGTAGAGCGTGAAGAAGCTGTTGTATGGGATATCTTGGATGAAGTCATCCGTGAACACCCAGTGCTACTTAACCGTGCACCAACACTTCACCGTCTAGGTATTCAGGCATTTGAACCTGTACTTATCGAAGGTAAAGCGATTCAGCTACACCCACTAGTGTGTGCGGCGTATAACGCGGACTTCGATGGTGACCAAATGGCGGTACACGTGCCTCTAACTTTAGAAGCACAGCTAGAAGCTCGAACTCTGATGATGTCGACAAACAACATTCTGTCACCAGCATCAGGTGATCCGATCATCGTACCTTCTCAGGACGTTGTATTGGGTCTGTACTACATGACTCGTGAGAAGATCAACGCGAAAGGTGAAGGCATGTACCTTGCTGGCCCAGAAGAGGCTGAAAAGGCATACCGCACTAAGAGCGCTGAGCTACACGCACGCGTTAAAGTACGTATTACAGAAACCGTTGTTGACGAAGATGGTAACAGCACAACAGAAACTAAGATGGTAGACACTACTGTCGGTCGTGCAATGTTGTGGCAAATCGTACCGTCAGGTCTTCCTTACAGCATCGTTAACCAAAAGCTAGGTAAGAAACAAATTTCTAACCTACTTAACGAGGCATACCGTAAGCTAGGTCTGAAAGATACTGTAATCTTCGCTGACCAAATCATGTACGCTGGTTTTGCTTACGCGGCACTTTCAGGTGTATCTGTTGGTATCGACGATATGGTTGTACCGCCAGCGAAATACACTGAAATCGCAGAAGCGGAAGAAGAAGTACGCGAAATTCAAGAACAGTTCCAATCTGGTCTTGTAACTGCGGGCGAACGCTACAACAAAGTGATCGATATTTGGGCATCGACCAACGATCGCGTAGCAAAAGCGATGATGGAGAACCTTTCATCTGAAGTGGTTATTAACCGTGACGGTGAAGAAGAGAAGCAAGAGTCATTCAACAGCATCTATATGATGGCTGACTCAGGTGCTCGTGGTTCTGCAGCTCAGATTCGTCAGTTAGCTGGTATGCGTGGTCTTATGGCTCGTCCAGATGGTTCAATCATCGAGACGCCAATCACTGCGAACTTTAAAGAAGGTCTAAACGTACTTCAGTACTTTATCTCAACGCACGGTGCTCGTAAGGGTCTTGCGGATACAGCATTGAAGACAGCGAACTCTGGTTACCTAACACGTCGTCTAGTAGACGTTGCTCAAGACGTAGTAGTTTATGAGCACGACTGTGGCACCCACGAGGGTGTAGACATGATGCCTCACATCGAGGGTGGTGACGTTAAAGTTCCGCTAACTGAACTAGCACTAGGTCGTGTGGTTGCTGAAGATATTCTGAAACCAGGTACAGAAGAAGTGCTTGTTCCTCGTAACACGCTTCTTGATGAGAAATGGTGTCAGATTCTAAACGACAACTCTGTTGACCGTATTAAAGTACGTTCAGTAGTAACCTGTGACGCAGACTTCGGTTGTTGTGCACTATGTTACGGTCGTGATCTAGCTCGTGGTCACCTAGTGAACCAAGGTGAAGCAGTAGGTGTTATCGCTGCTCAGTCTATCGGTGAACCGGGTACACAGTTAACGATGCGTACGTTCCACATCGGTGGTGCGGCATCTACGGCAGCAGCAGAGAACAGCATTCAAGCGAAGAACACAGGTTCTGTTAAGCTACACAATGCTAAATTCGTAATTAACAAAGATAAGAAGCTAGTGATCACTTCTCGTGCATCTGAGCTAACTATCATTGACGAATTTGGTCGTACCAAAGAGAAGCACAAACTTCCTTACGGTTCATTGCTAAGCAAAGCAGATAACGACGCAGTTGAAGCTGGTGAAGTTGTTGCTAACTGGGAAGCGCACACATTGCCAATCATCACTGAAGTGGCAGGTCGCATCCAGTTCGTAGACATGATCGATGGCGTAACTGTTTCTCGTCAAACTGATGATCTAACAGGTCTGTCTTCAAGCGAAGTAACGGATGCAGCGGCTCGTCCAGCAGCAGGTAAAGATATGCGTCCAGCTATCAAACTTGTGGATGAGAAAGGTAACGATGTAATGATTCCTGGTACTGATATGCCAGCTCAATACTTCTTACCTGGTAAAGCGATCGTGAACATCGAAGATGGCGCTGAAGTGAATGTGGGTGATACTCTTGCTCGTATTCCTCAGAAATCTGGCGGTAACCGAGACATCACGGGTGGTCTACCTCGCGTAGCAGACCTATTTGAAGCTCGTAAGCCGAAAGAGCCTGCAATCCTTGCTGAGTACACAGGTACTGTGTCGTTCGGTAAAGAAACTAAGGGTAAACGTCGTCTAGTCATCACTCGCGACAGCGGTGAAGTTTACGAAGAGATGATTCCTAAGCATCGTCAGTTGAACGTGTTTGAAGGTGAGCGTATCGAACGTGGTGACGTGATCGCAGATGGTCCAGAGTCTCCACATGACATCCTACGTCTACGTGGTATTCACGCTGTGACTTCTTACATTGCTAACGAAGTTCAGGAAGTTTACCGTCTGCAAGGTGTTAAGATTAACGATAAGCACATCGAAACCATCGTTCGTCAGATGCTACGTAAGTGTACAATTACTTTCGCAGGTGACTCTGAGTTCCTACCTGGTGAGCAAGTTGAATACTCACAAGTTAAGATTGCGAACCGTGCTCTAGAAGCAGAAGGCAAAGAGCCTGCACGTTTTGAACGTGAACTTCTAGGTATCACGAAGGCGTCTCTAGCAACAGAATCGTTCATCTCTGCGGCATCGTTCCAAGAAACGACGCGCGTACTGACTGAAGCTGCGGTATCTGGTAAGCGTGATGACCTACGTGGTCTGAAAGAGAACGTTATCGTTGGTCGTTTGATTCCTGCTGGTACTGGTTTTGCGTACCACCAAGAGCGTCAATCTAAGCGTGAAGCTCAGAAAGAAGGCCCTTCAGCAGAGCAAGCTACGGATAACCTAGCTGCACTATTGAATGCAGGCTTCTCTTCAGAAGAGTAATCGCACTATCGATATGAAAAAAGGCACCGAAAGGTGCCTTTTTTATTGGAAAAGATTTGTAATCAAATAAAGCGGTTAGCTACTGAATCTAAGTTAACTTATGCGCCTGGTGGAATCGACAGGCTATCAATGATGAGCTGGATCAGATGATCTTCCAACTCAAATCGGGATTCTAAAATTTGCCCAACTTTAGATAAATCTTCATCGAAAGTTTCCAACTCATCTTCTTCACTTACAGCAGCATACTTATCGGTAAAGTTCAGTAGAGGATCGGTGGTTAAGACGATCTCTGAATAAGCTCGATTGATCTCGTCAGTGGCTTTAAAACCAGTTGATTGCCATTTATTCATCACCATGTCGTAGACCTTAAAATGGCCTTCAGAAATATAGTCGACGATTTCCTGACAGAAATACTGAAGTTCTTGAGGTGAAGGGAGTTCCGAAACCGAGACTTTAGAAGCACAAGGTTGAAGTGCAGCAATTTTGCAATATTCAACAACTACATGCTGTCTCTTTTCTAACCAATGATCGATAACGTCACTGGCTCCGCCCCATTGCTCTTGTGTTTGTTTGAATTTTTTTAGCATGGCCAGGCCCTCAAGATAGAGCTATCGTAGGATAGACTGTCCTTTGCACATTTCGCTGTATGAGTAGGATACAGCCTGTTGTTTTCACGAGAGTTTATGTGTGGTAAACAAATAGAGACAAACTCTGGTATGAAATTAGATTGCCAGTAAAATGAACGAACTGCAAGCAACAGGAGTTTGTATGTTAAAAAATAGTGACCTCAAATCAGCTTATTGGTGTGTTGTTTCAGGAAGTGAACTTTGGACCATTGACGGAGCCGTGCCATTCGGAACGGCAAAGGATCTTGAACTGCCGACCGAAACTGCAATCGAAGTTGAACAATACAAAGGACATCCGGTTTATTGGCTGAATCACGCCGATCTTGATAAAGACTTTGAGATGACCTCTTTGCGCGAATTATTGGTTGTCGATGAAGCATTATTTCTCGCCGCAAGCCGAGCCGTTCAGTATGGACACATGAGCCAAACGCTACGCTTTTGCCCACAGTGTGGTGGACGCACCCATCTCAACCATCGTGATCTGGCAATGCAATGTCAGGACTGCCGAACTCTTCATTATCCTCGCATTTTCCCATGCATCATTGTTGCGGTGCGAAAAGAGAATCAGATTCTTCTGGCACAGCATCCTCGTCATCAAACGGGTATGTATACGGTGATTGCTGGATTCTTGGAAGTCGGGGAGACCTTAGAACAGTGTGTGGCTCGCGAGGTGTTGGAAGAAACGGGTATTAGCGTTAAGAACATCCGATACTTTGGTAGCCAACCTTGGGCTTTTCCTTCCAGTATGATGATGGCATTTTTGGCTGATTTCGCTGGTGGTGATATTCGCCCTGATTATTCAGAGTTGAGTGACGCTCAATGGTTTATACCAAGTGAGATGCCGCTGGTCGCACCAAAAGGTACGATTGCCAGAGCACTAATAGAACACACGGTTAATGCCATCAAAGATGAGTATTCAACGTCGATATAATTAAAAGGTGAGATAAAACAGGCAAAAAAAACCCTCCGGTGAGGGAGGGGGTAAGTAAGATGTCGTTATGAGATGTCGAGTACTGAGTACCCGTATATTATTGTAGTTTTCGCTAGCACCGAGATTTTAAACACTGTTTCAGTTTGCACGCAAATTAACCATTGATTTAAAAGTTAATAACATGATCTAGGTTGCAAAGCTCAGTTCTACAAACCGTAAATCTATGGTCTGTTGCAGAGAAATAAGTGGTAGAATACGCGCCTAATTAACAAAGAAACTAAAGAAATAAGCCTAGAAGTTGGAAGCCAGAATGACAGAATTAAAGAACGACCGTTATCTTCGTACTTTGTTGAAGCAGCCCGTTGACTGCACTCCTGTGTGGATGATGCGCCAAGCAGGGCGTTATTTGCCAGAGTATCGTGCGACGCGCGCGCAAGCGGGTGATTTTATGTCGCTGTGCAAAAACGCAGAGTTAGCTTCTGAAGTGACATTACAGCCATTACGTCGTTTTCCTCTAGATGCTGCGATTCTGTTTTCAGACATTCTTACTATTCCAGATGCTATGGGTCTAGGGCTACGTTTTGCAGCTGGTGAAGGTCCTGTATTTGACCGTCCAATTACCTGTAAAGCTGACGTGGATAAAATTGGTTTACCCGATCCAGAAGGTGAATTGCAGTATGTAATGAATGCAGTGCGCCAAATCCGCAAAGACCTTAAAGGTGAAGTACCTTTGATTGGTTTTTCGGGTAGCCCATGGACATTAGCGACTTATATGGTAGAAGGCGGCAGCTCAAAAGCTTTCACTAAGATTAAGCAGATGATGTACGCAGAACCAGCAACGCTACATACATTGTTGGACAAGCTTGCAGACAGTGTTATTGAGTACCTAAATGCTCAGATTAAAGCGGGTGCGCAATCTGTAATGGTATTTGATACTTGGGGCGGCGTACTGACTCCTCGTGACTACAACCTATTCTCACTGCAATACATGCATAAGATTGTTGATGGTCTGATTCGTGAAAACGAAGGTCGCCGAGTTCCGGTTACTCTGTTCACTAAGAACGGTGGTATGTGGTTGGAAAGCATTGCAGCAACAGGCTGTGATGCTGTTGGCCTTGACTGGACAATCAACATTGCCGATGCCAAAGCACGCATTGGTGATAAAGTTGCGCTGCAAGGTAACATGGACCCATCGATTCTATATGCTCAACCTGAACGTATTCGCCAAGAAGTGTCTTCGATTCTCGAAGGCTTTGGTCATGAAGGCACTGGTCATGTCTTTAACCTCGGTCATGGTATTCACTTAGACGTTCCGCCAGAGAACGCTGGAGTGTTTGTTGAAGCGGTACACGAGCTATCTAAGCCTTACCATAACCAGTCTTATAACAAATAAGTGAATGACATACGAAGCGCTCATAATCGAGCGCTTTTTTTTTACTTTAGCTATCACTGATTTATACTGCGATAGAGTCAATTACAATCTGGCGAGCCAATGAAGACAAGAGACAGAATCGTTCACGCAGCTTTGGAGCTGTTTAATGAAAACGGTGAGCGCGCTATGACCACCAACCATATTGCTGCCCATCTGGAGATTAGCCCGGGTAATCTCTATTACCACTTCCGCAATAAACAAGAGATTGTACGAGAGATCTTCGCTCTTTATTCGCAAGAGCTGATTGAAAGATTTACACCGCTACAGGGGCAATATGAAAGCTTAACTTTGTTAAAGCACTATCTCGATTCAATGTTCAACTTGATGTGGAAATATCGTTTCTTCTATTCAAACTTGCCTGAAATTTTGCAGCGTGATGAGGAACTGCATGTTGAATACATCGCTTCTCAAGAGAAGTTGCATGTGAACTTAATCAATATCATGCAAAACTTCGTTGATATGGAGCTTCTTGATGTTGAAAAAGATGATTTGGAAACCTTGGTAACTTCATTGCATATGGTCTATTCAGGTTGGTTGGCGTATCAATCAGCAATGTCATTGAAAACCGAGATTACCGAGCGAGTGATTTATAAAGGCATGTTGCAAATGATCTCACTTGTTAAACCTTGTACCACTCCGCAAGGTTACGAACAGTTGCAACTGCTGGAAGATGGTATTCTGGCACTTCATGTTTAGAAGAGTGACCACTAAGCATAGGGTTGAAAGGTGATGAGTTATAACCTTTCAATCTTGTCTCTGAATAACAAACGCTGATAGTTTATTGATTAACCCCACTTTTAACGAATTATCAGCCATGCACTACGATGTTTTTAATGGTGATGCCGATGGTATCATCTCCCTTCTTCAACTCAGGCTTGATCAGCCTAAAGAAGCTCAGCTTGTTACGGGTGTTAAAAGAGATATTCAGTTACTCGATAAACTGAATATCAAAGCGGGCGATTTTCTCACTGTGCTTGATATCTCTATGCAGAAAAACCATGCAGGGTTGCTTGCAGCTCTGGAAGCTGGCGCCGATGTGTTTTATGCGGATCATCATCAAGCTGGTGTTATTCCTTCTCACAGTCAATTAGCTGCTCATATTCATTTAGAACCCGATATGTGCACTGCTTTGATTATCGACAAGTTGTTAGAAGGACGATTCCGTGAATGGGCGATTACTGCCACTTACGGCGATAACTTGAATAGAGTTGCTGATGGATTGTGTAAAGAGTTGGGGCTAACACTGCAAGAGTCTGAGCAGCTTAAAGAGCTAGGCACTCTTATTAATTACAACGGTTATGGAAAGAGCACTGATCAGCTGCATTTTCACCCTGAAAAGCTCTATCAAATACTGCTAGCTTATCCATCCCCGTTTGAGGTGATAAAAGATGAATCATCGCCTTTTTATCAATTAAAAGCGGCATATGAAGCGGATGTTGCACAAGCTATCTCTGTCCCTAGTTTCTATGAGAGTCAAACGTTAAGAGCATTTGAGTTACCAGATGAGGCTTTCTCTCATCGAGTGAGTGGTGTGTATGGCAACTTAGTTGCCAATCAATCGCCTTCTCAAGCTCACCTTGTATTGACCAAAATTGACGATAGTAGCTTTGCTGTTTCTCTTCGAGCGCCATTAAACAATAAGCAAGGTGCAGGGGAACTGTGCTCGCAGTTTGTGACTGGTGGAGGACGGGAAGCGGCTGGTGGTATAAACCGTTTACCCGAGGTGCAACTATCAAAGTTAATTCATACAGTAGAAAGTTATTACAGAAATTAAAACAGGAAGGCGTTAAGGCCTTCCTGTTTTGAAGAGTGGGTCAAGCCAGCACTTAGGCAGCGCAATTGATGGTATGTAGCTGGTAAATTTGAGGCAAGCTAAACTCGTTGGCCTGAGTATGCAAATGAGCAAGTTCTTCAAAGTTATCGATAAGCAGTTGAGCCAACTCTGGGTCAAAGTGCTTACCTTTTTGGTCAATAAATTCCTGCAACACTTCTTCTTTAGCCCAAGAATTTTTGTATGGACGTTTACTCAGTAGTGCGTCAAATACATCTGCAATTGCGACAATACGAGCAAAAATATGAATCTCTTCCCCGGCCTTACCGCATGGATAACCATTACCATCCCATTTCTCGTGATGTTCATGTGCGATGATACAAGCCATTTGCATTAGATGGGAGTCACTTCCTCTCAGCAAGTTTCTACCGACTTCGGAGTGCTTTTTAACGATTTCGAATTCTTCTTTGGTCAGTCGGCCAGGTTTGTTCAGTATCGCATCCGGAACGGCGATTTTACCTACATCGTGAAGTGGACTGGCGGTATAAAGCGTCGTTACATCTTCATGATTTAAGCCATAAAGCATGCCTAGTTTGCTTGCAACACACGCAACTCGACGAACATGTAACCCCGTTTCATCTGAACGATTTTCCAGAATGTCGCCCAGAACCTGAATGATTTCCTGTTTTTCTGCGATTCTTTTTTGGCGTTCAGATTCAAGTTGGTTTTCATAAGCCGCCAAATTAGAGATATCACGCAACATCACTATGATGGAATCATGTTCGTCTCGATAGCGCACCATGCCTTTGTATTTATAAAAATACAATTCATAAGGAGTACCATCAATATTGACGATGTTGTAAAGATGCTTATTCGTCTTATTCGATTCACTGATAGCGTTGAAATCAGGAATGAGTTGGTTAACGTTAAAACCTATCTCGTCTAGGTTAACATCCCAATAGTTTTGGTTATCACCAGTGTGATGCTGAAGTGATAATATCTTATGACCTAAGCCGTTGGCGTGGCGGATATAACCTTGGTTATCAATGCCAAATAGTGGCAGGTCGATGCTTTCAATGATCGAGAGAAGTTGGTTTTTGTTGTTGAGTACTTCTCTGTGGCTATGTTTGATGTCGGATAGTTCTTGGCTAGTGTTAGAGGTTAATGTTTGATACTCGTAGCACGTCACGATTTCACCACGATCAAAGTAACCATTGACCAGAGCAATCAGCCACTCAATTTCGTCATCGCAAGCATTCAGGCTTTTCACCAACGCAAGGTATACCTGACGATAATATTTGAGTAATCCGGTATACATATAGAGTTCAATCGCTCTTTTTTGATGAACGATGGCTCTGTCGCGGAAGTAACCAATGATCTCTTCACCCCAATCATTAAGCTCTAAACAGATGTTGGGATCCATTGTTTGTATTTTGTCTTTTGACAACAAAGCAATTAAGCCTGCTGATACGCCAACAATGGATTCTCGCCAAGCAGCACTGGTATTTGATGTATAGGCAATGTAGCCGTACTGGTTCCCGAACTTAATAACATCGTCCGTTAAAATGTCAGTGCTATCTATGATGAGCTTTTTCGCTTGTTCAGTAATAGACATATTGATTATGGGTTTGGTGAATAGACGGTTAATTTTAACCCGTTTGTGAGAGAAATTATGGTAGTAAGCAAGAGATAAGGCTTATCTGACAAGGCTTTGGCTTTACGCCTATTCGAAAAATGGCACAAATAAAAATGGGATTAATTAATAAAGTTAACTTATCACTTTGGTTTATAGGTAATGCTAAATCAAATCTAAGATGTCTATTGATAATTAGATTATGGAGCAATCGGAGTCAATAAGACATTAGTGAGTAAGCCAAGTGCGAGGGTTTTCAGCACGGCTATTACGTCGAACCTCAAAGTATAGGCTAGGTCGTGATTGACCACCGGTATCGCCAGCCAGTGCGATAGTTTCACCTGCAGTAACCTTGTCGCCCTCTTTCTTCATCAAGGACTGATTGAAACCATATAAGGTCATATCGCCTTTACCGTGATCTAACAGGACAACTAAACCATAACCTCGAAGATATTCCGCAAACACAACTGTACCAGGGTAGACCGCAGTGACGGCTTGACCATAATTGGCGGATATTACGATACCTTTCCAATCCACCTGACCGGTTTGGCGCTCACCAAAATTATGTAAAACGGAGCCCTTAATTGGCCAAGCGAGCTTGCCTCGTTGCTGGCTGATACCATCCATAGGGATCGCATTGCGCTTCGCAGCTTTGGCTATTTCAGCTTTTAGGCGCGTTTCATTACGTTGCAGCTCTGAAAGATACACTTTGTCGCCTGAAATGCTCTTCTGAATCTTGCTTACCGTGCCTTTACGCTGAGACTGGGTTTTTGCTAACTGGTCACGCTTTTGGGTTTGTTGTTCTAACAATGAGGCAATTTGGTCTCGTTCTAGCTGTATCTGTTTCTGGCTTTCTTCGAGCTGTTCTCTGGTCTGTTTCAGCGCTTGAATGGTCTCGCTACGTGCTTTGGCTAAATGTTGGAAGTATTGGCTGATGCGGTCTTCTTCCACGTTGTTGTTGAGTAAGTTGCTATTTGCTGATGAGTTTTTAGTGATGTAATAAGTCTGAAGCAGTTGTTCTAACTTATCAGCTTGCTGTGTGCGTTTTGCTTCGAGTTCTTTTATTTTCGTGTGAAGTTTACTGATGTTTTGATTTGCTGAAGATAGATCTCTTTTGGTGTCTTTGATCTGTTTTTCAAGATTCGAAATATTGATCTCTTGTTGTTTCAGCGATTGTTGTAGTTGATCAAGCTGACTCTGTTGTTTGGTCAACTCTTGTTTCTGGCGAGATATCTCCCCCGTCACGCCTTTCAACTCTTGCTGTGAAGCTGCAAAAACATTAGACACAGACAAAATAGAAAAACAGAAAAACAACGCCACTATAATGTTGACGAGGTTGTGCTTTAGGTTGTGTCGTAATGTGATCGTCATGTAGGGAGCATGTTCGCCAATAGATTCAATGAGTAACCAGTATACTCAAAGAGTGGAATGAGGCGAGTGCCGGATGCAAAAACTTTGTCATAGTATTTGTCTTATAGCGAAATTTGGCGATAAAAAAGCCCTAACTGACGTTAGGGCTTCCACAATCACTTCGCAAGTTCTACTTATTTGTAAATAACTTGGCCAGACATTTCTGCTGGGATTTCAGTATCAGTCAGAGCAAGCATAGTTGGTGCTAGATCTGACAGCTTACCGCCTTCGATAAACTCGATGTCTTTGCTACCCACATACACTAGTGGTACTGGAAGGCTAGTGTGAGCTGTGTGTACGCCACCCGTTTCAGGGTTGATCATCATTTCTGCGTTACCGTGGTCAGCAGTGATAAGTAGTTGACCATCCACTTCTTTGATTGCTTCAACAACACGACCGATACATTCGTCAACCGCTTCACAAGCTTTAACTGCCGCATCGTACACACCAGTGTGACCAACCATGTCGCCATTCGGGTAGTTACAGATGATAGCATCGTATTTGCCAGATTTGATAGCAGCTACAAGTTTATCCGTTAGCTCAGCAGAGCTCATTTCTGGTTGAAGATCGTAAGTTGCCACTTTTGGTGAAGCAACAAGTTGACGCTCTTCACCAGTAAATTCGTTCTCAACGCCACCATTGAAGAAGAAGGTTACGTGCGCGTATTTCTCAGTTTCAGAGATACGTAGCTGAGTTTTACCTGCTTTCGATAACCATTCACCGTATGTGTTTTCTAGTGATGCTGGTGGGTAAGCGGCTGGTAATGGAATATCTGCGGCATATTGAGTCAGCATAACAAAGTTAAGAGCAGGGAATACTTTACGCTCGAAACCAGCAAAATCAGTCACGAAAGTGCGAGTGATTTGACGCGCACGGTCAGCACGGTAGTTCATGAATAGAACTGCGTCACCATCTTGCATTGCAGCAGATTCTTGGCCTTCTGCACGAAGTTCTGTTGCTTTAACGAACTCATCGTTTTCGTCACGAGCATATGCTGCTTCTAGACCTGCTAGCGCAGAATCGAAAGTGAACTCACCTTGAGCTGCAGTTAATAGGTCGTAAGCTTTTTCTACACGTTCCCAGTTGTTGTCGCGGTCCATTGCGTAGTAACGACCAACTAAAGATGCGATACGGCCTTTGCCTAGTTTTGCGAACAACTCATCAAAACGTTGCAGAGTACCTTCTGCGCTACGAGGTGGTGTATCACGACCGTCTAGGAAGCAGTGTAGGTAAATCTTTTCTGCGCCACGAGCCGCTGCTAATTCGATAGCTGCGTAGATGTGATCTTCGTGAGAGTGAACGCCACCTGGAGACATAAGACCCATTAGGTGAACAGCTTTGCCAGCAGCAACCGCGTTATCAATTGCTGTTACTAGAGCATCGTTTGTTTGGAAATCACCGTCAGCGATAGATTTAGTGATGCGAGTTAGGTCTTGATAAACAATACGACCAGCGCCGATGTTAGTGTGACCTACTTCAGAGTTACCCATTTGACCGTCAGGTAGACCTACATCCATACCAGAAGCCGAAATTAGAGTATTTGGGTTGTTTGCCATCAATGCATCCATCACAGGAGTGTTAGCATTGTTGATAGCATTGTTGCTGCTGTCTTCACGGTAACCCCAACCGTCAAGAATCACTAGAGCCATTGGCTTCTTAGCTGACATACTTATAACCTCGTCAAATTCAAAGTAACTAAAAACTGAAATTAGCGTAATTTTACTACACTTTATAGCCGTTACTGTAGGGCAAGATCAATGATTCTCCCTATCGTTGCAATAAAATGTAGCCAATTGATCAAAAAATTATCTCAAATTGCTTGTTTATTCTTATAGTTAGCAAACTAAAAATAGTTCGTTAGTAGACCAAAATGCTTGTTCCAGCGACGGCGACAATCGCGCCTAACCATGCAAAACGGTTTGGTCTTTGTTTGGTATAGATCCAAAGTATAGGCAATAGCATGATAGGTGTAGTGGAAGAAAGCAGAGCTACCATACCTACATTCCCCTCACGCAGAGCATACAAAATCAGCGTCATGCCCAGCGCCATACCAATAAAACCATTGATGGTAGTAATGCCAAAAATTTTCCAGTTCATTTTTTGAGTCGGCCGTGCAACGCGAGTTCCGGTCGCTCGCAGTAAGCAGTGGGCGACAAACGCCGTCAGCATTCGTATTGAAGATGCGGCTACCGGATCAATATCCGTTTGCATTATTGGTTTTGCAATTACACCACCCAAAGCTTGGCATAGCGCTGCGGTTAATCCTAAGCCTAGTCCTATCCAAACGTTACCATGCACCATTTCTAAATGGTTGCTGGCTTGTCCTCTTCTGCCGAAAAATATGGCAGTCAATACACCAGAGAAGACTAGAGTTGAACCTAAAAGTTCAAGAGGCGTCATGCTCTCGCTAAAGAGAAAATATCCTAACACAGTTGAAAAAACGGCATGACAAGAGAAAAGTAGACCTGATTGGCGAGGCCCCATACGGTTCAAGCAGGCAAAGAGTGCGGTATCACCAATGAATATGCCGATAAGTCCCGACAACATCATGGGTGGAACTGCTGATGCTTCTACCGTTGACCAGCCACCAGTAATTAGTGCCATTGTGGCTAAAATGGTAAATGTCGATCCCATTCTCCATCGGCTATAGGCAAAGGTTCCAAGATGTCTGGCGGGAGTAACAGAAAGTAAACTGGCAATAGCCCACAGAAATGCCGCAGCAAGCGCCAGCCATTCATAGCCCATGATTGATCCTTGAGAGGGAGGGAAAAGGGTTCTCAATATGCCATCAAGATATGAGAAAACAAAGTAAATTCATATCATTTACGATGGAGGCAATAGCAGCGTTATTGGTGCTTTTTATAGGTAGTGCATCGACAGGAAAACTTTCTATAGCAGAAAACAAAAATCTCCCTTGTACAAGGGAGATTTTGATAGAGGGAAAAGTAGGTTAAGTGAGTATCCAAGTGGCGATATACACAATCAACAAGCCAACTACACCAATGATGACACCTGCTTTTGCCATGTCTCTGCTTTCTATCAATCCTGTTGAATACGCCAGTGAGTTCGGTGGTGTAGATACGGGTAAAATCATCCCTAAAGAAGCTGAAAATGCGACAACAACCAGCAGTCCCTGAATACCACCAACATCGGACAAGCTTTGCATCGATGTGCCAATTGCGGCTGCTATCGGCATCAACAAGTTAGCGGTTGCGGTATTTGACATAAAGTTTGCCATTAGCCAGCAGATGATTGAAAGTGTAATAACAACGGACATTGGAGAGAGAGACTCGTAATCAATTGCGTGCGCGAGAGCTTTCGCTAAACCAGTTTGTTCTAAGCCAATGCCAATGGCGATACCACCAGCAACAAGCCAAAGTACATCCCAGTTGATTTGTTTGAGCTCTTCTTTGCCCATAATGCCAGTTAAGGTAAATATCGCTAACGGGATTACTGCTACAACATAGGTGTTCATACCGTGTAGCGAGGTTGTCATCCACAGAAGTATGGTGGCAGCAAAAGTTATGTACACCACAATTGCTCTCCAGCTGCGCATAAATGTTCCTTCAAGCTTAAGCGTCATAGATGGTTGAGAAGAGGGAAATAACTTTTGTAATAGGAACCATGCGAAGGTGAGCTGGATAAAGACAAAGGGCAGACCCATCTTCATCCAAGATAAGAAACTAATACTGTGTTCACCCGTTAGGTACTGCAATGCAATTGCATTGGGAGGTGTACCTATTGGGGTGGCAATACCACCAGTGTTTGCCGCTATAGGGATACAGAGTACCAAAGCTTTAATACCTAAATCCCCCTTGGGTGCCGATGCCACAATAGGTCCCAACAATGCCAACATCATTACCGTGGTTGCGGTATTGGACATAAACATTGAAAACACAGAGGTAATCAGCATCAAACCAAGCATGATAAATTTCGGTTGAGTTCCAAAAGGCTTGAGCAGTACTCGGGCTAAATTGTTGTCCAACTCATATTTTGATGCTGCGATTGCCAGGGCAAAGCCCCCCATAAATAGAATGATGATGGGAGAGGAGAACGCACTGAATATTTCAGTGTAAGGAATGAGTGCACCCAACTCATGGCCTTCTGAAGGTACTCGAAACCAATGCAATCCTTTATTTGAGATCATTATGAGCTCAAGAGTGATGATGAATATCGAAGTTGCAAACACAGGTACAGGTTCCAATACCCATAAGAGAGCAGCAAGCAAGAAAATTGCCAGTAATCGATGCTGTATCAGAGTGAGGTTCTCAATGGGAATTACATCAATTGGCATCATCAGGACACCAAGAGGAATCAAAAGACACACTAACAGTTTTATGAGCAACATAGGTTGCAAAGTCGGCATGGGTACATCCTCACTCCAAGAAGAATGACTAAATATTAACCCATTGAAATAATAGGGTCTTAGAGCAGGGTTAAAGTTTTGTTTTTTTTCATAGATAAAAGGTGGATGTGTGGGATAGGTCAAAAACAAAATGCCCAGACTCAGCTGGGCATTTTAAAAGAGGAAAACACGTTTATTTGTTGATGTGAGCGTATGGTGTACCTAGTTGAGTTGGTACATTATTTTTCATGCTCTCATCAAAGCGGATTGCATCTTTGGCAAACAGGTTAATGACCGTTGAGCCAAGTTTAAAGCGACCCATTTCTTCGCCTTTCTTGAATGAAACCGCTTTGTCACCCGTCGCTGGATAATCCCAACGGTAAACTGTGTTACCACGAGGAGGAGTTACAGTTCCTGCCCAAGTTAGCTCAATGCTACCAACGATAGTTGCACCTACTAATACCTGAGCCATTGGACCAAACTCTGTATCGAAGATACAAACTACGCGTTCATTACGCGCAAACAGGTTTGGTACGTTTTCAGCCGTTAGTGGGTTAACTGAAAACAAATCACCTGGTACGTAAATCATCTGACGTAAAGTGCCATCACATGGCATGTGTACTCGATGGTAGTCGCGAGGAGATAAGTACAGTGTTGCGAATTCGCCATCACGGAACTCTTCAGCCAATTTAGCATCGCCACCTAACAGCTCTTGTGCTGAGAAGTCATGGCCTTTTGCCTGAATCAACTGTCCATTGTTGATAGGGCCAAATTGACTCACGCAAGCATCCGCTGGGTGAGTAATCACTAATTCATCTTCAACAATATTGCGAGCACCAGGCTTTAGCTCACGCACAAAGAATTCGTTGAATGTTTTAAAGTGCTTTGGATCTGAATGCAGAGCTTCATCCATGTTCACGTTATATTGTTTGATGAACCAGCGGATAACGGCTGTAGTTAGGCCACCCGCTTTAGCTGAGGCTAACTTACCGACTAAGCGAGTTAAACCGTGTTGTGGAATCCAATACTGCAGTCCAACTTTAATTTTATCCATTGTGTTTCATTCCAATGTGTTTAAGTCCAATGTGTTTAGAACAATGGGACAAATTGTCTGTTCTGCTCAAAAGGTCAGCAAACCTTGAGCTTTGGGCGCGAGATGTTACTGAAAATCGCCTCAGGTGTCAGCAATTTGGTTATAAATGGCAACAAAATCTCGCTATAGATCCGCTTTCTTATTACGCGAATACTGACGATTGGCTTTGTTTTCATCCATACTTTCGATAATTCTGTGATAGTTCTCGTATCGAGTTCGGCTCACTTCACCTTTCTCAACAGCTTCTCGTAATATACAGCCGGGATCATCGCCGTGCTTACAGTCTCTGAATTTACAACCACCTAAGTAAGTACGAAATTCAACATAAGCTTTTGTGATGTCATCGGCTTCTAAATGCCATAAACCGAACTCACGAACTCCCGGAGAGTCTATCAAATCACCGCCTGATGGAATGTGGTAGAGACGAGCCGCTGTTGTTGTGTGTTGACCTAAACCTGAATTTTCAGAGATAGCACCTTCTTCTACCGACTCGGCTAATTCAGGCATCAGTGCATTGACTAAGCTGGATTTACCCACACCTGACTGACCGACGAAGATATTGATCTTATCGCGCAGTTTTTCTTCCAAAGCCTTAATGCCTTCGCCGGTTTGCTTACTGACGTAAAGCACCTCATAACCGATGCGCTCATACTCAGCCAGAGACGCTTGATATTGCAAACGCTGCTCGTCAGTTAATAAATCAATCTTATTGAGGACAATCAGTGGCGCAATTTCCAGTGTTTCTGAAGCGATGAGGTAGCGGTCAATGATGTTGAGCGATAACTCAGGCAATACAGAAGAGACGATGATCATCTGATTAACGTTGGCAGCAACTGGCTTCAAACCGTCATAATAATCAGGACGAGTCAGCACTGATGTGCGAGGTTCTACAGCCTCAACGACACCAGATATCCCCGCCAAAATTTCATTACCCGGCCGCCAGATCACTTTGTCACCAGAGACTAGGCTTTCAATGCCACGTCGTAAGTTGCAGCGATGAATCGTTCCTGTTTCAGGATCTTCGATGTCAGCATGTTGGCCAAACCGCGTAATAACCAAGCCTAATTTTGCGCTTTCAAGCATCGACTCTTCCCATTGCACGGAGTCTTCTTGCTTAAGTTTGCGGTGTTGGTTGTTTCTTACTCGCCTCACTTGGCCTTTAGTTAGCTTTTTTTTCTTTGCCACTATGATCTACTTTTATGAATTCGATGGTACTGATGAATTTGATTGAGTTTGGTGCCAAATTTGAAGCTGTACACATTTGAGTAAATGCGTTGAGCTAGGTTTCTTGGCTATCTGAATTTGGGTATAGTACCTCTTTTATCGACAAACCCATATAGGCACTCACTTATGTCTTATAGCGATCAAAATCTTATTTGGATCGATTTAGAAATGACTGGCTTAGACCCTGAAGCTCACAAAATCATCGAAATTGCCACTATTGTTACCGATAGTCAGTTAAATATTCTAGCGGAAGGACCTGTGTTGGCGATTCACCAGCCAGAGTCAGAGTTAGACAAAATGGATGATTGGTGTACCAACACGCACACAGCTAGCGGTCTGGTTGAGCGTATTCGCCAAAGCACAGTGACAGAAGAACAAGCCGTTACACAAACTATAGAGTTTCTAGAAAAATGGGTTCCTCGCGGAAAATCTCCGATTTGCGGTAACAGTATTGGACAAGATCGCCGTTTTCTCTATAAACATATGCCGGAATTAGAAGAGTATTTCCATTACCGCTATATTGATGTCAGTACTTTGAAAGAGTTGACTCGTCGTTGGAAACCTGAAGTGTTGGACGGTTTCTCTAAGAAGGGGAGTCACTTGGCGTTGGATGATATTCGCGAATCAATCGCCGAGCTTAAGTATTATCGTCAAACCATCATGTCGATTTAAGCGCATACATATGAATCAAACCGCAGCAATCGCTGCGGTTTTTTTATGGAACGGGTAGAAAGGCAAGTTGCGCTACACTTTGAACCACTTTAGTTATACCACGATTGGTTTTATCGGCCACGATCAAGGCCATCATGTCCTGAACCATCACCATTTTGGAAAACAACCGATCAAAACTGATGTCGTAATCCGATTCTCCCATGCGGTTTGATAACAGAAACAATTCACCTTTACTGTCTCTGCGTTGATACAGACGCCAGACAAAAATTTCAATGTTACGAGCGCTGTTATAAAGGGATTGCTCATTTAATGAATCGATAATGAAAAATTCCTGCTGGTGGTTGTAAGACCGCCTGAGCATCTCCGTTAACCCCACCATAGCGGCGAAAACCCTATCTCCCTGAAAGTCTTCATCGAAGCTAAGAAGAATAGCATCAACGCCAGTGACTCCGTTCAGTTCATCAAAAATCAAAGAGGGAATTTCAATCGTATTGTAGGTGCCGAATATCTGCGCCATACGAGCATCCACGCTCATGCCGGAACTTTTTCTGAGTTGCCAAGGATTTCGAACGTAAAGTTTTCGAGTCAATTCCATCAGCATTTGTTTTTGCTGTTTGGCGTGAACATCCATAACAAAATCAACATCACTCTTTCCTAAATTGCGCATAGGTTTTGGCATTGAGCCACAACCAAATAGGAAGAAAAAAGTGGTGAGTAGCACCAGTAGTAGTGAAATATCACGTTTGGGTGGCTTTGGGATTAGTTTACTCAATCCATTTTCCTTTTTACTTTCCTTGTCAGAAGTTTCAAAGACGGAAGCTTTTACGAATGTCAGCTTGCGCAGATTTTGGTGCTGTACGGTTAAAAATACGTCGGTCGCAAAATAAGTTGCAAATAATTCTGTCAGAATAATGGTTTATCTCGCATAATGCGTTGGCTCGAATTTAAGTGAAACCTTAAATGACCAATCGACATTGGTGGTCTTTTAAGCAAAATACGCTGTTTGCGGATGCTTTTTAGTCAAGCGATAAAAAAAATAAATTTTTTTTCGATAAGGGCTTGCATCACACAAAAATGCTCTTATAATTCGCAGCCCTGAACAACGGAAACGTTGTTGATGCGACACTAGCTCAGTTGGTAGAGCGCAACCTTGCCAAGGTTGAGGTCACGAGTTCGAACCTCGTGTGTCGCTCCACTTTCTCTAGTTAGAAAGCGAAAGCTCTCATTGTGCTTAACAATGATTACGGACGCGGGATGGAGCAGCTTGGTAGCTCGTCGGGCTCATAACCCGAAGGTCGTTGGTTCAAATCCAGCTCCCG
>NZ_JBPAOE010000020.1:0-22703 GCF_054051265.1 Vibrio sp. C8
GGTGCCTCGAGGCGGAATCGAACCACCGACACGAGGATTTTCAATCCTCTGCTCTACCGACTGAGCTATCGAGGCAACGGGGTGTATTAAAAGGTTTTTCGCATTTAACGTCAACACTAAATTGCAAAAAAAATATCGTTTGTTGCTTTTCTATACTTAGTGGCTTGTTTTTGCCCATTTTCGTTAATAAATAGCGGGGATATCTGTTAATAAAGCCTTATTAGTGAAGGGATGATGTGGTGGGTATTTGCGGCTTAGAATAGGTAGAAGCTTTGAAGAGTAAAAGCTTCTACCGTGACTATTTAGCTATTGCTAAGTAAGAGGGATCAATGCTTAACAGTGAATTTATTCACCCACTGTTCAAGTTCGTTTGAGAGTGTGTCCAAAGTTTGGGTACTGCTGTTACTTTCGTTTACTACGCGGCTTAGTTGTACAGAACTTTCTTCTATCATATTAATTCGTTTAGCGATGTCATCACCGACTTGTGTCTGCTCCGCCGCTGCCGTTGCAATCTGATGAGTCATTTGCGAAATTGATTCCAGAGCAACGACAATTTGTTGCAGTGCCTCTGAGGCATTTTCTGATTCTACAACGGTGTTTTGGCTTGTTTCCGCACAGATTTGCATTGCTTTAATGGCATTCTGGGAACCTGATTGTAAGTTACTGATCATTTTTTGAATTTCTTTCGTGCTTTCTTGCGTTCTTCCAGCAAGATTGCGAACTTCGTCAGCAACTACAGCAAACCCTCGTCCTTGTTCGCCAGCTCTGGCTGCTTCAATAGCAGCGTTTAATGCTAGGAGATTGGTTTGCTCGGCAATATCACCAATAACATCCAGCACTTTAGCAATGTTATTTACATCATGGTCTAGTTCCGAAACGGCATTGCTTGCACTTTCAAGCTGTTTTGCCAGCCCTTGAATATTATTTACAGTGTGATGGATGAGTTCTTGAGTGTGCTGACTCTGCTGATCGGCTTGATCTGTGTTTACTGCTGTATCTTTTGATGATTCTGCCACGTGATTTGCCGATGAAGCCATCTCAGTGATTGCGGTTGCGATCATCGCTGTAGATTGGTTTTGTGTGTCAGTTAGTTGTGTAATGGACACAGAACGTTGTTCTAGATTAGTTAGCTCATTGCGTAATGCATTCATTGATGTTTCTAAGTTATTGACGAGACGAGCAAGAGACTGGCTCATTTGTTGAACGGCTTGATAGATGCTTCCTGCTGGGGCATCTTTTTCGAAACTGGTTTGAATACTGCCTTTAGCAACGTCTTGAACAGCATTGAGTACATCTTTTGGTTCTCCGCCAAGAAGCAACAGCATTTTTCGAATTGCGTAGATAAGCAGTGAAAGAATGAAGGCTGCAATAACAACACAAAGCGTCAGCTGCCATTGGGCCGTTGACCAAAAACGAGCATTTGCTTCATTAAAGCCTATACCTGTCCCAACAACCCAACCCCAGTGCGGTGTTTTTTGGGCAATAGAGAGTTTTTCTTCGATCGAGCCGTCTGCTTGCTTTTGAGTCCACGTGTATTCGACTATGCTTTTCGTTTGATTACCTAAGACTTTTTGAATCAAAGCGCCAACACTCTTTCCATCCCCATCTTTAAAGTCGTTGAAACTTGTTCCATGCAGCTGTGGGTCAAGTGGTGTCGCCACAAAATTCATTTTTTCATCAGCAACATAAACGTACTCATTGTCTTTATAGATATTGTTGCGAAGAAGACGTGTAGCGAGTTGTTTGGCTTCTGCTTCAGGCATTAAGCCTTCTTCCGCCATCTTTTCTACTTCACGCAAAATGCTGTAGGCACTTTTAAACAATTCGGTTACGCGAGCTTTGTTGTCTAAGTTACTCGCTACTTTCAACGTCCATAAGCCTGAAATTGTTAGAGCTAAAAGCGCGGCGAGGATAATTCCAGACAAAAAGTAAGCTTGTGTTTTTAATTTCATGAATAGATTCTCATCCAATTGAGTAGCAAGATAACTGACATAAAAGTTAATTATTGGTATTCGTGAATCATAGACGGTTAACATCTATGTGGGTAAGCCCAAATGTTCAAACTATGAGATTGATTAAATTTTCGGTGCAAAATAAGTTGTGAGCGAATGGACGAATAGTATTGGTTAAGCAGATCACAGAAAAACCTATATTTCTGTTGTGAAAGGAATAGAAGGGGATATTGGGGGGAGTCGATTTACAAATGACAAAAAATGAAAAAGCCAAGTCTTTCGACTTGGCTTTAAAAGTGGCTCCCCCTGCAAGACTTGAACTTGCGACATACGGATTAACAGTCCGCCGTTCTACCGACTGAACTAAGGGGGAATTATTTGTGTGTATTCCTAACTAAAGGAATAATCGCACCAAATAATGGTGCCTCGAGGCGGAATCGAACCACCGACACGAGGATTTTCAATCCTCTGCTCTACCGACTGAGCTATCGAGGCAAAAGAATGGTGCCGACTACCGGAATCGAACTGGTGACCTACTGATTACAAGTCAGTTGCTCTACCTACTGAGCTAAGTCGGCGCACAAATATTCTTTTACTAATTTGTTGATGTCTTAGACACCAACAATCAAATTGTGGTGCCCGGAGGCGGAATCGAACCACCGACACGAGGATTTTCAATCCTCTGCTCTACCGACTGAGCTATCCGGGCAACGGAGCGCTATTAAACGGATTTTCCCTCTCTGCGTCAACCTGTTTTTTATAAAAAAACTAAAAATCGTGTTGATCGCTGTTGTTTTGAGCTAATTGACCGTTTTTTATCACTGTGCGTTGAATTCTTTCTTATATTTCGTCACTTTTTCCAGATAACGCCGCGATTCAGAATTAGGGTGTTTTTTTGTCAGAGCCCAATAAACTTGATTTGGTTGCAGTGCATTCAGGTCAGACATCGCTCTTTTTCTGTCTCTGCTAAAGGTGTTAAGCACTCCGCCAGTGCCGCCGTTGTAGGCAGAAATCATACTGTATTCGAGTGAAGTAGGGTTGCGAACACCTTTCAAATAACGATTTTTTAGGATGTAGAAATACGCAGTACCCGTATCAATGTTGTTTTCTGGATTAAAAAGATACTCTGGTGATGGCTGACCAGATTTGTTTTTCACCAGTTTATACACGTCCCGTCCAGCCGTTTTCGGTACCACCTGCATCAAACCATACGCATTCGCCCAGCTTACGGCATAAGGGTTAAAACTACTCTCTGTCTTGATGATGGCATAAATGAGATCTTCTGGAATGTCATATTTACGCGATGCTTTTTGTACTATGTTGGCGTATTGATAACTTCGGATCTGAATTTGATCTTCCACCATGGGAATTTCAACATAGTAGGCTTTTTTGAAATCGACTTGCTTCACTTTGATCTGGTTGGCAATCAGATAATCAGCAAATCGGTTTGCCCGCCAACCCCATTGGATAGGTTGTTTATCTTGATCTAATACTTGATTGTATAGAAATGGTTGTCCTTTTAATTCAATGTTTTGAGATGAGAAGAGGTCAACGTTCATCGGGTCGTCTGGGGTAAGCAAAGTAGTGACTATGGCTCTTTTTAAGTGGCCTTCAGGATCGCTAGGAGAGACTGTTTCAATAATGATCTTCCCTTCCTGAAAATTGACTTCTGCACGACTTAGATAGTTATCGATGTACTTTACGTAGTTACTTTTACCGGCAACTTTAATTTCTCGGCTGCCCCAACGTTTTTCGATATTGCCGGAGAAGCTATTGATAAGCGCATCAAGTGCTACTGTATCTTTTTCAAACTGCCCCGGAAGCTGGGCCAAATTTTTTGCGAAACGGTTAGTTGGTTCATAGTTCACATCGTAAATACTTTCGACGAATTCGCGACTACATCCAACCAGCATTAGGGCAGTAATACAGTAAGCAAGCTTTCTCATGCGCTCCTCATAGCAGCCTCAAGCTGAATAATACCCAGCGTTGATGGGCTTAAATAAAAATGACATCTCAACCTAGAATCGACGGACCCTGAGCTAATGATGTCATTTATTTTCCTTCGATAAAATAGGGTTTTTCTTTATCTACTATTGGTCATTCGATTATTGGCTTGGCGGAGTATAGCCTTCTATGTGGACATCTTTACCTTCGAACAAGAAGTTCACCATCTCTTGTTCAAGCAATTTACGATGTTCAGGATCCATCATGTTGAGTTTTTTTTCGTTGATCAACATGGTCTGTTTTGCTTGCCATTGGCCCCAAGCTTCTTTGGAGATGTTGTCGAAAATACGTTTACCTAGTTCACCTGGGTAAAGCTGAAAATCCAAACCATCAGCTTCTTTTTCTAGTCGAGCACAAAATACCGTGCGGCTCATAAGGATTTCCTCTTAGTTAAATCTCATATAGAAGGCTTTGTAATAACTGTTTTACTGGTGCAGCTAAGCCTACTTCTTCAGGTTTGTTTAAGTTATACCAAAGACCTTTGTTAGCTTCCATTACCATGTCTGGTTTGGTGGACAGTTCTAGCAAAACAGGGGTGATATCGAGGTGGTAGTGGCTAAAAGTGTGGCGAAAAGCGATAAGTTGTTTCTTCGACAACAGTTGGCTTTCTTGAATAGCGCGTTTATCCAAAGCGTTTTCAATCTTTGAATCGCTGTTTTCTGGAAAGCAAAATAGTCCACCCCAAATACCGCTTTGAGGTCGTTGTTCAAGCCACACTTCGTTGCCATGACGTAAAATCACAAACCAAGTTTCTTTTTCAGGTTTGGTTGTTTTGGGTTTTTTACCCGGATAATCCAAAGGATTACCTTGTTGTTTTGCTTGGCAAAACTCTTCAACTGGGCATAAGCTGCATTTCGGTTTTGAGCGGGTGCAGATCATCGCCCCCATATCCATCATGGCTTGGTTGTACTTGTCGACGTCTTGCTTTGGCGTATGCATTTCAGCGTATTGCCAAAGTTGATTTTCGACCGTTTTCTTTCCAGGCCAACCTTCAACAGCGAAGCTACGAGCCAAAGTACGTTTCACGTTTCCATCTAGAATAGCGTGTGGTTGTTTGTGAACTGATGATAGAACGGCGGCAGCGGTTGAGCGACCAACACCGGGCAGAGCATTCATTGCTTCAATATCCGTTGGAAACTCTCCGTTGTATTGTTCAGCCACAGTTTTGGCTGCTTTATGAAGATTACGAGCTCGCGCGTAGTAACCAAGCCCTGTCCAGTAATGGAGAACTTCATCTTGTTCTGCATTCGCCAGATCTGTCACCGTAGGAAAGCGTTGCATAAAACGCTCGTAATAAGGCATAACGGTGGATACTTGCGTCTGCTGGAGCATGATTTCCGACAGCCATACGCTATATGCGGTTTTATTTTGCTGCCATGGCAGATTTTTACGACCGTAGCTGTCATACCAAGTGAGAATTGCCTTAGCGAAAGGGGTCACGACTTTACTCATCTATATTTATTAAAATAATGGGGCAAAATTGCACCACATAATGCTCAGGATGTAAAACAGACAAAAACTACGGGTATTTGTGTTGATTTGAGCAACAATAATGCTTGCACCTAAAGTAATTCTTTGGATAATCACAGCCCTCAAACTCAAGACTAAATTTTATACAGGCAATATCAATGAGTGAAGTAACCACTAACGAGTTCACAGAAGATGGCAAAATCGTTCGTCGAATTCGCAGTTTTGTTCGTCGCGAAGGTCGTCTGACTAAAGGCCAAGAAGCAGCGATGAAAGAATGCTGGCCAACTATGGGGATCGAATATCAAACGAGCCTGCTCGATTGGAATCAAGTATTTGGTAATAACAACCCAGTGGTTTTAGAGATCGGTTTTGGCATGGGCGCATCTTTGGTTGAGATGGCAAAGAATGCTCCAGAGAAAAACTTTATTGGTATTGAAGTTCACAGTCCGGGTGTTGGTGCATGTTTGTCTGCTGCTCGTGAAGCGGGTGTAACTAACCTGCGTGTTATGTGTCACGACGCAGTAGAAGTGTTCGCGCATATGATTCCTGACAACAGCCTGCACACACTACAACTGTTTTTCCCTGACCCTTGGCATAAAAAGCGTCACCACAAACGCCGTATTGTTCAACTGGAGTTTGCTGAAATGGTTCGTCAAAAGCTGATTGTGGATGAAGGTATCTTCCATATGGCAACAGACTGGGAAAATTACGCAGAACACATGATTGAAATCATGAATCAAGCACCTGGTTTTGCAAATATCGCCCAAGATGGTGATTATATTCCCCGTCCAGAAGAGCGCCCACTGACAAAATTTGAACAACGTGGCCACCGTCTTGGTCACGGAGTTTGGGATATTAAATACAAGCGTGTGAGCTAGTTTTTTATATCCATTGAATGAATATTGAAAATGCCAACATTGCTACAATGTTGGCATTTTTTAACCCTTGCGTTTGGATATCGATCTGACGCATTGACACCGATAAGTGGATTCGATGAAACCGACATCAGAAATACTTACAAATATACTCGATGACGTTCGACATTTGATTGGCCAAGGAAACGTCGCTGACTACATTCCCGCGTTGGCAGAGGTACCAAACACCAAGTTAGGTATCGCAGTTTATACCAATCAAGGTGAAGTGATTAAAGCTGGAGATGCCGATGAAGGTTTCTCTATTCAATCCATTTCAAAAGCCCTGAGTCTGACGCTGGCGATGGGACTTTATCAACCCGATGAGATTTGGAGTCGCGTTGGCAAAGAACCTTCAGGTCAAGCATTTAACTCTCTGATTCAGCTCGAAGTTGAACAAGGCATACCTCGCAATCCATTTATTAATGCCGGCGCGATTGTGGTCGCCGATATGCTCAGCAGTCGCCTGTCTGCTCCTCGTCAACGTTTGCTCGATTTCGCACGTCAACTTAGCGGTGAACAGCATATTCTTTACGATAAGGTCGTTGCCGCATCGGAAATGATGCATAGCGATCGTAATGCGGCCATTGCTTACCTTATGCGCTCGTTTGGTAACTTCCACAACGATGTATTACCAGTGTTAAACAACTACTTTCACGCTTGTGCGCTTAAAATGAGCTGTGTTGAATTGGCAAAAACCTTCAGCTATCTTGCCAATAAAGGGGTATCCGTTCATACCGGTGAAGAGATTATTAGCCCAACTCAAAGCAAACAGGTTAATGCGCTACTGGCAACGTGTGGCTTGTATGATGGGGCGGGTGAGTTTGCTTACCGTGTCGGAATGCCGGGTAAATCGGGCGTAGGTGGCGGTATTGTGGCTATCGTTCCGGGGGAGATGACCATTGCTGTCTGGTCTCCAGAGCTGGACGCTTCAGGCAACTCGCTAGCAGGAACACGGGCGCTTGAGTTGTTAGCGCAACGTATCGGCCGCTCAATATTCTAGAAGTATTTTATCGAAGTAGGGAAGTCTGCAACTGACTTCCCGTCTTTCTTCTTCAATATCGAGGGTAATTAATCTTCTTCTGCCATAAAAGCTTCAAGCAGATCATTGAGGAACAATTTGCCTTTTTCTGTGATCTGCCAGTGCGTGGCATCTTCACTTAAATATCCTAATTCCAACGCCCAATTGATGGTTGGTTGAATCACGTCCAGTTCTAAGCCTGTGGTTGTGATGAAATCGGCTTTAGGACATGGCTCCATCAATCTAAAGCGATTCATAAAGAACTCAAATGGACGATCTTCATCAGCCACGAGCTGCTCTGAATCCAAGTATGGTTTAGTCAGGTTCTGGTATGCCGCTAGATAACCTTTCGGGTGCTTAACTTTGGTTGTGCGAACAATTCGTCCATCACTAATGCTAAGTTTGCCGTGAGAGCCACAACCAATGCCTAGATAATCACCAAATCTCCAGTAGTTCAGGTTGTGCTGACACTGATAACCGGGCTTACTGTAGCCAGATATCTCATATTGCACGTAACCGGCTTCGGTGAGCTTCTTATGTCCTAATTCAAAGATGTCCCACAATGCATCGTCATCGGGCAACGTCGGTGGTTTGAAGTAAAACATGGTGTTAGGTTCAATCGTCAACTGATACCAAGATAGGTGTGGCGGATTTAGCTCGATGGCTTGATCGAGATCGGCTAACGCTTCTTCAATGGTTTGATCGGGCAAACCATGCATCAAATCTAAATTGAAGCTAGTGAGTCCAATGGTATGCGCTAGATTTGCGGCTCGCAGAGCCTCATCTTTACCGTGAATTCGACCAAGACGTTGCAGCTTTTCAGGCGCGAAGCTTTGCACGCCTATCGAGATACGAGTGACACCCGCTTTTCTGTAACCAGCAAAACGTTCAGCTTCAATCGTGCCCGGATTGGCTTCCATGGTGATTTCAATATTCGGTTTAAACGCTATTCGCTCTTCAATACCTTGCAATAAGCGCTTGATCCCCTCGGCAGAGATCAAGCTTGGTGTACCACCACCGATAAAGATCGAATGCAGTTGGCGTGGAGCGTCAGCAAGTTGATAACGTTCAATATCGGTATCAAGATCTTCAAGCAAAGCATCAATGTAGTGATCTTCTGGGATCTCAGCTTTCAGCGCATGAGAGTTGAAATCACAATATGGGCATTTTTGTACACACCAAGGGATGTGTACATAAAGGCTAAGATCAGGCGGTGTCAGCATTATTGATTTTGCTCTTCGATCGCTTGGAACAGTTTCTTCAGTGCTTTACCACGGTGAGAAAGCTGCTTCTTACGTGCAGGTTCTAATTCAGCGGAAGCGCAATTGTCTTCAGGGACAAAGAACACAGGATCGTAGCCAAAACCGTTGGTGCCGTGTGCTTGCTCTAAAATGCGACCTTCCCATTTGCCATGGCAGACAATCGGTGTTGGATCGTTTTCATGGCGCATCAGAACTAATACGCAGTGGAAACGAGCAGTACGCTCTGCTTCAGGAACACCTTGCATTGCGTTAAGCAGTTTTTCTAGGTTCTCTTGGTCGGATGCGCCTTCGCCAGCGTAGCGAGCGGAATAAATGCCCGGTGCGCCTTTTAAGTAATCAACTTCTAAACCAGAGTCATCAGCAATCGCTGGTAAGCCAGTTTCTTTTGCCGCATGGCGCGCTTTGATAATGGCATTTTCAATGAAAGTGGTGCCTGTTTCTGCCACTTCAGAGACATTGAATTCGCTTTGCGCGACAACGTCGAAACCAAAATCAGCCAGCAAGTCAGCCATTTCACGAACTTTTCCTTGGTTGCCAGTCGCTAATACAATCTTTTTCATTTTCTCTTATCTCTATGTTCGACGTTATTCTTCAACATAAAATTTTTGGGTGAATTTAACTTTGCCTGCGCCTTTATTGCCAGCATTAACGTCGATATCAAACATTAAATCTTCTTCGTTGTTAATCGGAAATTCAGTCAAGTAGTAGATGGCTTCGCCTTCTTTGATTTCGCTAAATTTAAGGTCGCGAATGTTACCTAATAAACTTCTCACATTGCCTGACACTTTTGCCTCAACCGCTGGTTTACCCAGAGATGAAGTGTCTAACACGCTAATATTCAGAATGGCAGAATAACCATTGCGAGTGAGTTTATAGCTGCGTGCGACTTGAGGGGTTAAAAACGTCGAATTGAAGGCAGAGTAGTGCACTTCAATATCTTTGATGTTCTGAAACTGCTCTGCTGAGCTTGGCAGAGCGGCAAAGGTAAGTAGCAGAGCTATCATCCACTGGCGCATGGTCGTTTCCTTGTTGATCTAGACTAAAAACATTCCCCACATAGGAGTGGGGAATGAAAGTTTGGTTATTGAATAATGGCTTGAATTTCTTTAGGTATCTCAGCAGGCGAAATAATTCTGATCTGTTTATGCCTGCCAAGTTCGCCTTTTTCTATTTCTATCAGCCCTTTAGCCACTTTGCATTGTTTGGCTAAATACTTGGTGAGATGGGCATTGGCTTTACCGTCAACGGGTGGAGCGGTTATTGCGATTTTTAGCTCTTCACCATGCAGACCAACAATGCTGTCACGACTGGCTTTAGGCTGAATATAGAGCCGTAAAATTAAGTCGTCGCCATCAAACCAAGCTGCTTTCATTATAGTTGATACCAGATAGGACCAATGATATCGCCCATCAGGAAGTTGGCAAACTGCAACACAATAAACAGCACTAATACGCTAAGATCGAAGCCGCCCATTGCTGGAAGAATACGACGAATCGGAGCCAGCATTGGTTCTGTCAGCTGATGAAATACATACTCAATTGGGCTACGGCCTTGGCTAACCCAGCTTAGAATCGCGCGAAGTAGTAGTACCCAGAACAGTAAACCGCCCGCTGCTTTTATCAGCGACAGAAGCCCAAGGAACAGGAAGTCAGTACTGAAGCTGACTGCACCGCCTGATGCGATAAGGATCATTGCGACAAATTTCAAAACACACAGTACGTAGGCAAACAGCACTGTCGCCAAATCAACACTACCTACTGATGGAATAACACGGCGTAGTGGTGCTACGACAGGTTGGGTTGCTTTAACAATAAATTGAGAAAATGGGTTGTAGAAATCTGCACGTGCTGCTTGTAGCCAGATACGTAGGATCACGACCATAATATAAAGGTCAAACACTGTGGAGATTAGAAAACTCATAGAATTCATAGAGAGCCCTTAGTTTGAGTTGCGCTAATTAAAATAGTTTTTCCATCTCTTCAGCTCTTGAAACCGCAGCTTGCATCGCCTTAGCAACAATCTCTGAAAGATGGTTTTCGTTAAATGTACGGATAGCTTCAGCTGTCGTGCCACCTTTAGATGTTACTTGTTCGCGTAGAGTCGCCAGTGATACATCAGGGTTGGCTTGTACCATTTCCGCAGCGCCCAGAGCCGCTTGTTGGACAAGCAGACGAGCCGTTTGTTCATCAAACCCTTGAGCCATTGCTTCTTCTTGCATCGCTTGCATGAAGAGGAAAAAATAAGCTGGCGCACTGCCGGCTGCCGCAATCACACTGTTGATGCCAGATTCTTGTTCTACCCAGCAAACTTCGCCTACCGCAGACATCAGTTCTGACGTGAAATCCTTGTCTTTTTGAGAAACAGATTGTGCTGCATACAGACCAGCCATGCCTTTGTTGACTAACGATGGTGTATTCGGCATCACGCGAACAAGTTGCAGCTCAGTTGCCAGCATTTCATTGAAACGTGCCACTGAAATGCCCGCAGCAATGGAGATCACCAATTTGTTTGAATAGTCTACCGCTTGTAGAGGTGCGCACACATCAGCCATTAACTGAGGTTTAACCGCCAACACAACCACATCCGCTTCATGTGCTGCTGCAAGGTTATCGCTGGTGGTACGAATGCCGTATTTCTCTTCCAGTGGCTTGCGGCGCGTCTCTGAAGGCGCTGTTGCAATGATTTTCTTTGCATCATAACCGCTGGCTACAAGACCTGCGATAATCGCATGAGCCATATTACCCGCACCAATAAAAGCGATTGTTCTTTGTTCCATGTCTGCTCTTCTATCCAAAAATTTTAGTGTTAGTTTTTTAGCGATTGCCATTTTTGTTAATGGCGGTCTTTTGTTAATGACTATAGTGTTAATGACTATAGTCACGCTGACCAAATACAGCTGTACCGATACGAACTATGGTACTGCCTGCTGCAATCGCTGCTTCCATATCGCCACTCATCCCCATAGATAGGGTGTCGATACTCGGGAATTTTTCAACCAGTCTTGCTTTTAAATCCGTGAGTTTTTTAAACGCAGCAAATTGGGATTCATAGTCTGCAACGTTCTCAGGAATCGACATCAATCCTCTTAACATGAGGTTTGGTAAGCCAGAAATCAATTCAGCCAGTTCAAATACTTCATTTTCGGAAATGCCTGATTTGGAAGCCTCTCCGCTGGTGTTAACCTGAATCAATACTTGTAATGGCGGCAAATTCGCTGGTCTCTGCTCACTGAGGCGTTGCGCAATCTTGGCTCGGTCAATGGTATGCATCCAATCGAAATTTTCAGCAATAAGACGTGACTTGTTCGATTGCAGCGGTCCAATGAAGTGCCATTCTAGCTTAAGCTCGGGGTGATTGTGCTGAAAATACTGAACCTTTTCGACGCCTTCTTGCACGTAGTTTTCACCGAAACTGCGTTGCCCGGCTTGCGCCGCTTCTAGAACTGCCTCGACAGGTTTGGTTTTACTCACTGCGAGAAGTTGCACTGAGTCTGGACTACGTCCACACTTTTGTTGTGCGCGCTCAATTTGTGAAATGATATCTTTGATATTTTGTTGAATACTACTCATAGCCTGACTTTATTTGGTCTACAGACCCTAAGGAAAATAAATAAATGAATATCGCTGAGTTACTGGATTTTAGTGTAAAGCATAATGCGTCAGATCTACATCTTTCTGCAGGTGTTCCGCCTATGGTACGTATAGATGGCGAAGTAAGAAAGCTTGGCGTGCCTGCTTTTACCCATGCAGATGTTCATCGTCTAGTGTTTGAAGTGATGAATGATGCTCAGCGCAGTGAGTTTGAAGAAAAACTCGAAGTGGATTTTTCTTTTGAACTTCCGGATGTAGGGCGCTTTCGTGTCAACGCTTTTCATCAGGCCCGCGGCTGTTCTGCGGTATTTCGAACCATTCCGACAGTCATTCCTACTCTTGATCAGTTAGATGCTCCCGAGATTTTCAGCAAAATTGCTAACTATGAGAAAGGTCTGGTTTTGGTGACAGGGCCGACCGGCTCAGGTAAATCAACCACTTTGGCTGCGATGGTTGATTACATTAACAAGAATCACAACAAGCATATTCTTACCATTGAAGATCCAATCGAATTCGTTCATAGCAACGATAAGTGTTTGATCAACCAACGCGAAGTTCACCGTGATACGCACAGTTTCAAGAATGCACTGCGTTCTGCATTGCGTGAAGACCCTGATGTGATTCTGGTCGGTGAGCTGCGTGACCAAGAGACCATTAGTTTAGCATTGACGGCAGCGGAAACAGGACACCTTGTTTTCGGCACTCTGCATACCAGTTCTGCTGCGAAAACTATTGACCGTATTATTGATGTGTTTCCGGGCAACGATAAAGATATGGTGCGTTCGATGTTGTCGGAATCACTACGTGCGGTAATCGCGCAGAAACTGTTAAAACGCACGGGCGGTGGTCGAGTTGCTTGCCATGAGATCATGCTGGCGACACCTGCAATTCGTAACTTGATCCGCGAAGATAAAGTGGCTCAGATGTATTCGATCATCCAAACAGGCGCTGCTCACGGAATGCAGACCATGGAGCAAAACTCTAAACAGCTGATTGCTCAAGGCTTAGTGGATCCGGCTGAAGTACAGAAGAAGATTGAGTCAGAAATCTCTACCTTTTAAGAGCGAATGAAATGGAATTGAATCACTACCTTGAAGCGATGACCTCGCTCAAAGCGTCGGACTTATATATTACTGTCGGTGCACCGGTATTGTTGCGTGTCGATGGTGAGATGCGTCCGCAAGGCGACAAGCTTTCACAGCAAGAGGTACTTTCTTTATTACATGAAATGATGGATGAAGAGCGTAAGGCGGAGTTTAACGCATCACACGAAGCGAACTTTGCCATCGTAAGAGGAAACGGACGTTTCAGGGTGAGTGCCTTTTTCCAGCGTGAGTTACCGGGCGCTGTGATTCGACGAATCGAAACACAAATTCCGACATTTGAAGAACTCAATCTGCCTGCTGTTTTGCAAGATCTCTCGATTGCCAAGCGAGGCTTAGTGCTGGTCGTGGGGGCTACTGGTTCGGGTAAATCCACCACTATGGCAACAATGACAGGGTACCGTAATCGTCATCGCAGTGGACATATCTTAACGGTTGAAGACCCAATTGAGTTCGTACACGAACATCAAAAATGCATCGTCACCCAACGAGAAGTGGGTTTAGATACCGAAAGCTATGAAGTCGCACTGAAAAACTCTCTGCGTCAAGCGCCAGATATGATTTTGATTGGTGAAATCCGCAGTCGTGAAACGATGGAATATGCGATGACCTTTGCTGAAACTGGGCACTTGTGTATGGCAACTTTGCATGCGAACAATGCCAACCAAGCGTTAGAGCGTATTCTTCACCTTGTACCTAAAGAGCAAAAAGAGCAGTTCTTGTTTGATTTGTCGATGAATTTGCGTGGCGTGGTAGGGCAGCAACTGATTCGAGATAAAAATGGTAAAGGTCGCCACGGCGTGTTTGAGATCTTACTCAATTCACCGCGCGTTTCTGACTTAATCCGCAAAGGCGAGCTGCATGAGCTGAAAACAACCATGGCAAAATCGAAAGAGATTGGCATGCAGACCTTCGATCAAGCGTTATATCAATTGTTGGTGGAAGATAAGATCACAGAGCAAGATGCAATGCATAGTGCTGATTCAGCCAATGATTTGCGCATGATGTTAAAAACTCAGCGTGGAGATACTCCGAGTGCAAGTTCACTGGCTAATGTGAAAATCGATATGAACTAATAAAAAACGCGCTGATAAAGCGCGTTTTTTGTCTCTACTTTCAGCGTAGGGTTTTATTCACCCCACTGGTTTTCAAACCAGCTTTCTAAGATGATCACTGCGGATTGACAGTCAATATTGCCTTTACTAAGCGCTTTGTATCCGCCCATCGAGAAAAGCTCAGCTCGCGCTTCCGCTGTTGATAAACGCTCATCGTGCAGTTCAACCTGAACGCCAAAGCGACCATGAAGACGCTGGGCAAACTTTTTGGCTCTTGGGGTAATGGTTTCTAGATCTTTACCATGTAAGTCAGTCGGTAAACCAACCACGACGAGATCAGGTTTCCACTCTTTAAGCTGCTTTTCGATATCATCCCAATTCGGAATACCATCATTGGCTTTGAACGCTTTCAGTGGTGAGGCGGTGCCAGTAATTTCCTGACCGATGGCGCTACCAATACTTTTTGTACCGTAGTCGAAGGCCATAATAGTTCGCGACATGTAAAACTCTTTTGAAACTTTGTTTAAATAAAAACAGAAGCGCTCAATTGATATTGAGCGCTGTTAATTGGGCTAGGCGTGACCAGCTTCACCAGATAACTGGATAGGGTCGATTCCCAGTTTTTGAATTGCTTTGTTCCATTTATCTCGGGTCGGAGTGTTGAAAATCAGATCCGAGTCCGCCTCTATGGTCAACCAAGAGTTTTCCGATAGCTCGCTTTCTAGTTGACCCGCTTCCCATCCCGAATAGCCGAGGGCGACGAGATAACCTTTTGGTTCTGCGTCAGTACCTAAAACCGTTAGGATATCTTTGGAGGTGGTCACCGCGATATCGTCTGTCATGCGAATGCTGGATTCATAATGATCTTTGGGTCTGTGTAAAATAAACCCGCGATCTTCTGAAACCGGACCGCCATTGAAAACAGGCTCTTTAAGGCTTTTACTTTGCGACTGTGGGTAAGCAGGCTCTATCTCAACCTGCTTCAACATTCCGCCGACAGTAATATCTATGGGCGCATTAATAATAAGCCCCATAGCACCTTCTTCATTATGTTCACAGATGTAAATCACACTGTGTTTGAAGTAAGGATCTTTCATACTCGGCATCGCAACGAGAAAATGATTTGTAAGATTCATAGTGTCTCCAACCTCAAAGATTGGTATTACATCGCCATTGCTTTTATGCGTGTCTCAATGGCATCCATTAACTTGCCAGTGATAGAGATATCGTAAGCCGCTTCAATTTCACGAATACAGGTCGGGCTGGTTACGTTAATCTCAGTCAGCTTGTCTCCAATCACATCTAGGCCTACAAAAATTAGACCCTTTTCTTTCAGTGTTGGTGCCACGGCAAGTGCAATTTTTTTATCAGTTTCACTCAGTGGACGAGGTTCTCCACGACCGCCTGCTGCTAAGTTACCGCGCGTTTCCCCTTGTGCTGGAATACGAGCTAAACAGTAAGGCATCGGCTCACCGTCTACAACCAGAATACGCTTGTCGCCATTGCTAATATCTGGAACGAAGGTTTGCGCCATACAGTAGTTTTGGCCGTGATTAGTCAGTGTTTCGATAATCACAGAGACGTTTGGATCGCCTTCTTTCACTCGGAAAATTGATGCACCGCCCATACCATCTAGCGGTTTTAAGATCACATCGCCATGTTGTTCTCTGAATTGCTTAATTTTTTCCGCTTTACGAGTCACGATTGTGGTTGGAGTCAGCTCTGGGAACCATGCAGTAAACAGTTTTTCGTTACAGTCACGAAGACTCTGTGGCTTGTTGACGATCAGCGTACCTTCATCTTCTGCACGCTCTAGAATGTAAGTTGCGTAAATGTATTCAGTATCAAAAGGTGGATCTTTACGCATTAATACAGCATCTAGCTCAGATAACTTAATAGTTTGCTCAGATTTGAACTCGTACCAACCGTTTGGATCTTCTTTCAGGGTGACGATTTTTGTATCTGCGATAGCCACACCTTGATCTAAGTGTAGATCATTCATCTCCATATAATGAATTTCATAGCCGCGACGCTGCGCTTCTAACATCATCGCGAAGCTAGAATCTTTCTTGATATTAATGGATGAAATTGGATCCATTACGATGCCGAGTTTAATCATTGGAAGTCTCCGTTATCCAAGATCGCCAAAACGAACTTGTAAAGCTGTAATTGCGGTTAACGCTGCGGTTTCTGTACGCAGGACGCGAGGTCCAAGCAACGTTTCTTCAAAGTTGTATTTGGTGGTCATATCGATTTCTTTTTCAGAAAGACCACCTTCCGGACCGATTAACAGACGCACTTTTGTAACTGGTTCAGGAAGTGTATTAATGGAGTATTGAGCGCGAGGGTGAAGGTTGAGTTTCAGTGCATCACTTGGCTCTGCACACCACTGTTCTAATTCCATCACAGGACGAATTTCGGGTACCACGTTTCGACCACACTGTTCACAAGCGCTGATGGCGATTTTTTGCCATTGCTGAAGTTTCTTCTCAAAGCGTTTCTCATCCAGCTTGATACCACATCGCTCTGACAATAATGGAGTGATAGTGTTTACACCCAACTCAACGGATTTCTGAATGGTGAACTCCATTTTGTCGCCACGCGAAATCACTTGCCCTAAATGCAAATCAAGTGGTGATTCGCTGCTGCATTCGACACGTTCTGTAACTTCAACCGTCACATGTTTTTTGCCGCTTTCGCTGATGACTGCTGGAAACTCTGCACCGCTACCATCAAACAGAAGGATTTCTTGTCCTTCTTTCATGCGCAGTACTCGACCGATGTGATTAGCGGCATCGTCGTCGAGGTTAATTTGGCCTAACTGTGTGATTGGCTGCGGATGATAGACACGGGGAATGCGCATGTGTTGTTTCCTAATCAAAGTCGCTATTCAATAGCGTGGGATATCTCGCATCTAACATGGATGCTTTGTGCCGAAAAAACAAGGGGGAAATGTGAATCACCCCTCATTTATCGGTCTGGGTTTATATGCCTAGATAGGTTCTGATAGTTATCTTCAGGCTTTACTTTGAGCATTGTTCATAGACAAATGGGTTTCTGTTGCCTTGAACTTTGAATATTCGCCTTTCTCTTTCGCATTCCCACTCATCGACTGGGTAAGTTTTGTTCCACGCCTGCATCAATTTGGTTTGTGAGCTGGAAAGTTTAAAACCATGCTCAGCACTCATATAAAGGTAAGTGCGTGCAATGGCACCGCGAGCTCTTTCGGGAGGCATCGCTTTACGCCCTTTGAAGTTGACCTGCATTTCGCATTGTCCGTAAGTGACGCCATCTAACCCGTTCCACTGACTAAAGTTAAAGTTTGAACGGTCGCCGTTAACTTCACCAATCGCTGGCGTTAAATTGTGTAAATCGGCTTCCATACGACGGAATACCGTATCGCTTTTACTACAAAGCTTACGTCCGCCTTCTTGCCAGCATTGACGCTGGTGGCCAAATTGCCAGGCTGGCACAACGTGCTCCCATTCGATTCGGCTAGCTCGGGTTTGTTGTTTGCGGACTTTATATCCACAGCTCTCTAAGTCAGGAATGCCTTTCTTACCCTGCCACGAAATGTCGCAGCCGCAGTAAAAAGAGGTTGGGTGATCTTTATAAATTTTCAGAGCTTGGTTTTTAGCGCTGGAAAAAGAGCTTGGAAAATCGGCGTAAGAAGTGTGAGAAACAAGCAGCAAAGCTGCTGTCAGCAGAAAGCGATAATTAAGCATATGTTGGACTGTATTTTATTGTTTTTTACAGTCTAACATTCTCTAAGTTGAAATCTAGTTGAGAAATGTATCGCTATCTGTGGTTAAAAACCTATGGGTGACTCGCAGTTGTTTGGCCGCTACGTTTCATTAGCACTTATCCGGTGAGCTGAATGCCAGTAAAGGTGAGCGTTTGTTTGCACTGTTGGCAGCGGTAAGTGGCCTGTTTACGCAATACTTTATTGTGGCGACGGACGGATAGAGGATATTGGCTACAGGAGCATTGATAGGCAAAGGTTTTTCCCTGAACCGATTCAACAGACATCTTGTGAGTGGTTTCAGCAGGCAAATTGAATACTTGATTCATGACTGCTTGCCACTCAGCTCCATGAGGCTTTACACGTCCATAGATAGCATAAGTGATGAGATGGGCGATTTCATGAGGAATTACTTCGTTTAGAAAAGCTTGTTGATTTTCTTTGAACAACACCGGATTCAAACGTATTTCCCACAACTGTAAATACGCTTTTCCAGCAGTCTTTCCTCTCAGTCGGTAGCTGATTTCTGGCAGATCGAACTGGCGATTGAAGTATCGGGAAGCAATGTCTATACACTTTTTTACTTGTGATAATGCTTGGTATTGCAGTTGAAAATCGGTCAAGTCTGGCTCCAAAAAAATTCCCCACTAATACCTATTGAGTCAGGTAATAGCGGGGAGATTATAACATCAAACCTCTTTTTATCATTGAGTAGAACTTCGAGCCAATATGATAAAAAGTAGGAGGAGGCCCTATGGTTGATGTTTTCTCTTAATCGTTGCTTGGTAACCATGCCATGTGGCATATCCGAGTATTGGCATAGTAAAGAGCATGCCGATTCCGTAAGTTGCAAAGCCGATTAAAATACCGCCGCAGATAATTGCCGCCCAGACAATCATGGCTGGGATATTGGATTTTACTGCGTTAAAACTGCTGAATATGGCTGTCATCACATCGACACGTCTTTCCATCATTAAAGGAATTGAGAAAGCGGAGATGCTGAAAATGACGCTGGCAATAATGAAACCAATAAGAGAACCTATGACTAAGAATGGGAGGAAGTCGGTCAGTGGTGCTCCTTGCACCGATGGATAGAGTGCGTGCAAGAGCGCAGCGATTCTCATCCAGAAAATCATCGCAACAGCCAGTGCGACCGCAAACATCCACTGTGATGTACTATTACGCGTAATGGCTTTCATCGAATGTAATAAGCTACTTTCTTTGCCTCGTTCTCGTTGCCAAGCTGCATCATAAAGGCCAAGTGCTAGGAAAGGGCCTATTAGCATGTAAACCACTAGGGCTGGCATCACGACAAGATGAGTGCCTTGCCATTGAATAAGCAGAACAATGCCAACAGCAGCAGCCATAAAGCAGAGTCCATAAAATGCGCTGATTAAAGGTAAGCGAATAAAGTCGTGTAAGCCAAGAGCAAGCCAGTGAAGAGGCGCGGAGATTTCCACTTTATTGCAAGGCAGTGTGCGAGCATATTCCTGATGACTGACTTCTTTGTCTTTTTGCTTGAAGTCAGAAGGGTCTATTGTACGAGGCATAAATCCTCCCAAAACAATATGGCAGTGAATTAAGAAATTGGGCCTTCCCTAGGATTTCTAAGAAAACGACCGCGTTTGTAACATTTTATTAACTATTACTTTATTAACTATTGTAGATAAGGTTGGAAAATACAAATCGACAGATTGAAATTTAAACCGCAACTGATTTAGGGACGTTGAAAAAGAAAAGCCCCCGCCAGTTGGCGAGGGCTTGTCAGTAAAGCATTTTGAATTACTTGATGTTTGCGAAATCGCGTAGTAATTCAACTTTGTCAGTTGCTTCCCAAGGGAATTCTTCACGACCAAAGTGACCGTAAGCAGCTGTTTTCTTATAGATAGGCTGAAGCAGGTTCAACATCTCTTGCAGACCATATGGACGTAAATCGAAGAATTGGCGAACCGCTTCGATGATGATTTCGTGAGACACTTTTTCAGTACCGAACGTTTCAACCATGATTGAAGTTGGATCTGCAACACCGATTGCGTATGAAAGTTGGATTTCACAACGATCAGCCATACCAGCAGCTACAATGTTTTTCGCTACGTAACGCGCTGCATATGCCGCAGAACGGTCAACTTTTGATGGATCTTTACCAGAGAATGCACCGCCACCGTGACGAGCTGCACCGCCGTAGGTATCAACAATGATCTTACGACCAGTTAAACCACAGTCACCCATTGGGCCACCGATTACGAAACGGCCAGTTGGGTTGATGAAGAATTTAGTCTCTTTGCTCAACCATTCTGCAGGAAGTACAGGTTTGATGATCTCTTCCATCACTGCTTCACGTAGATCTGGAGTTGAGATTGAATCACAGTGTTGAGTTGAAAGAACGACTGCATCGATACCGACGATTTTACCTTGATCGTATTGGAAAGTTACCTGAGATTTTGCATCTGGACGTAACCAAGGTAGCGTGCCGTTCTTACGAACTTCAGCTTGTTTTTGAACAAGTAGGTGAGAGTAAGTAATTGGTGCTGGCATCAATACGTCAGTTTCGTTTGTCGCGTAACCGAACATGATACCTTGGTCACCTGCGCCTTGCTCTTTAGGATCAGCTTTATCAACACCTTGGTTGATGTCTGGAGACTGTTTACCAATGGTGTTTAGAACTGCACATGAGTTAGCATCGAAGCCCATATCTGAATGGACATAACCGATTTCACGAACAGTCTCACGAGTTAGTTCTTCAATATCAACCCATGCTGAAGTTGTGATCTCACCACCAACCATAACCATGCCGGTTTTTACGTAAGTTTCACAAGCAACACGTGCTTTAGGGTCTTGTTCCAAAATAGCATCTAGAACCGCATCTGAGATTTGGTCTGCGATTTTATCCGGATGTCCCTCTGATACTGACTCAGAAGTAAACAGGTGCTTAGCCATGATAGCTCCAATATAAATAGTCAAAAAGTAGTAAAGAATTCGTCCTTCACTACTTTGAAAAGTGTTCATTATGTAGGCGTTTCTACATCTAGACGGCTATTTTAGTTTTGAATGCTTAAATTACAAGCTCTTTTTCACTTTTAGATATAACCAAACGTTTGCTTGTGTTCTCTCTTTAACTTGCAATCTTATCCGTGCACATCCGACAAATTTGCTTCAACGCTCAAGTAAACGATTGCAGTGATCTAGGGGCTTTGTAACAATACCTCCCATTATAGATGGGTATATTTCACTTCGCTTAAATCAATCAGGAGCTGACATGGCGTCTCGCAAACAATTGGCAAATGCAATCCGTGCTCTGAGCATGGACGGTGTTCAAAAAGCTAACTCTGGCCACCCGGGTGCCCCTATGGGTATGGCGGATATCGCTGAAGTACTTTGGCGTTCACACCTAAACCACAACCCACAAAATCCTAACTGGGCTGACCGCGACCGTTTCATCCTTTCTAACGGTCATGGCTCGATGCTGATTTACTCACTGCTTCACCTGACTGGTTACGAGCTTTCAATCGACGACCTTAAAAACTTCCGTCAGCTTCACTCTAAAACTCCGGGTCACCCTGAGTACGGTTATGCACCGGGTATTGAAACCACGACTGGCCCTCTAGGTCAAGGTATCACTAACGCTGTGGGTATGGCGCTGGCTGAAAAATCTTTGGCAGCTCAATTCAACAAAGAAGGCCATGAGATTGTTGACCACTACACGTACGCGTTCATGGGCGACGGTTGTATGATGGAAGGTATCTCGCACGAGGCATGTTCTCTTGCGGGTACTTTAGGTCTGGGTAAACTGATTGCATTCTGGGATGACAACGGTATTTCTATCGATGGTCACGTTGAAGGCTGGTTTGCTGACGATACGCCAAAACGTTTTGAAGCGTATGGCTGGCACGTTATCCCAGCGGTTGATGGTCACGATGCTGACGCAATCAACGCAGCGATTGAAGCGGCGAAAGCTGAAACAGGTCGTCCTACTTTAATCTGTACTAAAACCATTATCGGTTTTGGTTCTCCTAACAAAGCAGGCTCTCACGACTGTCACGGCGCTCCACTAGGCGCGGATGAAATCAAAGCAGCACGTGAGTTCCTAGGTTGGGAACACGCACCATTTGTAATCCCAGCAGATATCTACGCGAACTGGGATGCAAAAGAAGCGGGCGCAGCAAAAGAAGCGGCATGGGAACAAAAATTCGCAGCGTACGCAGCGGCATACCCAGAGCTAGCAGCAGAATTCAAACGTCGTGTGAACGGTGAACTTCCAGCTGAGTGGGAAGAGAAAGCAAACGCGGTTATCGCTGAACTTCAAGCAAACCCTGCAAACATCGCATCACGTAAAGCATCGCAAAACGCACTAGAAGCGTTCGGTAAAATGCTACCTGAATTCATGGGCGGCTCGGCTGACCTTGCACCTTCAAACCTAACTATGTGGTCTGGCTCTAAGTCAATCACGCCAGAAGATGCATCAGGCAACTACATCCACTACGGTGTTCGTGAATTCGGTATGACCGCTATCATGAACGGTATCGCGCTACATGGTGGTTTCGTTCCTTACGGCGCAACCTTCCTGATGTTCATGGAATACGCACGTAACGCATT
>NZ_JBPAOE010000021.1:0-19158 GCF_054051265.1 Vibrio sp. C8
GGGGTGGAGCAGCTTGGTAGCTCGTCGGGCTCATAACCCGAAGGTCGTCGGTTCAAATCCGGCCCCCGCAACCAATTTCAAAATATTAAAAGTAAACTGCGCTTGTTCGCAGATTTTTTTTCTTTTAATACTGCAATTATTTGGCAATCTGCCAATGCTCTTTCTATAATGCTGTGAAGCATAAGCCCCCTAATAAGACATTCTCCTATTTCTATAGGCAGAATACCTCCAGATAAAAGCAAATCATAAACTTGCCTCTTTATCCCTTTGATACTGTGTGTTCAGGCATTCTTTATACTGTTCATTAACAGACTTATCCACAAATTTTGCATGTGGATAACTCAGTGTATAATTTGTTTTTTACAAGAAGAAATACTTGAGCTAGTAGGATCTTTTGCGGTAATAGAGATTGAGTGAATAATTGGACTTCTGCTTAACTGTATGATTTTAATAAAAATACTGCTTTATTGGTGTTAGTGTTGATAGTTAAAAAACGATCATTAACTGTATTTTCATTGATCCTAATCATTTCCTGCTAATGTGACTAACTTTTCTCAAATATAAAAATAGACGCATCTTTAAAATTTTTTCCACATTGGTGCATTTTGAGAAGCGTATCAAAGAATATGCTTATTAATTGTGCGTAATCGGATGGTTTATTGGCTCACTAGGCGTCTCTCGGAAGACCTTTCTCGATAATACGAATTAGCCTTTGATGGCTCGTGACGGAGCTTGGCAGATTCGCCAATTGTTTTTCAATAGCCCAATTTAAGTGCACATCTAAAGTATCTGATTGGCCTTTAGCATTTTCCAAAGCAGAAACAATTTTTTCCGAATAGGGAGCATTGCCTAGTGCAATGGCTATGTTTCTCTGCCATTGCAGATGACCAATTCTTCGAATCGCAGAGCCTTCCATTTTTTGCAGGAATGTTTTCTCATCCCATTCGAACAAGCTCAATAAGTCTGGTGATTCAAAAGATTCTCTGCGATGAAAGTCTTTTTGCAGCGTGAGATCGGAAAAGCGATTCCAAGGGCAAACGAGCTGACAGTCGTCACACCCATAAATACGATTTCCCATCGCTGTACGAAATTCTTCAGGAATAATACCGTCGAACTCTATGGTGAGATAGGAAATGCACTTTCTTGCGTCGACAATACCATCAGCGATAATTGCACCCGTTGGGCAAGAGGTGATACAGGCTTTGCATTTGCCACATTCATTTTCCGACGGTGTATCCACGGGTAGAGGAATATCTACCAATAGTTCACCAAGGAAAAACCAAGACCCAGCGTCTTTGTCGAGAATAAGCGAATGCTTACCTGTCCAACCCAATCCTGCTTTTTGAGCAAGAGGACGCTCTAGAATTGGTGCAGAGTCGACAAAAGGACGATAACTTAACTTTTCGACTTCCTTTTCTATCTTTTCACCGAGTTTTTTCAATTGGTTGCGAACTAATTTGTGATAGTCACGTCCAAGAGCATATCGGCTTATGTAAGCTTGAGTCGGATCGGACAAATTCGAAGCGAATTGGGCTTTCGGAGGCAGGTAGTTCATCCGTGCACTGATGACTCGGATTGTGCCGGGCAAAAGTTCTGTTGGACGAGCACGCATCATCCCGTGCCTTGCCATCCAGTCCATCTCGCCATGATATCCGGCATCTAACCATGTTTGCAGAGCCGCTTCGTGCTCATGAAGATCAATATCGCAGATGCCTACTTTTTCGAAACCGAGTTCAGTAGCCCATTGTTTTATTTGATCAGCGAGTGCTTGATAGTTCATGGCGAAGTATTTACTAGGATTATTAGCCTAAAAGGGAGCGGATCTTAACGGATCTCACCATGTGGATCTAGCTCAAACTAGAACTACTCAAGGTAAAAAGATAGGATCTTGAGGTTATTTAGCGAGTTTATACAGACATTTTTCTGTTTGCTTACACAAGAGATCTTGTCTCTCAATTCGATACCAGTTTACTATTCGGTTTCTATTGGTTTTTATATAGTCATTGGGATCTAACGATCCTGAGATGAATTTGAGAAAGTATTGAATGAGCACTAAGACGTTTATTTTAAAAGATGAGCAAGAGACGGTAAAACTTGGCACAGCATTATCAAAGTTGTGTACTCAGCAAACGACCCTCTATTTGCACGGAGATCTTGGTGCTGGAAAAACAACTTTTAGTCGTGGTTTTATTCGTGCTTTAGGTCATCAAGGTAATGTGAAAAGCCCAACATATACACTGGTTGAGCCTTATCAATTAGCCGATTGGCAGGTTTATCACTTTGACCTTTACCGTTTAGCTGATCCTGAAGAATTAGAATTCATGGGGATCCGCGACTATTTTACAGCCGATGCAATTTGTTTGGTGGAGTGGCCAGAGAAAGGCCAAGGACTATTGCCGACATCGGATATAGATATCGAAATTCGTTACGATGGTGAACAACGTCAAGCGTTGCTGACAGCCAATAACGATTATGGACGTACGTTACTGAGTCAGTTGGAGTTATGTTGATAGGATCGCGCCTGCGCCTTTTTGTAGTTTTTTTCACTTTAGCGATAGCATTCATCACTTCTAATGCGAGTGCCAATGTTCTAGAGGGGGTTCGTGTTTGGCCCTCTCCAGACGAAACTCGAGTAGTGATAGATGTACAATCGGAAGTGAGTTTTACCTATTTCACTCTGACTAGCCCCGAAAGGCTAGTGATTGATCTTAAAAATACCTCATCCAAATCCAAGTTACCGATGAAGGTAACGGATAGTGATGTACTGACGAAGATTCGTGCCAGCTCTCCTCCGGACAAGGGAACTTACCGTCTGGTGTTTGAGTTAAAGAAAAAATCCCCAGCCAAACTATTCACATTAGCGCCGACTCCCGGTGGACAATATGGGCACCGTCTGGTCGTTGACTTGCCTCATGATGATGCCTCTTCACAAGGCGGTTCGAGCTCTGGTTCTCCGACTCAGGTGAGCAGAGATGCCTCTCAATTTTATGGCAATGCCAATATTGTCGTTGCTATTGACGCTGGACATGGTGGTGAAGACCCCGGTTCAATTGGTCCCACTCGCAAATACGAAAAGAATGCCACACTGAGTATCTCAAAGAAGTTAGTTGACCAGTTGGATGCAGTTCCGGGAATTAAAGGTGTTCTCACCCGTCGCGGAGATTACTTCGTTAACCTCAATAAACGTTCAGAAATTGCTCGTAAGAATAAAGCTCATTTGTTGGTTTCGATTCACGCTGACGCATTCAGTTCGCCGAAACCTAGGGGAGCTTCTGTGTTCGTTCTCAATACTCGTCGTGCGAATACAGAAATTGCTCGTTGGGTTGAGAATCATGAGCAGCAATCCGAGTTGCTTGGTGGTGCTGGGCAGGTATTAGCCAAGAACAACAGTGACCGAAACGTAAGCCAAACCTTATTGGATTTACAGTTTAGCCATTCGCAAAAAGAAGGCTACAAGGTTGCTACTAACATCCTGAGCGAAATGGGTAAAGTGGCTCACTTACATAAAGCTGATCCGGTCAATGCCAGTCTTGCTGTTCTGAAATCACCGGATATTCCTTCAGTTCTTGTGGAAACTGGGTTTATTTCTAACCCTACTGAAGAGCAGTTACTTTTCCAACGTAGTCATCAAGACAAACTGGCTCGTGCACTTGCAAAGGCGATAACTCAATATTTTGAAGAGAATCCCCCAGAAGGGACACTTTTCGCGAATCGCAATAAAACTCAGAAATACAAAGTGCAGCGAGGCGATTCACTCTCTGCTATTGCCCACAAATACGGCACGAGCATTGAAGCGATTAAACGAACCAATAAATTAACCAGTAACAGTTTATCGGTTGGCCAAGTCATCACTATTCCGGGTGGCATTTCAAGCCCGATTCCGGTTCCTGTCGTGAGCAATCCGGTAGAAACCGAAACGATTACCCACACGGTCGCGAAAGGTGATTACTTGGGTAAGATCGCCAGCACTTATAAAGTTTCTGTGGCTGAGATTAAGCGTGAGAACAGTTTAAAATCTGACACTCTTAAACTAGGGCAGAAATTGAGAATTACGGTGAGCCTTAAAGATAAGCCTTTACGCAAACATACAGTGAAAAGAGGCGAATACTTAGGCAAGATATCTAGCCAGTATGGCGTCGATGTTGATAGTGTCAGAAAAGCGAACAATTTACGCTCCGATCAGCTCGCCGTCGGACAAGTGCTAATTATTCCAAACAAGTAATCAAGATTATGACCATCCAAATATTACCTGCCCGTTTAGCAAACCAGATCGCTGCGGGCGAGGTAGTGGAAAGACCTGCATCAGTAGTAAAAGAACTGGTGGAAAACAGTTTAGACTCTGGCGCTACACGAATCGATATCGATATCGAGAAGGGTGGCGCTAAGCTTATTCGTATCCGTGATAACGGTTGTGGAATAGCAAAAGAGGAACTAGGTTTGGCGCTGAGTCGCCATGCGACATCAAAAATCCATACTTTGGATGATCTTGAAGCCATTATTAGCCTCGGGTTCCGAGGCGAAGCTCTGGCGAGTATAAGCTCTGTATCTCGTTTAACGCTGACTTCACGTCCTGCTACTCAAGAAGAAGCTTGGTCCGCTTATAGCGAAGGGCGCGAGATGGAAGTCAAGCTTCAACCAGCAGCGCATCCCATAGGTTCCACGGTTGAAGTTCTTGATTTGTTCTTCAACACTCCTGCTCGCCGTAAATTTCTGCGTACTGAGAAAACCGAATTTACTCATATTGATGAACTTCTAAAGCGTATTGCATTGAGTCGTTTTGATGTGACATTCAACCTGCGACACAACGGGAAAATGGTGCGTCAGTACCGAGCCGCCAAAACAGAAGTTCAGGCGGAAAAGCGCATCGCAGCAGTTTGTGGTAGTGCCTTTGTTCGTTCAATGCTGAAGATTGAGCTTGAGCATCAGGGCTTGCATTTGCATGGTTGGATCACGACGCCAGAAGGAGCACGTCAGCAAAGCGATATTCAGTATTGCTATGTCAACGGTCGCATGATGCGCGATAAGTTGATCAATCATGCTATTCGTCAAAGTTATGAAAGTAGTTTGCGCGCGGATCAATTCGCTACTTATGTGCTTTATATCGAAATCGATCCTCATCAGGTGGATGTCAATGTCCATCCAGCCAAACACGAAGTGCGATTCCATCAAGCTCGTTTGGTGCATGATTTTATTTATCAAGCGTTAAGCAGCGCGTTGGCAGAGAGCCAACATATTGATGCTCCAAGCATTAATGAGGGAGCGTTCCACTCTCCTGACGAATGGAATCATACGCAAGATACTCAAGAACCCGTCAAGCGGTCTGAAGAGGCTGCAGAAAGAGCTAGGCAAGCCGTCGAAAATTCACCTGCCTATCCAAGAAAGGCGAGTTCAGAGCGGAGTTATTCACCACAAAACGATTCCTATCAGGTGCGAGAAAATGCGCAAAGTAGTGAGTGGATGGTATCCGACAGAGCGAAGAGTAAATCGCCTCAGGAGAGAATGGTTTCTAAACCGCCGAGCAAAGCTGAGGTCTATGTCTATCAGGAGTTAATGAAAACACCTGAGCATACTGAAAAGCCTGCAACCGTACTGGTAAACAACGTGGATAACCACGAACTTGAAAAAACAAGTTCTTCACAAGCTTCTCTAGAACCCGTGCTCATTGAGCAACTGGGCAAAGCGATCTCTATTATTCAAGAACGATATTTACTGATGAACTCCCCTAGTGGTTGTGTTCTGCTCTCACTGCACAAAGCGGAATGGTTCAAAGTGCTTGGGCAACTGAATGTTGAGCAAGGAGCGTTAAAAAGCCAGCCGCTGCTCGTCCCGTTATCACTGAAAATATCGTCACAAGAAGTTTCAGCCATAGAGCATTATCAGGCTGTGTTTGCTAGGTTTGGTATTGAGTTTCAGCGTCGCTCAGCACAAAGCGTCATGTTGATGGGAGTGCCTCAACCATTGCGCCAGCAAAACTTACAAAATTTAGTTCAAGATCTGTTATCTTACGCCGCTTCGAACATAGCGCAGTCTGAAGGTGAGCTTGATACTCAAGTGCTCGCCCAGTGGTTAAGTGATCATGTGACAGTGAACAAATCCAGCTACACTTTGTCTGAAGCGATTCAGTTGATTGCTGAATTAGAGCAGTTATGGCAAGGCAAGTTGCCTTTGCATGATGCACATTTTGTTAAGCCTGTCGATTTTACAGCGACTATCCAAGCATTAAATATTTAAGCAAAACTCATGACCAAACAATTACCTTTAGCTCTGTTTCTTATGGGGCCAACCGCATCGGGCAAAACAGAGCTGGCAATACGCCTGCGCCAAAAGTACCCGATTGAAATCATCAGTGTCGATTCGGCTTTGATTTATAAAGGTATGGATATTGGTACAGCGAAGCCTGACGCTCGCGAGCAAGAACTTGCTCCGCATCGCTTAATTGATATTTTGGATCCGAGTGAATCTTATTCTGCTGCGGATTTTAGACGCGATGCACTAAAAGAAATGAACGACATCGTTGCCGAGGGGAAGATCCCATTGCTGGTTGGCGGCACAATGCTTTACTACAAAGCGCTGTTGGAAGGGTTATCGCCACTTCCGGCGGCGGATCCAGAAATTAGGCAACAGATTGAAAAAGAAGCGATCGAACTGGGTTGGGATGCTTTGCATGACCAGTTAAAAGCGATCGATCCGGTTTCTGCTGAGAGAATCCACCCAAATGATCCACAAAGATTGTCACGGGCATTGGAAGTTTATCGAATTTCAGGTAAAACTCTAACTGAGCTGACTAAAACGAAAGGAGAACCACTTCCATTTCGAGTTAAGCAGTTTGCAATAGCACCCAAGGAAAGGGCAGAGCTCCATCGTCGAATTGAGTTAAGATTCGAAAAAATGGTTGAGAACGGATTTGAAGATGAAATGAAAGCACTCTATGCTCGAAAAGATCTTCATCCTGATCTGCCGTCGATTCGATGTGTTGGCTACAGACAGATGTGGGACTATTTAGATGGGAACTGTACTTTAGATGAAGCGATCTTTCGTGGAGTCTGTGCAACCCGTCAATTGGCCAAGCGCCAGATCACTTGGTTGCGCAGCTGGGATGATCTAACTTGGTTAGATAGTGAAAACATTGATCTTGCATTCGAAACAGTTTCAAATGCCATAGCGTTAGATTGAATTCGCTGTGTATAATGTGATCGCTTTTGCGTAATTTACCCTGTCAGGGATCGTTACTTGTTTTTGGTGTTTTTATCACCATATCTAGTAACAACGGGGTTTTATTCATTTAGCTCATAGGCATGGTCTGCACAGACTTTTAGTGCACCGCTAGCTAAATAACTACAACAAAATACAAATAAGGAAAATAAAATGGCTAAGGGGCAATCTCTACAAGACCCATTCTTAAATGCATTACGTCGCGAGCGTATTCCAGTGTCTATCTATCTGGTTAACGGCATTAAGCTACAAGGCCAAATTGAGTCTTTCGATCAATTTGTGATCCTACTGAAGAACACAGTTAACCAAATGGTTTATAAGCATGCTATTTCTACTGTGGTACCTGCTCGTCCGGTAAGTCACCACACTGCAGAGCGTTCTCCTTCAGATCGTCCTTCAGAGAAATCAGAAGATTAATAATAATATAAAGCTATATTTATTAAGGAGTTGATAGCTTGTTTGACCGTTATGAAGCCGGTGAGCGAGCCGTACTTGTTCATATCAACTTCACGCAACAGGGTGAATGGGAAGATCTCAGCGAGTGTCAAATGCTGGTATCTTCTGCAGGAGTAGAGACACTTCAAGTTGTAACAGGAAGTCGTCAATCTCCTCACCCTAAATATTATGTTGGTGAAGGTAAAGCCCAAGAGATCGCACAAGCGGTTCAAGCGACAGAAGCAGATGTCGTGATCTTTAACCATTCTCTTTCTCCTGCCCAAGAACGTAACCTCGAACATCTTTGCCAGTGTCGTGTCATAGACAGAACAGGTTTGATCCTCGATATCTTTGCTCAACGCGCTCGTACCCATGAAGGTAAGTTGCAAGTTGAGTTAGCTCAGTTACGTCACATTTCGACTCGTTTGATTCGTGGTTGGACTCACTTGGAGCGTCAGAAAGGTGGTATCGGTTTACGTGGACCGGGTGAAACTCAGTTAGAGACCGACAGACGTTTACTGCGTGAACGTATTAAAGCGATTTTGCGCCGCTTAGATCGAGTAGCTAAGCAGCGTGAGCAAGGTAGGCGTGCTAGAACCCGTGCAGAGATACCTACGGTGTCATTGGTTGGTTATACCAACGCGGGTAAATCGACCCTATTTAACAAAATCACTGAAGCTGGGGTATACGCTGCAGACCAATTGTTTGCAACGCTCGATCCTACGCTGAGAAAAATTGAACTCAAGGATGTTGGCCCTGCAATTTTGGCTGATACCGTAGGGTTTATTCGTCATCTACCGCATGATTTGGTAGCGGCATTTAAGGCGACGTTACAAGAAACGCAAGAAGCTGACATTTTGTTACATGTTGTTGATGCCAGCGATGAGCGTTTTCGTGAGAATATTCAAGCTGTAAATGATGTGTTACAGGAGATTGACGCGAACGAAGTGCCAACCCTGCTAGTCATGAACAAGATTGACAATCTAGACGTTCAAGAACCTCGCATTGAAAGAGATGATGAAGGTTTGCCGAGAACTGTATGGATTTCGGCGATGGATGGTTTAGGCATTGATCTGCTATTCCAAGCTCTGACAGAGCGTCTGGCTAGCCAAATAGTTGAATACAGATTGTGTGTTCCGCCACAACATCAAGGCAGAATTCGCAGTACTTTCTTCCAAATGAAGTGCATTCAAGACGAAGAGTATGATTCTGATGGCAATTTGTTGATATCAATTCGTATGCAGCAAGTAGATTGGTCTAGACTAGAAAAAAGAGAAGAGGCAGTTTTACGTGACTTTATAGTTACTTAAAGGACTGCTAAAGTATAACGTCATATCAAATGATGGAGCTTTCTAATGGCGTGGAATGAGCCCGGAAATAACAACGGCAACAATGGCCGCGATAATGACCCTTGGGGTAATAACAATAATCGCGGTGACAAAGGCGGCCGTGAGCAAGGTCCGCCAGATTTGGACGAAGTGTTTAACAAGCTGAGTCAAAAACTGGGCGGAAAATTTGGTAACAAAGGTGGAAGCGGTAAAGGGCCTTCTTTCTCTGGTGGTGGTGCCATTGGTTTTGGTGTTATCGCTGTTATCGCTATTGCTATCTGGTTCTTTGCTGGTTTCTATACCATCAGCGAAGCTGAGCGCGGTGTGGTTTTACGATTAGGTAAATACGACCGTATTGTTGACCCAGGTCTTAACTGGCGTCCTCGCTTTATTGATGAAGTTACACCAGTAAACATTCAGGCAATCCGTTCAATGCGTGCATCAGGTCTTATGTTGACTAAAGATGAGAACGTTGTGACGGTAGCAATGGATGTTCAATACCGTGTTGCTGATCCGTTCAAGTATTTATACCGTGTGACCAATGCTGACGACAGCTTACGCCAAGCAACAGATTCAGCGCTGCGTGCGGTTATTGGTGACTCACTGATGGATAGCATCCTGACAAGTGGCCGCCAACAAATTCGTCAAAGTACTCAAGAGACTCTAAATCAAGTCATTGATAGCTACGATATGGGCTTAATGATTGTTGACGTAAACTTCCAGTCTGCGCGTCCGCCAGAGCAAGTTAAAGATGCCTTTGACGATGCGATCGCGGCTCGTGAGGATGAAGAGCGTTTCATTCGTGAAGCAGAAGCTTACAAAAACGAAATTCTTCCTAAAGCGACTGGTCGTGCTGAACGTCTGAAAAAAGAAGCATTGGGGTATAGTGAGCGAGTGGTTAACGAATCATTGGGTCAAGTTGCTCAGTTTGAGAAACTTCTACCTGAGTACAAAGCGGCACCTGAAGTTACACGTAACCGTATGTATCTAGACACGATGGAAGAAGTGTACAGCAATACATCTAAAGTGCTGATTGACTCTGAATCAAGCGGTAATTTGCTTTACTTGCCAATGGATAAGTTAGTTGGTCAGCAAGCAACGCCAACCAAACGTTCAGACAAGTCTTCAGCGACTTATGATCACATTGAGTTAGAGTCTCAACGCACAGCTACAGATAGCGAGACCGATGCTCAAAATCGTTCAACTACTTCACGTCAAGGGAGATACTAATTATGCGTAAGTTAATGATCCCTGTTGTGGTTGTTGTTCTTGCTTTGTTGTTGATGTCAGTATTCGTTATCCCGGAAGGGGAGCGCGGCTTTGTTATTCGCTTTGGCCGAGTAATGAAAGATGCGAACGATGCGGCGAAAATTTACGAACCTGGCCTACACATGAAAATGCCTTTGTTTGACCGTGTGAAATCTTTAGATGCACGTATTCAAACGATGGATGGCCGTTCTGACCGTTTCGTAACGTCAGAGAAAAAAGACGTAATTATCGATACTTATGTTAAGTGGCGTATCAAAGACTTCGGTCAATACTACTTAGCAACAGGTGGCGGTAATGCCCTGACTGCTGAAGCGCTACTTGAGCGTAAAGTCACTGACGTACTACGTTCTGAAATCGGTTCGCGTGAAATTAAGCAGATCGTTTCTGGTCCTCGCAACAAAGATGTATTACCAGATAGTGCAGATGCTGAAGTTGTGACAACTGAAGCGGCGAAGCAAGCGTTAGAAATTGATGGTCAGCGTGATCAGATCATGGAAAACGTGCTTAACGATACTCGTAAGAGTGCGATGAAAGACTTAGGTGTTGAAGTGGTTGACTTCCGTATGAAGAAAATTAACTTACCTGACGAAATCAGTGAATCTATCTATCGTCGTATGCGAGCAGAACGTGAATCTGTTGCTCGTAAACACCGTTCTCAAGGTCGTGAGAAAGCGGAAGTTATCCGTGCTCAAGCTGAACTTGAAGTGGCGACTATTCTAGCCGAAGCTGATAAAACAGCGCGTGTTACTCGCGGTGAAGCAGACGCAAAAGCTGCGAAAATTTACTCTGAAGCGTATAACAAAGATCCTGAGTTCTTCAGTTTCGTGCGTTCGCTAAAAGCTTATGAGAAATCTTTCAGCAATAAAGGCGACATTCTAGTGTTGGATCCTAAGAGCGACTTCTTCCAGTACATGAATGATGCAAAAGGCGCGGTTACTAAATAACGCATTTAAGTTTGACTAAAAAGGCTCCTTTGGGAGCCTTTCTTTATGGGGACAAATAATGTCGAATTCACTTTGGATGGCACTGGGACTTGTGCTGGTGGTAGAAGGACTTGGTCCTTTAATTGCCCCCAATGGCTGGCGACAAATGGTCGCTCAACTCAGCGAACAACCAGATAATCAACTTCGCCGCCTTGGTGGATGTTTAGTGGTAGCAGGTACCGTTATCGCTTATTACTTTGCTTAAAACCCACGTTTATCAAAGAGTGTTAGTAATGTGGTGGTGGTGGTTCTTTGCCTGGGTCCGCCATATTTGACGTCTCCATGTTTTTCATTTTCCCAACAACATACTTCATTTGATCTTTCATTTTGTTGATCAACAACTGTTGCTGAGCAAGAGCTTCGTTTAGCTCATCAATCGTCTGTTCTTGAAACGCGACTTTGCATTCCAAATCATCAATACGTTGCTGTAACTGTACTGTGTGTTGTTCTGTCATCGTAATACCCATATCGTCATGGTCTACAGTCGTTCGTTCTACAGGTTTAATTACTCATCTGCCAAGCTTGTGCTATCCCCGCGGAGGTACCTGATACGATTCGCTGCTTTGAATCGAAAGCGGCATCATACACTACTGCTCGCGGAGGGCGGGCATCTTTTCTCGGTTCAGCTTCAAAGCTATCTAGTTTATCGCCGGTTTTACTATCCCAAACTTCTATTCGGCTTGATGGGGTTCCTGTGACTAACAAAGTTCCGTCATCAGAAAAACGGGCAGTAGAAAATATTAATTGGCGAGAAAAGCTGTGTAACTGTGTCTGCTGAGTTCCACTTGGTAGTTGCCAGATAAAAGATTCATCTCCACCATCAGAAGTAAAAGCGAATTTACCATCACGTTGCAGCGCAACTCGATTGACTCTTTGTTGATGTTCAAAGGTGTGGATGATTTGTCCTGTTTTCGTGTCCCAAAAGTATGCTTTATAGTCATTGCCCCCGGTGAGGGCATAGCGTCCGTTCGGTGAAAGAGCGACAGAATTGACTTTTTCTTGGTGTGCGAGGAACTCCATCCGTCTTCCGCTGACTAAATCGACGTAGATGGCTTTGCCATTAGACAGACCGAGTAAGACTTGTTGACCATCGCTACTGATATCAATATCACGGATTAATCCATCGGATATGGACCACAGCCCTTTTGCTTGTGACCAAGCGAGATTCCAAACGGCAAAGTTAATTTGGCTTGCTGTAACGGCAAATTGTCCGTTATCCGAAATTCGAATACGTGATACGGTGTTTTGCTGTGGATCCTGAGCGCCGAGCTCCGCGAGTTGCTCGCGAGAGTTTAAATCCCAGAGAACCAATTGGTGTTCTTGAGAATAGATAAGAGCAAATCGGCCATCACGACTTAAGCCGAAGCTGGCAGAACCATTAGGTTCTAAATCCCAGCGCTCTAGCTCTTTTCCAGAGAAAAAGCAGCCGTTTAACGTAACGATGACAGTAAAACAGAGTGTGAGATGGTAAATTATCCGCATTAGGTCTAATTATCCGTAGAGACAATCTCAAAACATACCGCTATATTGGTACAACTTTTTGTTATGCACCAGTTAGATAACTGTTTTTGTGCATGATAACAAAAGCTTTGCCAACAAATTGGAGAATTTAATGAAATCACTATTTAAAGTGTCACTGCTAGCTGCAACAGTCATTCTTGCAGTCGGCTGCCAGAAAGATGAAGCACCGAAAACGGAAGCGACCCCGGCAGCACAAGAGCAATCACAGGCAGTCACTTTTAAAACGGACGATGATAAAGCGGCATACGCTATTGGTGTTTCTTTCGCTAACTACCTAAACACCAGCTTAGACAAGCCTCGTGAAATTGGTATCGAACTAAACAAAGATCTTGTACTTCAAGGTATTGAACACGTTTTTGCTGGCAAAGCAGAACTTACTGAAGAAGATACTCGCGCGGCACTAGAAGCGTTGGACAAACGTGTGGCTGAAACCATGCAAGCGAAAGCGGCTGAGAAAGCAGCAGCAAGCAAAGAAGCTGGCGATAAGTTCCGCTCTGAGTTTGAAGCTCAAGAAGGTGTGAAGAAGACTGAATCTGGGCTACTTTACCAAGTGATCACACCGGCAGAAGGTGAACAGCCAAAAGAAACTGATACTGTTCAAGTGCACTACAAAGGTACTTTGACTGACGGTACTCAGTTCGACAGTTCATACGATCGTGGTGAGCCAGCAACATTCCCTCTAAACCGAGTTATTCCGGGTTGGACAGAAGGTGTTCAGTTGATGCCTGTTGGTTCAAAATTCAAGTTTGTTATCCCGCCAGAGCTAGCATATGGTGAGCAAGATACACCAACGATTCCTGCTAACTCAACGCTAGTATTCGAAGTTGAACTGCTAAAAATTGACAACGGTGAAACCGCTGCTCAATAAGTAATTGTTAGTTTGTAAGAAAGGTCTGACTGGTTCAGGCCTTTTTTCTTTCAGTGAGCTTCACCACATAATTTGTTTCAAATCACTTGTTAGTGATATAGCTAAGCATTCAAATAAAATTTTCTGATAGACTTACAACAATTTGTTGATTTTGCGTTTTAAGGTCAAAGTACAGTGACAACAACAGAAACATTTAATAATGCAGACATGCTGCTCGAAATGGAATCCGTGCACGTGAAACCATTCACTGAGCACGACAAGGTGATTTTGCGCTCTTATGAAGCTGTTGTAGATGGTATCGCCAGCTTGATTGGTCCTTTTTGTGAGATTGTTTTGCACTCATTAGAAGATTTAAATACCTCTGCAATTAAAATCGCCAATGGTGAAAACACAGGTCGACAAGTCGGCTCACCGATCACCGACCTTGCACTTAAGATGTTGAGAGATATCGAAGGTTCAGAACGCAACTTCTCTCGTTCTTACTTTACCCGTGCTAAGGGTGGCGTATTGATGAAATCCATTACAGTTGCCATTCGTAATGGTGAGAATCGTGTTATTGGTTTGCTGTGTATTAACGTCAACCTTGATGCTCCATTCTCTCAAGTTCTTCAATCGTTTATGCCAACTCAAGAAGCGCAAGATGCTGCATCTTCAGTTAACTTCGCGAGCGATGTCGAAGAGCTGGTGGACCAAACTGTTGAACGCACGATTGAAGAAATCAACACGGATAAAACCGTGTCGAATAACACTAAGAACCGTCAGATCGTTATGGCGCTGTTCGACAAAGGTATCTTCGATATTAAAGATGCGATTAACCGCGTTGCGGATCGTCTGAATATTTCTAAGCACACTGTTTATCTGTATATCCGTCAGCGTAAAACAGAGGATGATGAAGCGTGAGTTCGAACCACACTTCGTTAACTTATACCTTAGTGGTCAATGGGTCTGTATACGGAACTCAATCGGCGCGTAACGCTTATTTTTTTGCTGAGGCATTGATAGAAAAAGGACACCAGCTAGAAAGTGTCTTTTTCTATCAAGACGGTGTATTAAATGCGTCATCACTGACGGTTCCTGCCAACGATGAGTTTGATTTGGTGAAAGCTTGGCAATCGCTGGCGACTAAACATCAGGTTCGTTTGGAAACGTGTGTGGCTGCAGCGTTGCGTCGTGGTGTGATTGGCAAAGATGAAGCGAGTCAGCATCAATTACCTTCAGATAACCTTGCAGAGCACTTTGAGCAATCTGGGCTGGGTAGTCTAGCCGAAGCGTTGCTTAGTCAGGACAGAGTGATTCAGTTTTGAAAAAAGTCGCCTTTATTTTTCATACTCCTCCTCATGCTACCTCTTCCGCTCGTGAAGGGTTAGACGCTATTTTAGCCGCGTCTGCCTATTCAGAAGATTTGGCCATTTTTTTCGTCGGAGAAGGGGTTCTGCAGCTCCTCAAGGATCAGGAACCGTCTCAAATATTGAGTCGCGATTACATTAGCGCTTTTAAACTGCTTGATTTATATGATATTGATCAGCGTTATATTTGCTCTCAAAGCCTACAAGACTGGGGGATTGACCCGAGTGACTTGGTTATTGAGGGAGAAGTTCTGTCCTCACAGCAAATCGCAGCTCAATGGAATGAGTTCGACCAACTTTTAACTTTCTAAGGGGCTCGCGTGTTACATATCGTAAAATCTTTGGAAAAACTGAAGCTTGTGTCTCGTTATCTGCGACAAGAAGATGCGTTATTGCTGGTGGAAAATGCCGTTTACGCAACCAGTAAACATTCTGAGTATTTCAAGCAAATTGCACAGACGAATCTGGTATTTGTTTTGGAAGAGGATCTTCTGGCGAGAGGGTGGTCGAAAAAGACGGCAGAAAACATTCAAATCATCAATAAATTCGAGTTTGTTGATCTGACAGTAAACCATGCAAAATCAATATCTTGGTAATTATTCATCTCTTTATCAAATTTCGTTCATTTTTATCCTCAGTAATGGGCTAAAAAAAGATCTGTATATTTCTTGACACACATCCCACTGCTGCATAGAATTTTGCGTCCCTATTTACGCATTGTAAGTAGGGATAGATTTTTCACAAAGCTAATTTCAGCAAATCAGGAGCTAGTTAATGGCAACTATTAACCAGTTGGTACGTAAGCCTCGTGTAAAGCAAGTTGTTAAAAGCAACGTGCCTGCACTAGAAGCGTGCCCACAAAAACGTGGTGTATGTACTCGTGTTTACACTACTACACCTAAAAAACCTAACTCAGCACTTCGTAAAGTTTGTCGTGTACGTCTAACAAACGGCTTCGAAGTGACTTCGTACATCGGCGGTGAAGGTCACAACCTTCAAGAGCACTCAGTTGTTCTAATCCGTGGTGGTCGTGTTAAAGACCTTCCAGGTGTGCGTTACCACACTGTTCGCGGTGCACTTGACTGTGCTGGCGTGAACGACCGTAAACAGGCTCGTTCTAAGTACGGTGTGAAGCGTCCTAAGTCTTAATTTTTCTCTGTAAAGAAAGCGTTAAGTAAGGCCAAACACTAAATTAATTTGTATTTTTTGATAAAACTGAAAAGTTTTGGATAAAACCTGAAGAAGACAACGGAGAAAATCCATGCCACGTCGTCGCGTTATTGGTCAGCGTAAGATCCTTCCAGATCCAAAGTTCAAATCAGAACTGCTGGCAAAATTCGTTAACATCCTTATGGTTGACGGTAAAAAATCTACTGCAGAAAAAATTGTTTACACTGCACTAGACACTATGGCTGAGAAATCTGGTAAAGATCACTTAGCTGTATTTGAAGAAGCTCTTGAAAATGTACGCCCAGCGGTAGAAGTTAAGTCTCGCCGTGTTGGTGGTTCAACTTACCAAGTACCAGTAGAAGTACGTCCGGTTCGCCGTAACGCACTTGCTATGCGTTGGTTAGTTGAAGCTGCGCGCAAGCGTGGTGAAAAATCTATGGCTGCTCGCCTAGCTGCTGAAATGCTAGACGCGTCAGAAAACAAAGGTACAGCTGTTAAGAAACGTGAAGACGTTCACCGTATGGCTGAAGCGAACAAAGCGTTTGCTCATTACCGTTGGTAATACCTTTTCAGTGCTGCAAGGTTCCTTGCAGCACTTCTTTAGTTCCTATGCTTATGCTAGGAACTATTGCTATATCTAGAGGACAGTATTTTCTCGAAGATAGTTTTTTAGCTGAGAATCGTTTTTAGCTATAGCAATAGTCCCTATCTCTAATAAGAGGATTCAACCGTGGCTCGCAAAACTCCTATTGAGCGCTACCGTAACATCGGTATTTGTGCTCACGTAGATGCAGGTAAAACCACCACTACTGAGCGTATTCTGTTCTACACTGGCCTTTCTCACAAAATTGGCGAAGTTCACGATGGTGCCGCAACCATGGACTGGATGGAGCAGGAGCAGGAACGTGGTATCACTATCACTTCAGCTGCGACTACGACTTTCTGGCGTGGTATGGAAGCACAATTCCAAGATCATCGCATCAACATCATTGATACCCCTGGACACGTTGACTTTACTATCGAAGTAGAGCGTTCACTTCGTGTGCTTGATGGTGCAGTGGTTGTGTTCTGTGGAGCATCAGGTGTTGAACCTCAGTCTGAAACTGTATGGCGTCAAGCAAACAAATACCACGTACCACGTATTGTATTTGTAAACAAAATGGACCGTGCAGGCGCAGATTTCTTACGCGTGGTAGATCAAATTAAACATCGTCTTGGTGCAACTCCGGTTCCAATCCAACTAAACATTGGTGCAGAAGAAGAGTTTAAAGGTGTTATCGACCTTATCAAGATGAAAGCAATCAACTGGAATGAAGCCGATCAAGGCATGACGTTCACATACGAAGATATTCCGGCTGATATGCAAGAACTTGCTGAAGAATGGCGCAGCCACTTGGTTGAAACTGCCGCTGAAGCAAGCGAAGAGTTGATGGAAAAATACCTTGATGATGGCGAGTTAACTGAAGCTGAAATCAAACAAGCGTTACGTCAACGTACACTGAATAACGAAATCGTGCTTGCTACTTGTGGCAGTGCGTTCAAAAACAAAGGTGTGCAAGCGGTTCTGGATGCGGTGATTGAATACCTACCTGCACCTATTGACGTACCTTCAATCAAAGGTATCGATGAAAACGACAACGAAGTTGAGCGTCATGCTGACGACAACGAACCGTTTTCAGCATTAGCATTTAAGATTGCGACTGACCCATTTGTAGGTTCTCTAACCTTCATGCGCGTTTACTCTGGTGTTGTGAATTCAGGTGATGCTGTTTACAACTCAGTTAAACAAAAGCGTGAGCGTTTCGGTCGTATCGTGCAAATGCACGCTAACAAGCGTGAAGAAGTTAAAGAAGTTCGTGCAGGCGATATCGCTGCGGCTATTGGTCTGAAAGATGTAACGACAGGTGATACTCTGTGCGACCAAAATCACAAAGTGATTTTGGAGCGTATGGAATTCCCTGAACCTGTTATTCAGATTGCCGTAGAGCCTCGTTCTCAAGCTGACCAAGAGAAAATGGCAATCGCGCTAGGTAAACTAGCAGCAGAAGACCCATCTTTCCGCGTTGAAACAGACCAAGAAACGGGTCAAACGCTTATCTCTGGTATGGGCGAACTTCACTTAGACATCATCGTTGATCGTATGAAACGCGAATTCAACGTTGACTGCAACGTGGGTAAACCTCAGGTTGCTTACCGTGAAACCATTCGTGGTAAATCGGAAGTTGAAGGCAAATTTGTTCGTCAGTCTGGCGGTCGTGGTCAATACGGTCACGTTTGGCTGAAGATTGAACCTGCTGAAGTAGGTCAGGGCTTTGTCTTCGTTGATGAGATCGTTGGTGGTGCAATTCCTAAGGAATTCATTAGCCCGGTAGCGAAAGGTATCGAGGAACAAATGAACAACGGTGTGTTAGCTGGCTATCCTGTATTGGATGTTAAAGCTACACTTTTCGATGGTTCATTCCACGATGTCGACTCAAGTGAGATGGCGTTTAAAATCGCTGGCTCAATGGCATTCAAGAAAGGTGCGCTCGAAGCAAACCCAGTTATTCTTGAACCGCTAATGAAAGTTGAAGTAACCACTCCAGAAGATTGGATGGGTGATGTTGTTGGTGACTTAAACCGTCGTCGCGGCATGATCGAAGGTATGGATGATGGCCTTGCTGGTCTGAAAATTATCCATGCAAAGGTGCCACTCTCTGAGATGTTTGGTTACGCAACGGACCTACGTTCTGCGACCCAAGGACGTGCTTCTTACTCTATGGAGTTTGCTGAGTACTCTGAGGTTCCTAAAAATATTGCAGAAGCAATTATTGCGGAACGCGGTTAACGTTATTTGATTAATAACGAATCTATTGCGCTGACGAGCGTTGGCGCATAAAATAGCAATTTCTGGCGCGCCTTGAGTGTACGTGACTTAAGGTGAATCATAACTAGGAAGGAACACGATCGTGTCTAAAGAAAAATTTGAACGTACGAAACCGCACGTAAACGTTGGTACTATCGGCCACGTTGACCACGGTAAAACA
>NZ_JBPAOE010000022.1:0-68677 GCF_054051265.1 Vibrio sp. C8
CCTTAAAATACAAAACGCCCGATGAAGTACACCGAGCGTTTTAACTAAAATGTGTCAACCCATATCAGGACGGGTCACACTCATATCAGAAACATAGAAGTGAATACTTTGTGTTACGCAGCACTAGGTCGGCGAGTACGGACGAAAGGCGTTCCGTTGTCATCGGTAAGAACATCCGCTTCCACATGATACAGCTCTTGAATCAGTTCGCTGGTTAACAGTGCCTTCGGACTTCCAAAGGCTCTCAACTCTCCCTGCTTTAATATCAGAAGGTTATCAGCGTATTGTGCCGCTAAATTGAGGTCATGCAGAACCATTAACGTAGTGTAATTTCGAGCTTTGGTTTGAGTGACCAAATGGTTTAACAATACGTGTTGGTAGTGTAGGTCTAATGCACTAACTGGCTCATCCAGCATCAAAATCTCAGGACAACGCATCAGTGCTTGTGCGAACAGAATCATCTGACACTGACCACCACTGAGAGTTCTTACGTCACGACTGGCAAGATGTTCCAAACCAATGCTCTTGAGAATGCTTAATGCTTCTTCCAGCATTTTAGTTTCAATTCGCATACTCAGCGCATCAAGTCTACCTAACAACACCACTTCGATTACCGTCATATTGACATCGAGATGAATGTCTTGCGGCATGTAACCAAACTTAGTTCGCCACTCAATCAGCGACTTGCTAGATAGAACATTCTTACCATACTGAATCGCTCCGCTTACGGTTTTGATATCACCGAACAAAGTCTTCAACAAAGTACTTTTACCCGTACCATTTGGACCAAGAATAACGTTCACCTGCCCCGGTTGCAGTGTAAAGCTGATGTCTCTTGCTAGGACCAAGTCGCCTAATCGTACATTGAGGTTGTTGACCTGCAAGAGATTGCTTTTTAGTACTAAATCGTGGGGTTGCGATAAATGGTTTACTTCAAACATATTATCTTCTCTTCGCAATGATGAGCCAGAAGAAGAAAGGCACACCAATGATGGCAGTTACGATGCCGATTGGAAACAATGCCCCCGGTACGATCACTTTTGATAGAACAGAAGCAGTCGACAGCAAAAATGCACCGATTAAGAATGAAAGCGGCAAGAAGAAACGCTGATCTTCACCAACCAGAATTTTAGCGATATTAGGTGAAACAATGCCGATGAAACCAATGATTCCAACGAAACTGGTCACTGTTGCTGTCATCACAGCGACAATCAGCAAGGTTTTCAAACGCAGCTTTACGATGTTGACGCCAAGGCTTTTTGCACGCTCTTCGCCAAGTTTCAATGCAGTCAACTTCCATGAATCTTGCAGTAACAAGAACAGGCTCACCATCACTACCGTTGCCGTAATGGCCAAGTTTGTCCACGTGGCTTTTGAAAGACTTCCGAATAACCAAAAAAGAATCTGTTGGCTTAATTCAGGTGAAGAAACGAACTGCACCAGTGATAGTAAAGATTGGAACAAAAACAGTAACGCGATACCCGCAAGGATTAGCTGCCCCGAACCAATATGCCGAACAGAAGCCAGTGCAAATAGAAAACACGCCGAAAGCATACAGAATGCAAACGCACCGATAGGTACAGCTAAGTTGCTATCAATACCCAGTGAGCCAGTGTAGAGCATTAATGCAGCGCCAAACCCCGCAGCCGCAGCCATACCTAAAGTGTATGGGCTTGCCATGGAGTTGTTCAACAAGGTTTGCATTTCCGCACCACCCATACCTAACGATCCGCCAACAAAAATGGCCATCAGGGCGATAGGTAAGCGTAGATTACTGACAATGACTTGCGTTGAGGCATCCACTTGAAATGGTAATCCAACCCACTCAAGTAGAGCATAAATAACCGAGCTGGCATCAATCATTGAAGGGCCGGTCATAATATCGAGAACAAAAGAAGCGGCGAGTAATGCGCCAAAACTGGTTAATATCATTCCGCGACGCTTTTCGCTTTTTCGCTGCGCCTCTACGGCCTGCTGTACTACATCCGATAGCATCTCAACTCACCAAACTTAGAATATCGCTTAATCTCCAGACCTTATTAATATTGGCTTTCACCGTCATTAACGTACAAGATCCGAGTTAATTTTTAAGGTCAGATGGTAACACCATGTAAATGATAATTGCTAGTATTTATAGTTCTATTTGCAATTGAAAAAATAAGTAGCACAAGCTCGAGTACTGGTAATAGCCAAGTACCATAAGCCGACTTTCTTGATAGAGAGCTTTAATCGTATTGAGATGGTTCTGCGAGTAGCAAACACGCTCGCTGGCAAAGTGGAAGGCAAACATCCTTATGAGCCGATTGAATCTGACATTTGCTATTAAACGCGGAGAGCCGTTGAACGGCTCTCGCTTTTGAAACTATTTGCCCGCTCTTACTTATCAAGCGCTGGCGCTTTAGCTACCCTTTTCACACCAAACCAGTTCTTACCAAACACGTTGATCACTAGGCCCATTGCGATCACTATCACGCCGATGATTTGATACATACTTAAGCTTTCGCCAAGCAGTATCCATGCGCTTAGCAAACCAAACACTGGTACTAACAACGAAAGCGGAGCGACCATTGAAGTTTCATAACGGCTAAGTAAGTAGCTCCAGCCGCCGTAACCCAGAATTGTCGCCAGTAGAGACAAGTAAACAATGGAAAAAACGTTATGCCATTCGATATTGACCAGTGATTCAACAATAAGCTCTGACCCTTCTATCACATACGAGGAAATGAAGAATGAAACCATTGGAACCAGCGCGCTCCATACGATGAGCGACATAGTAGGAACCGGATAACGTTGCATGATGACTTTATTCACGATATTACCTAGAGCCCAAAAGGCCGCAGCACCGATAATTAAAACCAAGGTGAATAAGGTTAATGACGTTGAATCATGCCCCTGAGCTGCCGCGAGAAGGTATATCCCCGCACCAGCAACAGACACCGCTATCATATTGTGAATGCGTAGTTTCTCTTTCAACAGCAAAACGCCAAAGCCCAGAGTAATAAACGCTTGCGCCTGCAAAAGCAGAGAGGCTAGACCTGCCGCCATACCTACTTTCAATGCCCAGAAAAGCAACGAGAACTGTAGAAAGTTGATGGTTAAGCCGTAAGCAACCAGCCACTTCAAAGGCACTTGAGGTCGCTTAATAAAGAAAATGGCTGGCAAAGCGACAAACGCAAAACGTAACCCAGCTAATAGAAGAGGCGGCATCCCTTGCAAGCCCACTTTGATAACCACAAAGTTAACACCCCACACCAAAACAATGGCAAGAGCTAAAAACCGATCACGTACCGACATCCAATATCCTTAAAACGCTACTCTACGCATCCTTGATACATTCTATCGGCACTTCACATAGACGATTTCAGTACATATGCATAAACAAATTTTAACCAAATTGAAACAGCAGAGTGCCTCAAAGTGTGAGCTAAGACAAGCGATAATCCGTCATTGAAACCCAGCCAGCACCCTTACCACATGGCGCTGCGGATACTTTGGATAATTGCCCAGTATTTGCATCGATAGAGTAAGCGCCTAGTTCAGCAGCCAATTCACCACTGGCTAAAATGTATTGATCATCCGGTGAGATGATAAAACTACGCGGTTGCTTCTCAACCTGATGGTGATGTCGGTAATAAGGAATATGCGTTTCTTTATCAACTTCAAGACATGTAACAACACTTAATGTCCGTTCTGACACATAAATGAACCGACCATTCCGAGTGATCTGAATATCAGCAGCCCAAACTCTTGGTACATCATTGGCCACTTTTTGTGCTGGCGGAAGGCCTCGTTCCAACCCTAACGCTTCTCTTGGTATCGCTGGTGATTCGGCAACGAATGCCAACTGGCCTGTTTCAGAATCAAATGTTAACGTCACCACTGTCGCGTCCATTTCCGTCACTACATAAAGGAATGCTCCACATGGCGAAAACGCAATGTGTCTTGGGCCAGCGTCCTTTGCAAACTGATAACTCGCTACAGGCTTATCAACCGTTCCCTGTGAGTTTGGTCGCGGGTAAACAAGTATTTTGTCTACTCCGAATTCTGTCGCTACCATCCATTTATCATCAGGACTGAAGAGACAAGTATGACAAGCACTGCTGTGCTGAATCGTTACCGTTTTATCGGTAAAGTGCCCAGTTTCAGTCATAGGTTTGGCGACAACATTATGTTGATCGAACGACGATGCTAACAACCACTGGTTGTTTCTGTCGGTAGTTAAACTTACAAGCCCCTCATTAACTGGCGTTTCACCTTCAAGAGTCAGATCGCCCGTCTGCGGATCTATTCTCAACTGTTTTAAGTGAAACGGCTCGTTATGAATGGCCGCATAAAGGTAATTCTGACAAGGGCTTACCGCCATTGGCATTACCATGTAACCTACTTCTGTTTCTCCTAGCAATGTAAGCTCGCCCTGATGAAGTTTATAGCGAGAAATTGTCCCTGATAATGCGTTAGACAAATAAACAAACTGTGTCATTATTAGCCCTAATTAAGCGTTAAATAATAAGAAGATAAACCCAGACTACTCGATTTATGGAAGCAACGTAAACCGTATGGGTTACCACTATATCCCAGTTAAAACTATATCCCAGTTAAAAAAGAAGGATAGAGTCGAAATTTGCCATTCTCGGTAGATTTACGACATTGGGTAAAGGTACATGTGAGCAGGAAACAACCGTATATTTCTATAAATAATCTCTAGGATTGACTCTATGAACCACACTCAAGAACAGTCATGGGTTGAAGTGTTAAGAGGACACTCAAACCAGCACCCAATTATGGCGGGTGGATTGATTGTCTCTTTGCTTTTAATCGCCTTTTTCCTTTTTCACGCCTTAACTGGTGAAAGACAACTAAACGCGCAATATGCACTGGTTGGTGGTGGTATTGCTTTTCTCGCCACTGCATCTGGCACCTTACCTGCCCTGTTCATTCGAGATATTCCGCAAAAGCTTTCTGACTGCATGCTTGGCTTTGCCGCAGGCATGATGCTCGCCGCTTCTGCTTTCTCACTTTTATTACCCGGCATAGAAGCAGGCACAGCGTTTTTTGCTAACGGATTTCTTGGTGGCATGATCGTTATCCTCGGCATGGCTATCGGTGTTGCCCTGATGCTCGGTTTGGATGCTTTCACACCTCATGAACATTTGGAAACCGGACCTTGTGGTCCAGGGCACGACAGATGCAGTCGCGCTTGGCTATTTGTGTTTGCCATAGCACTGCACAACTTTCCTGAAGGAATGGCGATTGGTGTCGGGTATGCGCAAGGCGACCTTTCTGTAGGTATTCCACTGACCACCGCCATTGCTCTACAAGACATTCCCGAGGGTTTAGCCGTGGCTGTGACTCTGAGAGCCGCAGGATTCAATGCAAGATTATCAGTTTTAGTCGCCGCACTGACTGGCTTACTGGAACCGATCGGCGCTTTGCTCGGTGTGAGTTTAGCTGGAGGATTAATGATTGCTTACCCTATCGGGCTCGGCTTAGCTGGCGGTGCAATGTTGTTCGTGGTTTCACACGAAGTAATTCCAGACACCCACCGCAACGGTCATCAAACGTTAGCTACGATTGGTTTGATGATAGGTTTTGCTTTGATGATGGTATTAGATACCACTCTAGGTTGAGCAATGTTTTATTTAGGAATCACAACACCGTGGTTCCTAATCCTTCCAATTAGTTAACGCTAAGCAACAAGCTCCTGCGGTGTTTCTTGTTTTAGTCGGTAAGCGATGAGATCAGCGATAGTCCCTAGTTTGATCTTGTGCTTTTTGGCGAAGACTTCTAAGTCTGGTCGGCGAGCCATGGTTCCGTCTGTGTTCAATACTTCGATGATCGCGCAAGATGGTGCCAAACCAGCCAGTCTTGCCAAATCACACCCTGCTTCGGTGTGACCGGGACGTACTAATACCCCACCTTCGCGCGCGACAACTGGAAAAATATGCCCCGGAGAAACCACATCTTTGGGCGTTGCTTTTGGAGAGATAGCGGTCTGGATCGTAACCGCTCTATCGTGTACTGAAATACCCGTTGTCACGCCTTTTGCGGCTTCAATTGAAACCGTAAAATTGGTGCCAAACTGCTCGGTATTGTTTTTCACCATCAGAGGTAATTCTAGCTGCTGCGCCATCTGTTCAGTAATCGTCAGACATAACAGACCACGAGCTTCAGTAACCATAAAGTTAACAATTTCGGGCGTTATCTTCTCAGCAGCGACAATAATATCGCCCTCATTTTCTCGGTTTTCATCGTCCATTAAGATCACCATTTTTCCTTGACGAATGTCTTCGATGATCGCTTCAATTGCACTCAATTCCATTTTTAATTCCTTTTAAAAATACGTTGATATGAGTTCGTAAATGGAAAATCAACTTTCTCTGTGAATAGCGAAAGGATTCCAAGCCTGTGCCGTTGGCATCACTTCCAAGCGGTTTACACACATATGTGCAGGAAGTGTCGCTAGATAGAACATAGTGTCTGCGATATCTTCGGCGGTTAACGCTTGAGTGCCTGCATAAAGCGCATCAGACGCTGCTTGATCGCCTTTGGTTCTGACCAGAGTAAACTCTGTTTCCGCAATTCCCGGAGCCAAGTCTGTCACTCGTACACCTGTGCCTAGAAGATCGCAACGCAGGTTATAGCTGAACTGTTTCACAAAAGCTTTGCTTGCTCCGTAAACGTGGCTCCCCGGATAAGGCCACTGACCTGCAATAGAACCCACGTTAATAATCGACGCGCCTTTGCCCACTTCAATCAATGTGGGAAGAAGCGCATGAGTCACATTGACTAGCCCTGTGATGTTGGTATCAATCATGGTGTGCCAGTCTTGAATATCGACGGTTTGTGCAGGGTTTGGAGATAAAGCAAGACCCGCATTATTCACCAAGCAGGTTACTTGTTTGAAAGATTCGGGCAACGACTTAACCAGAGCGTCCACTTCTTCTTTACTACGTACATCGAGTGTTTGGTAATGTACTGGAACGGTTTCAGACAACTCTGCCGCCAGCTCTTGCAAACGCTCTTCTCGTCTGCCTGTGATGACTAACGCCCAGCCCTCAGAGGCAAATTTCCGCGCGGCTGCTCGTCCAAAACCCGATGTTGCTCCAGTTATAAATACCACTTTACCCATATCAATTTTATCCCTTAAATCTTGAGTCAATTAAGGGTATAGGGAATGCCCCCATACCCTTCAAACAACGGTTTACGCTTTTTCCAGCTCCGCTTTCATCACCAACTGAGGTGTGAACTTACAAATAACGTAGTACAAAATGGCACCACTGAAAGCACCTGTAAACCAGCCATAGTCATAGAACCACGTCATTACGTTGAAGAAAATCGCCATCATTGTAAAGGAGACTGGTACCAACAACGCGATAAAACCAGCCCAGTTAAATGCCGGATACGCATCTTCCTTATAGAGCGCAAGTACATCCAATTTCTGCTTCTTGATTAGGAAATAATCCACAATCATGATGCCAGCAATCGGACCAAGCAGGCTTGAGTAACCCAATAGCCAGTTAGAAATATAGGCTTCTACGCTCAGATCTGATTCGACCAAGCCGACTTTTTTCAATAGCTCCCATCCCATCAACAAAATACCGATTGCACCCGTAAGCAGTACACCTCTGGTGTGGTCAATATGCTGCGGTGAAATGTTTTGGAAGTCGTTAGTCGGAGACACAATGTTCGCGGCAGTATTGGTCGATAGCGTAGCAATCACAATCATCACCATTGCAACAGCCACTAAAAATGGGCTGTCAATCTGACCGATAAGAGTGATTGGATCTGAGATGGTTTGACCAAACATGGTTTCAGAAGCGGCTGTCATGACCACACCAAGTGAAGCAAACAAGAACATGGTAAGCGGAAGCCCCATGATTTGGCCTACTATCTGATCTTTTTGCGATTTTGCATAACGGCTGAAATCTGGAATGTTGAGTGACAATGTTGCCCAAAAGCCGACCATTGCGGTTAAACCAGACATAAAGTACTTAGCAAAGCCTTCACCTTCAGGACGATTGGCTGGCGTCGAAAGCAGTTCCGTGTAGGACACTTTATCACTCGCCCAGAACAGCAGACCAAGCGACACAATCAACAATAACGGTGCTGACAATGTTTCCAGCCACTTGATTGAGTTTGCACCTTTAAGTACAACACCAATATTCAGCGCCCAGAAGATAAAGAAGCCAATCACTTCACCCACGCCACCTAAAGAAGCCCATCCTGATGAAACTTCTGATAGGAACAGGTGAATAGCTAAACCGCCAAACATGGTTTGAATACCAAACCAACCACAAGCGACAAAACCGCGAATCACACATGGAACGTTTGAGCCCATAATACCGAACGAAGAACGAAGTACGACAGGGAATGGCAAACCATATTTCGTTCCTGCGAAGGCGTTCAGTGTTAGAGGCACCAAAACGATGATGTTGGCAATAAGAATGGTGAGTAGTGCCTCAACCACCGATAAACCAAAGTAGTTTGTTAATATGCCGCCCAGAGTATACGTCGGCACACAAATGGAAATACCGACCCACAAAGCCGCGATGTTGAACTTGTTCCACGTTCGCTCTTTGATCTTGGTTGGTGCTAAATCACTGTTGAAATTTTTGCTAGAGATGAGGTCTTCACCGACTTCTAATTCGTAGAAATCCCCCACTTGCTTTATTTCCGTTTTCATTTGAATCCCCTCTTCCTAATTGAGATTGATTATTTCCCTTCGGCTTTATGTTGCTACCTATCCAAATAAATCAAATGAATCACTAAACCACTCGTTTAATTCTGGAAAACATGAAACGTGAAGTTGATAACTATTTTGTCTTGTGAGAACTATTGCCCTTTGATAACTAATGCATTTATTGATTGTTAAAACAAAAACCGTATAGGTAATACGTATCCATAGAAATCGTCATTGCGAAACTCCTTCCCTAAGTCGTTTATATAAGTAAGCCTGTTAAACAAGACTGTGATACTGGCGATTGAAATAGACCAAATTTGACGCTTGTTCAGTTTGGCCAATACCAAGAACTTCACAGAAAAACACATCGTGAGTTCCTACCGATGTACGGGATGAAATACGGCAATCAAAGACTGTTGAAGCAGCATTTAACGCTGGCGAACCTGTGACAAACTGTTGCCATTCCACCGAATCGAAACGTTCTGCTTGATTGAGTTTGCTGGCAAACACACCCGATACCGTTTCCTGCCCTGCTGCCAATGTGTTTACACACAGAAACTCTGCCTCATCAAACAAAGCGAAAACCGATGACGAGCGGTTTAAGCACACCAACAGTGTTGGCGGTGCATCGGTCACACTGGTTACCGCTGTAGCAGTAAATCCAACCGGAGCGCCGTCAACCATAGTCGTGATGACATTGACTGACGCACCAAGCCCAGACATTCCATCTCGGTACAGCTTTACGCCTTTATCGTCGGTGTCAGTAAACGGGGTAAAGTTGAGTTCATTTTCTTTTGCCAAAGCAAAAGGAATATTGAGAGCTAAATTAGACATACAAACACGCCTCTTCTAACGGTAAGCGAGGTAGACGATCATACAACTTAGAAGCGTCTCCATAGCCGATATTGATGATTAAATTGACGCTCCAGCTTGTACCTGAAAAAAACGCTTCATCGACCGCTGCTGCATCAAACCCCGAAAGTGGCCCCGTATCGAGTCCCATAGCCCTCGCTGCCATAATCATATAAGCCGCCTGCATAGAGCTGTTTCTCATCGCAGTTTCAGACGCCAGCGCCTCGCTTGAGGTAAACCAGCTTTTCGCATCACCATGAGGGAAAAGTGTTGGTAAGGCGTCGTAAAACTTGCGGTCATAAGCCACTAATACCGTCACGGGTGCGGTCATGGTCTTTTCTAAATTACCGCTCGACAGTGTCGGAGCTAAACGCTGCTTTCCTTCTTCAGAGCTAATAAAAACAAAGCGCGCAGGAGAGCAGTTTGCCGACGTCGGCCCTAAGCTGGTCAGTTGATACAACTGTTCAATCTGCGCTTGGCTGACTTTCTTATCCAACCAACCGTTGTGCGTTCTCGCTTCTGTAAACAGTTGCTTTAACGCTGACGAATCCATCGTCTCGTTCATTCGGATTTCTCCTTAAATCTCGTTATAAAAATCAAGCATCGTTTTATTAAACGTCGCAGGGTCGGAGACATTACAGGCGTGTCCCCCTTTCTCTAATAAATAAAACGAAGAGTGGCTGAGTTTTTTATGTAACGTTTCTGAGCAGGAATATGGCACCAGTAAATCATCACAGCTTGCGATAACCCCTGTCACACAACGAATCGAATCGATGTTTTCAGAGATATCGAAATTTTCCACCGCCGCGATTCTCCTTAGTAAGTCGCTTTCATTGAAAGGCGAAGAAAGAACCTTATCAGCTTCTTTCTTCAACAAATCAGCATTGTTTTTCATCCATTCCGCAGGATACAAAAACAGTGGTTGCGCTTTGAAAAACATCTCTATACCCGAATTTCGCAGCAGCGACTTTCTGATTTCAAAGCACAGCTTGGTGTGTTCGTCGGTTTTATCCCAAGCGTTAATCAGCAACAAACTTGATATTCTGCTCGAAAACTCAGCCGCCAGTTGTAACCCCACTAAACCACCGAGCGCATGACCAATGAAATGAACGCGTTCGCTATCTGTATGATCCAGCAACGTGACAACTTCCTTTGCCATGTCCGCGATGCTGTAACCTTGCGGAATATCGCCTTGGCTCTGACCTGTCCCCAAGTGGTCGTACACAATCACTCGAAAGCGACTTTTCAACAGTGGCAACTGATGATGCCAATAGCTGTGCGAACCACCCAAACCAGAGGAGAGAATCACCGTCTCTTTGTTTCCCTGACCATCGTCATGAACTTCGTAATACATGTGCTGCTTACCTTTCAAAGCGTTGAGTCAAAGCAACTCAGGCTTTACCAACGTGTGCAATAGACGCAATTTCAATCAACGCTTCTTCTTTCACTAAGCCACATTGAATGCAGTAGCGAGCCGGTTTTTCACCCGGAAAGAAATCGGCATACACAGCGTTAATCGCGGCGTAGTCCGCCCAGTTTTTAATCATGATCATGTTGAAGGTCACGTCATCCATTGTGCCGCCAGCTTCTTCAACAACACTGCGAATGGTGCTGAGCACGTGACGAGCTTGCGCTGCTGCATCTCCCGGAAAAACCACGTTATTTTCACTGTCAAAAGGCAGTGTTCCGGAAACATACAACACTCCATCGGCCATAGAACCAGGCACATAAGGGGCAAGCGGTTTTCCTGTTCCTGCAGGAAGTACGGTTTGTTTAGGCATAGTAATCTCCTTATTTAGCCAACATTTACCAAAGCGTTTGAATAATCTTCCACTGTCGTCACCCAGCCAAAAAAGGTTTGGATATTGAGTAACGCGGCATCCTGCGCCGACCTCGGGCCAGCCTGATGAGTGGCATCTGAAAGCGCGACACCAAAATATTCAAGATGAAAACCATCACGTAATGTCGATTCAACGCAGACGTTGGTAGCTATGCCGGTAAAGACGAGATTACGAATGCCGCGTGAGCGCAACATGGTGTCTAAATTGGTATTGAAGAAACCGCTGTAGCGAGTTTTGGGAATAATCCAGTCTTGTTGCTGCGGTTTGATTTCGTCGACAAGTTCGTAATCCCAACCACCTTTCGACAGGAAGCGGCCAGAAAGCTCTGACTGCTTACGCATGGTTTTCAAAGCATTCGACTTATGCCAGTTTGGAGAGCCTTCACCACCCGCTTCAACGTAATTGCTGTCCCAACCGTTTTGTAGAAATACTATTTGGATTCCCGCTTTGCGCGAGACATCAATGGCTTTATTAATGTTTTCAATAACAGAACCTGTACCAGAAACATCAAAGCCAGCTAGATCCAAATAGCCTTCTTTGCTTGCATATGCGTTCTGCATATCCACCACAATCAGAGCGGTTTCACTCGGTTTGATGGCAAGTTTTTCAGGCTCGGTGTTGAGTATTACCTGCGCAGATTCACCTGTGTTCAGAGAGTAGCCAGAAATAGACTGCTTGATCATGCTGCGTACTCTCCTTGAACTGAGATGTGTTGACGCGTTTTCATCAGTGGCTGAATTCGTTCGCCAAACGCAGTTACCCCTTCAACAAACTCATCGAAAGTCAGCAATACGCCGCCCGTGCCTTCCACTTCATCCACTTCGTCCAATAAACGGGCAACGGTTTCGTAAGACCCAACTAAAGTCCCCATGTTGATATTGACCGCTGAGGTCGGGTCCGACATTTGGCGCACGTTAGTATCGCTACCTGACGTAGTATCCTGCGCAGCTTGAACGCCCAGCCACTCCAACGCTGCGTCATCTTTCCCTGCTTTGTAGTGTTCCCATTTCGCACGTGCGGCTTCATCTGTTTCGTCAGCAATGATCATAAACAGAACGAAAGAACTCACTTCACGCCCTGTTTTTTCGGTTGCTTCAAGCAGACGACTCGCTTGCGGAGCGAACGCTTTAGGTGTGTTGACACCCTTACCAAAAATGAAGTTGTGATCGGCATATTTGGCCGAGAATGCCATACCCGCATCACTGGAACCGGCACAGATGATCTTCATTTTTTCCTGAGGTTTAGGGCTTACGCGGCAGTCTTCCATAGTGAAATAGTCACCTTTGAAATCCGAACATCCGGTATCCCATAAATCGCGTAGAACTTGTGCATATTCAGAAAGGTAATCATATCGAGAAGAGAAGAACTCATCGCCCGGCCACAGCCCCATTTGCGTGTATTCCGGTTTTTGCCAACCTGTCACCAAGTTAACGCCAAAGCGACCATGAGAAATAGAGTCAATGGTGGAAGCCATACGAGCAACAATCGCTGGCGGCAAGGTTAAAGTTGCAGAAGTCGCGAACAATTGAATTTTAGACGTTACCGCAGCAAGGCCCGCCATTAAACTGAATGACTCTAGGTTGTGTTCCCAGAACTCTGTTTTTCCACCAAAACCGCGTAGTTTGATCATCGATAGAGCAAAATCTAATCCGTAATGTTCTGCTCTCAACACAATCTCTTTGTTCAGATCAAACGTCGGCATGTATTGAGGTGCATTTTCCGAGATCAACCAGCCGTTATTTCCAATAGGAACGAAAACACCAATCTGCATATAAAACTCCTTGTATTTAACCATGCATATATTTACTTCCTCGCATTGATCTAAATCAAAGTTTGTGCCAACAATTTATTTACCTTGATTAACAATTAGTTAACGTACCTTACACTCAAAAACCAGACCATATGGTCTGTTTTGAAACATCTGGAATGGTGCAAAAGCACTAATCAAGTGCATAAAAAACACTCAATACGCGCACAAAAGCAAACGAGAACTTGTAGCTAAACGAGTAGATTTATAAGCACAGATGACAGGTGAAATGACAGATAAAAGGAAAGGAATAAGGAAAGAAAAAGGTCACCCTTTTGGTGACCTCTCAAAGCTGAAACAGCAGGTATTAAAAGCGCTTACTCAAGCGTTAAGCAATGCCATTAAAGACAATGTTTTGGATGGACTGGCAAGTATCTTCAAAAAATTTCTTATTAGTCAGATCTTTACCTGTAATCGCCTTAACCTGAACACTAAAATCCGCATAGTGCTGTGTGGTTGACCAAATAGTAAAAATCAATTGTGTTGGATCGACAGGCTTAATCTTACCTTGGCTTATCCAACGTTCTATGACTTTAGATTTCTCCTCAATGATGTTTTTCAAATCACCATTTAAGTAGCTTTTAAGAATCGGAGCGCCTTGAATGATCTCTAAACAGAACAGACGCGAAGCTTGCGGCTGGTCTCTAGAGAGTTCCAACTTAAGGCGGATATAGTTTTCTATCGCGGTTTTCGGATCATCCACTTCGTCAAAGCCTGCAATCGGTGCAAGCCAGTCGTTAAGGATATTTTCCAAGATGGTTAAGTAAAGCTCTTCTTTACTTTTGAAGTAGTAAAACAGATTGGTTTTAGAGATTTCAGCACTGTTGGCGATTTGTTCAATCGTTGTTCCGTGAAAGCCATACTGCGAGAACACAGAGAGAGCCGTTTCCAGAATAAACTGTCTTTTATCGTCAGACTTCTTCCGCCTACGAACACCGGGTTCTATGGCAGTGCGACTCTTCTTTAACGTACTTACTGTCGTTCCTTTTAGCGATATGCCTGCTTTAGCCATACGTCTTCCTGACACCTTCTCAATACTGCTCAATGAGAGCCATACTAGCATCTTCGAATCAAAATGTGTTTTTGATATGTAACGAATAAACGTTAAAACGCGGCATTAATCTTACATCAGCCACAGTGAAATAAACTCATATACAACATGACCAAAATAATAAAGGAAAATTCATCAACGACTTAATTCAAACCTATCAATATGCCATCCAAGCCTTTTACGATAAGGGATGCCGTTACTTGCAACTCGACGATACCTCATAGGCGTCATCTTTTCTGATGAAGGGATAAAGAGCCTAAACTTATGCTAGCACCTACACATCAAGAATTAATGGTAAACACTCAGCAATAGGGACATCAGCGGGAGCTAATTTTTTTTCTAAAATGGCAGAAACATCTACCCATTCATATTTATCGTGGTCAGTCATTAAATAGCTACTCCGTTGAAAATAACAAGTGAACGCAACTAACTCTATTTTAAACGTACCGTAGTCGTGCAATACAGTTTTAAGACATTGATTTACTTCAACTTCCATATCCAATTCTTCAAGTAACTCTCGCTTTAAACATTCCTGTAATGACTCGCCTTCTTCTACTTTACCGCCAGGAAACTCCCAATACCCTCCCATTGATTTTTCTTGCTTACGGCGACAGATAAATACATTTCCATCTTCATTGAATATAACGCCACAGGTAACTTTAATGGGTGAGTCACTTTCATATGATATTAATTTCATAATAATCATTTACTTCATCAAAGACTTTAAACATTTGTCATTATGATCCCATTTATTGCGGGATTCAAACGTTGTATGAGTGCACTAAACGGTATACCGTATATCTTTACGGTATATTGTTCCAAAGTGCTTTATGAGGACCTATGGCAAGAGAAAATGAAGTTTTTCGGTATGAAAAATTCATCGTGGGAGATAAGTACGATCGTATGAGCGTTATGGAGATAGGCGAAGTAACTATTCCCCAACAAGCTCGCGACATTACAGGTATTACTCGCTTCAAGAATTCTATCCTTCTGTTCGTTACGTTAGATAAATCAAATAAAGATAAAGCGCACAGATACAACGACACATTTTTACTTGATGGCAAACAGTTTTTTTGGGAATCACAAAACTCAAACACACCTAAATCCCCTGCTATTCAAAATATTATCGACGGTTATCCAACCATTTTGTTTATTCGTATACATGACAAGATAAAAGGCGTCACTCAACCCTTTGTCTTTGCGGGAAACCTAAAGTATCTCGAACACGACAAAACTAACCCTGTAGAAGTGCTATTTGAAGTAGAAAACTATCAAAATAAGCCAAATGCGTTGCTGGGGAAAATTTACGCATGGAGTACAGATACCAAAGAGTCACTGCTTAGCGATTTGCCTAAAGCTCTAATGAAAGTCAAAAACTCAGCTCAAGGCAGAATGACTGACTCAAAAAAGAAGAAAGCTATTGAGTTACATGCTATGAAAGTGGCGATTGAGTATTACCAACAGTTGGGATATGACGTAAAGGACACATCATCTAACTGTCCCTACGATTTAGAATGTTTTCAAAACGAGTCTTTCCGTCGAGTTGAAGTAAAAGGGACAATGTCCACGGGGCAGTTTGTTAACGTCACTAGAAATGAAGTGCAAGACGCTCTTTCTGAAAAATGTGAGACAGACTTATTCATTGTTAGTGATATCGAAGTGTCGGTTATGAGTGCAGGAGAATATATAACTGACGGAGGAAAAATTAAGCTAATTACAAATTGGAAACCTAAAGTTGAAGATCTAGAACCGACCATGTACAGATATAACGCGGGATAAAAAGAGCCGCAAAATGCGGCTCGTAATAACTCGAATTTTCCGAAGAGTTGGAAGTTTACTCTTTACCGTAAACGTTGTTCTCTTGCTCTTGTACGCGGATGAAAGTTGTACGCTTAGTTAGCTCTTTAAGCGAGGCTGCGCCTACATATGTACAGGTTGAACGCACGCCACCAAGCACATCTTGAATGGTGTTTTCAACAGGACCACGGAATGGAATTAATACGGTTTTTCCTTCAGCTGCACGGTAGCCAGCAACGCCGCCAGAGTGCTTGTCCATCGCACTCTTAGAAGACATTCCGTAGAACTTCATGTAAGTTTCACCGTTCTTCTCAACAAGCTCACCATCAGCTTCTTCGTGGCCCGCTAACATACCGCCAAGCATGACGAAGTCAGCACCGCCACCAAACGCTTTTGCCACATCACCCGGGCATGTACAGCCGCCATCGCCAATAATGCGACCACCTAGGCCGTGAGCAGCGTCAGCACATTCAATGATTGCAGACAGTTGAGGATAACCAACACCAGTTTTCACGCGAGTTGTACATACAGAACCCGGACCAATCCCTACTTTTACGATATCCGCACCAGCAAGGATCAGTTCTTCAACCATGTCGCCAGTCACTACGTTACCAGCAACAATCACTTTGCTTGGAAATGCTTCACGTACTTTTTGAACGTAATCAACAAGGTGTTCTGAGTAGCCATTTGCGATGTCAATACAGATGAAAATAAGCTCTTCACTCATCGCCATAATGTCTTTCGTTTTTTGGAAGTCATTATCCGATGTGCCCGTTGATACCATCACATTTCTCAACGTTTGAGCTTCTGCGTTTTGAACAAACTCAGCCCATTGCTCAACACTGTAGTGTTTATGAATAGCTGTCATCACGTTGTGTTTAGCGAGCGCTTCCGCCATTTTAAAGCTGCCTACAGAGTCCATGTTTGCAGCAATAACAGGTACTCCAGACCATTGACGACCACTATGCTTGAAGGTAAACTCGCGGGTTAAATTTACTTGAGAACGGCTTTTTAGGGTTGAACGTTTCGGGCGAAACAGTACATCTTTGAAACCTAACTTAAGTTCTTGTTCGATACGCATTGTGTAATTCCTTGATTAATTCACAGTTTGTGTCTCTTTTGCAGAGTGCGTAGTGAACACGTTGGCAGACGTAGTCACTTTTCGGACACAAAAAAACCGGAGCGTTGGCAGACGCTCCGGTTTTCAGCATTATAGGTTGTGATTTCTTTCCGGCAAGTCTGATATTTGCATTTTTTTTGTGTTATCCTGCCGAAGATTTCATATCACCCGCTCTGAGAATTCTTCTCTTCAAATTCAAAACTCAACAATAACTTAAATATCAATAGATTAGCTTTCCATAGTCAAATTATTGTCGTTTAGCAAACGTTTGGTTATTGGCTTAAAAGCAGTACGTCATTCTAATAACGTGAACTAAATCACCTTATGTTGAAATTTCCACACCTTAACTTTCGTTCATTTTTTACTCAATCAACGTCTGATCACAGCTTTTTACTTACGCTAGAGATAAAAACAATCTGCGGTTCATAACTTGCTTATATTTAAAAGAAACCGATTTATTAAAACGAATAAGACAGAGTGTCAAAATTCTATAAGACACCAGTGCATCTTCAGATGGCAGTGGAGAACAAAGATGAAATATTTAGGACAAACTTGTGTTGGTTTAATCTTTTTGTTTTTGGCTTTACCAACTCTAGCAGCAGAGAGCAGACATCAGTTTTACGCCGATAGCGGCTTTAACTATATCGATAACAGCAATTCTACAGAAAGTGCTTGGACAACGACGCTTGGTTACAGCTATTTCTTGTCGCCTTTTGTCGGTGTTGACTTCGGCTATACCGATACCATGTCTGATGGTGCGACGTTTTATGACAAAAACGGCGATTCACAACAGGTTAAGTACCGTAGTTTTTTTGCGGGTGCGACGATAGAGCAGCCTATTAATAGCTTCTCCAGTGTGTATGCAAGGGGTGGTGTTGGGCAAACAAACGTAGAAGAAACGAATACCAGCGTTGTGCCAGAAACCAGTCAAGATCATTCGGGCATTAATCCATACATAGGCATCGGCGCAAAGATTCAGCCTATGTACGTTGAGAAGTTGGAACTGAGTGTCGAACTTAAATATCAAGACTTACAGAACGAATACTCTGCAACTTCATTTACTCTGGGTGCGAAATTTAGTTTGTAAGCCAAGTTGTTAAGTGACTGAGCTGATCAATTAACCAAACTGCGTAAATGGCTAAGCAAATCGCTGGCTAGCATTCCTCGTTCGCCTTTTTCTTTAGCGTTGAGATCCGCTGCTTTGCTGTGAATAATAACGCCCAGTTTTGCCGCTTCGAAACAGCTTAAACCCTGCGCGAGAAGTGATGTAATCACGCCGGTTAATACATCTCCCATTCCACCGCTCGCCATACCCGGATTGCCCGCTAAACACACATATATTTCGTTACCATCACTCACTAACGTTCCTGCACCTTTTAGCACCACAACACCGCCAAACTTCTTCTGTAGATCTTTAATAGCTTTGAATCGGTCGGCTTCGATAATCTCAACTTCCACACCAAGTAGCCTCGCCGCTTCCGCTGGGTGAGGGGTAATGATTCGGTTATCGTCAAAATTGGCATTTTTTGCTAGAAAGTACAGAGCATCAGCATCTACAACTTTGTTTATAGATAGATCCTGTATTTGACAGAATAGCCGCTCTGACTTTGAGTCTCTGCCGAGTCCGGGACCAATAGCGACAACGTTGCTCCATTCAATCCTCTGTTGAATTCGCGGTTCATCATCCCAACCCGCACTCATCACTTCAGGTACTGATACCAAAATCGAAGAAACATTTGAGGAATGAAGTAGCGAAGCCGTTAAACCACAACCCACTCGGGCGCAGGCTTGAGCAGCTAAAATGATTGCCCCCCCCATACCTTCATTACCACCAATAAGCAGAGCTTTGCCGTACAAACCTTTGTGAGCACACGCTTCTCTTTGAGCCAATATCGATTTGATGGATTTTGGAGAGATCGATCTTAATGTTGGTGTGTTTTGCTGTTCAAAACTTTCTTCAACACCTAATCCCGCAAAATGTAGCTGACCCACATAGTTACGAGCCTGCCCCGTCACTAAGCCTTGTTTTAGACCAATAAAGCTAATGGTGTGATCAGCTTTTACTGCGATGCCGAGAACCGCACCAGTATTCGCACATAGCCCTGAAGGAACATCTATAGCGACGACGGGAACGTTAGCTGCGTTGATCAATTGGATAAGGTCGTAGATTCGCTCACGAACCGTGCCGGATAAACCCGTCCCTAACAATCCGTCAATGATAAGATCAACATCATCGGGAATCACGTCATCAAAAGGATAAACTTCACCACCATGATCCAACCAATGATAATAAGCAGAAAGCGCGTCCCCTTTGAGATTTTCAGGATCGCCATGCTGCCACACAGTCACATGTACCCCCATCGACTTCGCTAAACAGGCAACAATGTAACCATCACCACCGTTATTACCTCCACCACAGCACACAAGCCAATGATGCGTCCCTGGGTATTGAGCAAACGCGATAGTAAAGGCGGCTTGCCCTGCTCTTTCCATCAAACTGAACATTTCCAGCCCTGTTGATTTTGCAGCTCTAACTTCACCTTGCTTTACTTGTTGGGCTGTGTAAAAAACGCTGGGTATAGGCATAGTAATCCCTCTCTGCTCCCCCAATGCTGAAATCTATCAATTGTGAAACGGTAACTCGCTCAACTCTGGTGCGCTTTTAAAACCACCAGCGCTTCTGCGGTTGTATCTTGAATAGAAAGAAACAGTGAATTTATCACACCCGTCGGCGTCCGCATTGGGTTTAACGTTATGTTTTGATACATAAAATCTGCTTGCTGGGTCACAGGGCGAACGTTGCGACACTTAAATAAATACGGACGTTGCTGCCATGTAATGAAGCTGCGGCAACCTAGATCGTAAACAGGTTTAGTTTTAAGACGAAACCAATCTTGTGGAATCTCAGGAAATACCTCAAACAAAGATTTCCCAATCACTTCCTGAGCCATTTTGCCACTATGGTGCGTCATAAAACCATTCCACACCTGAATGTTGTAATCGCGATCGATCACAATTAATCCCATGTCGACGTTTTGCACCATGTCGACCATCCAATGAAACTGTTCAAATTCTGCTGGAAGAGACAACATTAGAAATCCTCCATCAAGTAGGCAAGTTTGCTATCAAGTAACGGTAGTGACTCGTCAACAAACATAAATAGCAGGTCACATCGAATCGAAGTGTCTTCTATCGTATAGCTGACCTCAAACGTCATCGTTTTACTGAACGATCCCGCCGTGGAGCTAATCACAGAATCAATCGTAATGTGTTGACCAAGCAGGACTGGCGAACTTTGGAAAAAGCGTACTTCCGCCTGCTCTCCTAGTCCATTAAGAAATGAACCCACTAAGATATTGGACACATCCATAAGCAGTTCCAACTCTTCGAGATCTTCACTCTCGGCTGGTACTTTCATCAGCTTTTTCAAATCAGAAACACTGGTATCACTAAGAAGCACTAAAGCTTCACCTGCGATACCCTCACCACTAAATCCTTGGCATACACCGGACACATGCGCATTATCCGCAAGATCGCGAAGTGCCATATGGAGCTCAGTAACTTCAAAGATATTTACATTGGGCAAAGGCAGACGGACAAATACATCAAAGTGCCTTGCCAGTGCATCCGCAGCACGACCAATAGCCACGTTAGCCACTTCCATATAGATATCGCGTCGGCGAAGTACGGGTAGTTCAAGTGAAACCTGAGTGACTATTTTCGGAACCGAGACAGGTTCAACCAGGGTTTTTAATACGTCTTTAAGAACATTGATATCTATAGGTTTTTGAATAAAGGCTTTCGCACCCAACGCCATTACACGTTCTTTCGCTTTGGGTTGAATATCCCCCGACACAACCACAACAGGAGTAGAGATACCTCTACTCTTCATTTCCTCTAACGTGCCAAAGCCATCCAGCTCAGGCATTGTCAGGTCTAGGAACATGAGATTGAACGTTTGTTGTTGCAGGATTTGCAACGCATCTAGCCCATGCTCAGCAAAGGTAATATTTGCATTCAGAGCCGCAGGTAGGGAACGCGCCATCTGCTTTCGAGCAAGAGCTGAATCATCACAGATGAGTACAGGAAACGACATATCATCACCTTCCCTTTAATTTGATAAGACTCTCTAAAGTGTATACCTAAAAGTGTGATTAAGGCTAAAAATAGATGACTAGTTATTGATTAATTTAGAGATTACGGCCAAAGAGTAAGCACAATAATACGTATTAGAACGGCACAAACCAGTAGGGCAACGCCTATTCGGTACCATTTATATTCGGAAATCGACATAGGAACGCGCTTATAGAACATAGTGATGACGCCTTTCCAGTCATGGCTGCGTCGGCCGTATTGCGTAATGCTGGTAAGAACCAAGATTATACCCGCGACTAAGATACTTTTTTCTATCCAAAACAGTGCAATATCCATAACATTTCCTTCATACATCATTTGCAAATAAGTATATAAGGAAAAACAGCGGGACACTTTAGGACTATAGTCGTACAACACACAGCAAAAAGGGGCCTGTTGGCCCCTTAGAAGAATCTAATCTGTTATGCAGAATCTAGTGCGGTTTTACAAATGCGCCACATGGTTACGGAACTTCTTTGGTAATTCTGTAATGCTTTCTCGGTAGCTGAACCACAAGTAAGTTACAGTGATAGAGAAGAACAAATACGACAGAGCGAACACGAGCGGAGACGTGATAAGTTGTGCCGATAAGCCCCACATTACACCTACAACGGTAACGGTTAGCTTAGCCAACAAACCACATACCAATAAGAAAACTGCCAGCTCAGGAACACGTGTGCTTCTAAAAGCAAACCAATAGCAGCTACCTACAGCCAGAGCAGCGACAGACATGCCTAAAAGAAAAGAATGAATATGAGCTGCAGAAGCGACACCAGCAGAAAGCGACGTCATTAATATCAATAATAGTTTCATAACATGCCTACCTCTTTAAGTGACAGCAATGAATCCTTTCAATTTTGGAAATTAATTTTTCAGTCATTTTCGCTCATCTTTTATTTATTTCAAGGTTGAAAAATCAACAAAACTTATACTTATTAAACAGCCAGTTGCTTTGTTAAATATGCGTTAAATTGTCACATTCATTTACAAAGATAAGAGCCAGAATTTACGAGAAAACAAATTATAAAAGGCTTATTTATTAACATTTATTTAACTGAAAATATTTTCAAAAAAAGTATTACAAATTGTAACTAAATGGGGAGATTTTGTATTTACAACTTAATTCAGACAAAAAATGTTATTCGTTCATAAGCCAAATCAATAAAAGACACACTAAAATTAAAAAACACTATATTTTTGTTGGTAACAATCACTAACCTCTCGCCAATTAGACAACGCTCTGATACCTTTACGCCACTTTCATTTCAGCCTTCAAAAACCATGTTGTCTCAACACCGAATTAACAAAATTGTAGAAATTGGCGACACGCTACACCGTAGTGGCTGTGCACCGTATAAAGTAGAAAAATACACCCAGTATTACGCCAAAAAGCACGGTGTCGATGTAATGATCCAAGCGACACCTACGGCCATTAATTACCAATTTCCTGACGACAACAACGCTGTGGTAATGAAGCGCCATAAACCTGCATCGATTAACTTGAGTTTGTTGGCGAACACCATCATCCGAATTAATCAACCAAGCAGTGAACCACTGCCTGAACCTGTTGGTTATTCTAAATGGTTTATTGCTTTAGCCAACATGGGCATTCCACCAGCGTATTTAATGCTGGTCGGCAGTACTCTCGAAGCTGTCTATATATCGGTAGTTTTAGGGCTTGTGGTTTGGTTAAGCCAACTGATCTGTCATTCAAGAAGAGCGATTGCAGCGGAGTTTCTTGCCTCAATGCTTACAGGCATATTTGTTGCGTTTTTAGCAAGTACTGGCTTACCAATCCCTGTCTGGGCGTTATGCGTTGCTGCCGTGATCTTATTTGTCCCCGGATTGTCTATTGCTAACTCGCTTGAATGTTTAGCCTTTAATGACTTAGTTTCCGGCACCAGTTTACTCGGGCAAAGTGCTTTAACTCTGATTAAGCTCTTTGTGGGTATTGTGATCGGACTGAATATTGGTGAAGCCATATGGGGACAAGCGGTAGCTGCTACCTACAAGAACGAAGTACCGATGTTACTGCACATCTTTGGCTTGTTTCTTCTGTCAGTTTCAATTGGTGTTATTTTCAATGCAAGACCAAAAGATATTCTGCTTGGTTTACCCGTTGCAGTATTAGGTATGTGGGGGCCATTTTATCTAGGCTTTGACGCTGGTTGGGTTGTCGGTACTTGGATAACGACTGTGCTTATTACGCTGTATGGAACTTGGCTGGCAAAGAAAATGGAGCTAACGGGTTCGATATATATTGTCCAAGGTATCATCATCTTGGTACCGGGAAGTCGAGTGTTGATCAGCGCCAGTCAGTCGGTATTTGAACAGTCTATATTGCCAATCCCGAGTATAGGCTTATCGGCGCTGTTTATGTTCTCTGCGATTGTTGCAGGGCAAATTACCGCTTATTCCATCTATTCACCGCAAATAGACAGATAACCGCTCTATAATAGTTAATTTTGTAATGACAGAGCCCTATTCGAAAACAGCGATTAAGCAGCTTTTGAATAGGGCTCTTTACCCTTATGTTTCATTTTGCGATTGAAACTTCCTTTACCTTTCTTGGCTTTCTCTACTCTTTGTCTAAATAACTGGCTTGTCACTACCGCTTTTAATGCGTTGTCTTTAATAACACCTCGACCAAATTCCGTATCAACCACTTCGTTTGGTAGAGATTTTTTGATTGATTTACTCATCTCACTCTCCTTTTAAAAGTTATGCGTATTCTGCGCTCAATATTGAAAGTGTCAATAAAATCGGTGAATCGATAGCAATCAAAAAGTTATTCAACCTCACTTAAATCGCTAAGAAATGGTGTTTAGTGCAAAAAATTGGTTGAAACTTGTTTCACTGATTCGACTGAGCTAAAGATCCGATTGACAAGTGAATTCAATTGCCTAGACTCGTCATTAGCTAGAAAGAAGTTCTTTGTTTACACATTGTTTCGTTGGATTACTCGTAACTCCCCCGTCGTGTCGTACGCAATAGCAATCTATTTTTCCACGCTATCAGCGCCCTAATCGGCTTTAAAGTAAAAATTTTAGGAAAAGAAATATGTCTACACCTGTTACTGGTACCGTTAAATGGTTCAACGAAACAAAAGGTTTTGGTTTCATCAAGCAAGAAAACGGTCCTGACGTTTTCGCTCACTTCAGTGCAATTCAAAGCGAAGGCTTCCGCACTCTAGCTGAAGGCCAAAAAGTTGAGTTCGTTGTAACTCAAGGTCAAAAAGGCCCACAAGCTGAAAGCATTAAAGTTATCTAATTTTATTGCTACATACTTGTTTAATAGCCAGCGTAATGCTGGCTATTTAGTTTCTACGAGAAAAACTCCTCATGGCCCTTAAACCAACTATCTATAAGTTTCGAATTGCCTTAACTGACTTAAATCGTGACTACTATGATTCCCTTAACTTAACCGTTGCTTTACACCCTTCCGAAACCAATGAACGCATGATGGCTAGAATCATGGCATTTTGTTTAAATGCGCACCCTGATTTGCAGTTCACCAAAGGCATATCAACAACCACTGAACCCGATATCTGGCAACAAAATCTCGAAGGTCGTTCAGAAGTGTGGATTGAGCTGGGCGAGCCAGACGTGGACCGAGTAAAAAAAGCCACACGCGTTGCAGATGTGGTGAAGGTTTACACATATCAAGTACGTTCTGACATTTGGTGGAATCAGCACAAAGGTAAATTCGGCTACCTTCCTGTTGAAGTGGTTCGTTTCGATCCCCAAGCCATCGACCTTATCGCTGCATCACCTTCAAGAACGGTGGATCTTTCCGTGATGATCACAGGCCAATCTCTATTCGTTGAAGGCGATATGGGAAGCCATGAAATCTCCTTTGAAGTTTTACAAAACCTTCCTGAATAATTCTGCCCTGAAATAGAAAAAGGTCTGTATAAACAGACCTTTTTAGCAATCACTTCTGGATTTGGGCTTGTGCCATCATTTCAACTGGTACTCTTGGGTATTTCTGTTCATAGAGTTCCATAAAGTCTTTTCTTATCAACTGCTCCAAATAGGTAGCACGTTCTGTTGGACAGAAAATTTTGATATGTACGACTTGCTCACCAGCTGCAGTGCTGGTGATTTCCACATGCGGATCAGCGCCAGGTAAGTCAACACCAGCATGTTTTTCGATAACAGCGTTATAGCGTCTTGCAACATCCATAAAGTGAGCGAAGTGAACCTCAATACGTTCATGTATTTGCGGAATCAAAGGGAAAAGATTGAGGAACTCAGGTACCACAATCGTGATGTCATGAAATACATAGCGCTTCATAAAGTTCAAGTTCTTTACCGGGTATAGAAAGAACATACTGTTTGGTAACGTCGCCGTTTTACCCGTGTAATGATAATGGGATTTTTGCAACGCTATCTCTTGAATAACAGTTGCCATCATATTGTGCTCAATCACTTCACCACTGATGGAACCCACTTCAATCCAATCTCCAATGCGGAATGAGCGAGAACTTGCACGCTGAATAGAACCTGTAAAACACAGGATAATTTCTTTTGATGCCACAACGATAGCCACAGCGATAGCCGTTACCGATAGAGCAAACTCACTGATCTCTGATTGCCAAAGCATGAACAATAGAAGCACGATAATGGTAAATGCGCCGTTTTTTGTACGCGACATCCATTTCCTTTGCTTCTCAGTAATAAATGCAACATCACCACGGATATATGAAAGAACTACTCGGCGCACCAGCCATATAACAACCAAAATTAGCGTGGATAACAACATTTTGTGCGCGAATAGAAAATCTACCACCGCATTAAATTTTTCCATAATTCTTCCTACTGCAAACAACCGATCAACTTACTGAAATACCTATGACGACTAAGTTCTGTCGGTATCAATATAAAAAAAGCGTTGGCAAACACATTATTGCCAACGCTCAAATAAGTATAACCGACCGAAATCGTTGATAAAGCAGTTTATTGTTTATAGTGCCGTGCAGTTTTCTCAGCTAGGGTCACGATCACATTAACCGCCTGTTCCATACCCTCAATAGTTATAAACTCGTGGATACCGTGGAAATTATAGCCACCCGTGAATATGTTCGGGCAAGGTAATCCCATGAAAGAAAGCCGAGCGCCATCTGTACCACCTCGAATCGGTTTGATTAGAGGTTCAACACCGCAATGTTCCATCGCGATTTTTGCCAATTCGATAATATGCGGATGAGGTTCTACCATCTCTTTCATGTTGGCGTAGCTGTCGTAAATTTCCAGTTCAACACTGCCTTTTGATAGCTGTTTATTCAGTTCATCCACTTTTTGTTGCATGAATGCTTTGCGAGCCGCTAAACCTTCTCGCTCAAAGTCACGAAGGATGTAGCTTAACTGTGATTTGGCTATACCCATTGAAGCGGAAGATAGATGGTAAAAGCCTTCATAGCCTTCGGTATTCTGTGGCGTCTCTTGTTCCGGCATCGCAACAACGAAGCGGGAGGCAATATGCATCGCATTCACCATTTTGCCTTTTGCTGTACCAGGGTGGACACTCACGCCGTGACAAGTTACTTCTGCCGTTGCTGCATGAAAGTTTTCGTATTCCAGCTCTCCGACAGGACCACCATCAATGGTATAAGCCCACTTGGCACCAAATTTTTCCACATCAAAATGGTTCGCGCCACGACCGATTTCTTCATCTGGCGTAAAAGCGATACAGATATCGCCATGGGGAATAGATGGATCAGCAAGCAGCATTTCGATTGCCGTGATGATCTCAGCAATTCCCGCTTTATTGTCTGCACCTAAAAGAGTATTGCCATCGGTGGTGATTAGGTTTTTACCATGCAATTTATGCAATTCAGGATACTGAATGGGAGAAAGAACTTCATCGCCTTTGCCCAAAGCAATATCGCCACCTTGGTAGTTTTCTACAATCTGTGGAACCACATGTTTACCCGAGGCATCAGGCGCTGTATCCATGTGGGAAATAAAACCAATAGCTGGTACCGAGTAATCGACGTTTGATTTCAGTTTCGCCATTACATAACAGTGGTTATCAATGGATACGTCACTTAGGCCTAGTTCAAGCAATTCTTCATAAAGAGCTTGGGCAAACACTTTTTGCCCCGCAGAACTTGGGCAGTGATGGTTCTTGGGTTTTGATTGGGTATCGTAAGTAACATAACTTAAAAAACGTTGAATAAGATTTTCCATAACAAGTTCCGCTTTTAATTCATTACGCAGCAACAGAAAACTCTATGCTGCAACCCGTATCCCAGCATTAAGTGATACGCAGCTTATTGCATTCCATAGTACGTTTTATTTGAAAGTAAGAATTGCTGTAAATCAGTTTTTGGTAACTTAAGCGGTATGGGCGCAAAGATAAGCCCAGTCACGGGAAATGATGCAGTACGAAGAGAGGTTGTTGACCATACTAAGCGTGTCATAAATAAATGTTCTGTTTCATTCACTACATCTAGTTGGAATTAACATCACAAACCACTAAAAAGCTTAAAGGAAAATCATTCACAACTTTGCTGTTTAAGTTTTGTACAGCTACGTTTAACTATGTCTCCTTTATTTTCCCCCCTAGAAAATATTAAATGCTGACAACGTCAAACTTCTAACGAGGTTTCATAAAAGACCTAAAGGCTCAAAAATAAAAAATCCCCAGTGTGCTCAACTGGGGATTTTTATTTGATGGTCTAGCGATTATAAAGGCTTACGTAAAAGAACCGCTAAATCCTGACATAACGCTGGCAGAAACCAAGCATACATTTAACTGAGTGGATGCATGATGACTGGGTACTTTTTCATGTTAAGTAAGTTACCCCCTATTAAACTACTGCTAGCTTAAATAGTTTTGCCGCATCGAATCTGAATGCGGCATTTTTTTGTCTTAATGTCAGGGTTTACTTCGTTTTCGATCGCTACTTGCAAAGCATATAGCTAGTTAGAGGAGCAGCTTCGACTACAACTTTCGTACCAGTGCTGGAGAACACTTGTTCACTTAACAAATCCCGTAATGCGTGATTCCAGTTAAGCTCTACTGTCTGTGGTCTTGCAGATTTATTGATAATAACAATTCCTTTCTCGCCACGACTGAACACCAGTAAGTCATCACTGGCTTCAATCATCACCATAGGCAACCCATGCATTCGGTTGTGGAACTCAATTTGCGCGATGATTTTTGGATCGTTCCATGCATTCAACCAACGAGGTTTACCCGATTTATTGTGGATACGGCTGGTATCCAAATCGGTGTAAATCAACGGCACTCCGCCATCACGCCCTAATATATAGCTGTACGCCAAGCTTTCTAAAGCTTCATCCATCACTAAGTTCTTGAATACATCATTGTTAGGGATGTCATGGGTAACCGTGAAGGTAATGGCTCGTTCCTTCGAAAGCGCTTCGCCAAAACAGTAAGGGTCAATGAGCGCTTTCAAGCTGCCTGATTTTTGCAATGCATTGAACACCGTCTGAAATAGAGGGAAATCGTAAGCACTGAGTTGGGTTTCAGCCAAATAAGGTTCTAGGAACAACTGGTATTCTTCTTTGGTTGCTCCGCCATCAGTAATGATTTCGCCGAAAATATGCACATCTTGGGTAATATCATCGCTCCAAACTTTCTTTAGATGCTCAATAGACATGTGCTTTGCAGCGTCAATTCTGAATCCTTTCACACCCAATGTTTTCAGTGCTTTTAGATAGGTTTGCTGCATTTCTATCACATGCGAACAATCTCTTAGAGTTGGCAATCCCTGATCATGTGGACCGCCAGTAATACGACCATTCTGCACTTGCCATCTGTCTTTCCAGTCTTTGATACCAAAGGCTTCAACGAAGTCTTCTTCTTTAAACAAAGGCTCAGACAAATCACCAAACAACACTTGTTTTTGATAATAGCGTGAAGATTTTTGATAGTGCTTCATATCCTCTTCACTAGGGTATTGAAGATCGAGGCGTTTTTTCGATTCATTGGCCATGTGGTTGAACACCACGTCGGCGTAGACATGTACACCAAAAGCTTTCAAAGCATTGGTCATGTCTTTAAATGATTGAGTATCACCGAGTTGATTGTCGATGACTCTGTAATCTTGTGGTTGGTAGCGTTGCCACCACTCTGTACCGTGGTCGCTTTTCGCGGATTTCATTGGAGGGGAAATCAATACGGCTTTATACCCTGCTTCGAATATTGCTGAAGCTCGCTCAGCTACGAGGGCATAAGGCCAGTCAAATGCGTGCAATATAACGTCAGTTGGCTGATGAAGACTCATTGTAAATACTCCTTGTTAATCAACAAGCCGAATGAAAACTAAAATGAATGCGCGGCTTGCTAGGGCTAAAAGCCCTTATATATAACCGAGTATAAAATATTCAATCTATTTGAAATCCACCTCTTAATTATAAATAACGGTGGAGAATGAAGGCGTAGATTGACATATTTAAGCTAGGTTGGGTTATCCTTAACCTCATCACAGTATAGACGCCTATACTTTACTAGGCTGTGCAACGTTGTTTTCATTTACGAGACAGCAGGGTTTGGTGTCATAAATAAGTGATCAATTCGCTCACTATGGAGGATTATATGCGGTCCCTAAGAATCGATATCGTCTCTGATGTAGTCTGCCCTTGGTGCATTATTGGATATAAGCGCCTGCAAGCGGCTTTGAAACTGGTATCGAATGAGATTCAGGCAGAAATACACTGGCATCCATTCGAACTTAACCCAACCATGCCTGAAGGTGGAGAAAACCTTCGAGATCATCTTGCTCGCAAATATGGCACGACCAAAGAGGCGAGCATTGAAGCCAGAAAGACTCTGACTCAGTTAGGAGCTGAGGTGGGATTCCAGTTCAACTTCTATGAAGAAATGCGAATCTACAACACGCGCAAAGCTCATCAGCTGTTGATGTGGGCAAATCAACATCACAAACAAAGTGAACTCGAACTTGCATTGTTCCAAGCATATTTCTGCCAAGAAAAACAGATTGATGACGAGAATGTACTAATACAAATCGCCGTAAATGCTGGGCTAAATGAATCTGAATGCCTGCAAGTATTGCATGATGAATCATGGGCAAAAGCGGTGGCAAGTACTGAACAGCAATGGCTTCAGGCTGGTATCCATGCCGTTCCTGCCATTATTATCGATCAGAAACATCTCGTGTCCGGTGCTCAAACTACAGAGCGACTGGTAGAACTATTAAAAAGTATTTCTCAAAACACAGCATCAATTCATTAGATATAAAATTCATATGAAAAAGGCCTTCATTTGAAGGCCTTAATATTCAGCTTAAACAACTTACGCTGCTACTTTCTTAAAGCATTCAATTTGGCCTGAGCCAGTCCGTAAATGCTGTCCACCGGATAACTACCATCTTCTGTTGCAATACCCACTTTTTTACCAGTGAAAATTTCAATCGCTTCAGATACGTGGCTTATCGCCCAGATATTGAACTCACCTTTTTCTACTGCTCTGACAATATCAGGTCTTAACATCAAGTTGTGCTTATTGGCCTGAGGAATGATAACCCCTTGAGAATGACTGCGTCCTTTGATGCAACACACATCAAAGAAACCTTCAATTTTCTCGTTCACTCCGCCAATAGGTTGTGACTCACCAAACTGGTTCATGGAACCAGTAATCGCAATATCTTGTCGATTTGGCTGCTTAGAAAACGCCGAAACAATCGCACAGAACTCCGCCATACTCGCACTGTCTCCATCAACACCACCGTAGGATTGCTCAAATGTGATGGTAGTGGTTAGCGGTACACGCGCCGTGCGTCCAAATACCGAGTTTAGATAAGCAGAAAGAATCATCACCCCTTTCGAGTGAATACTTCCCCCTAGATCGACACTGCGTTCAATATCAATGATGTCCCCTTCACCGTAAGACGTTGTTGCTGTGATACGGTTTGGGGCGCCAAACATATGATCTTTGGTAGCCAGAACAGATAAAGCATTCACCTGCCCCACCGCTGAGCCTTCGGTTTGAATAAGCGTTGTGCCATTGGAGAAAGTTTCCATCACACTCTCTTGCAAACGATTGACGCGCATTTGTTGATTACTTAGCGCTTCTTCTACGTGACTTTGGCGAATCATGTTCGAGTTCGCCTGCTTCGCGACGTAATTTGATTCACGCAGTAAGTTAGCAATATGAGCCGAATGAAGAGAGAGTTTTGACTGATCGCCTGCCATTCTCGAACTATGTTCAATAATTCTTGCAATGGCCTTACGGTCACAATGTAACAAGTTGCTGTCGTGAACAATGCTGGAAATAAAACGCGCATAGTGAAGCTCTGTATCATCGGTACGCTTCATCTCATCTTCGAAATCAGCCGTAACGCGGAACAACTCACTAAACTCTGGATCATAATGAGCCAGCAATTCATAAGTGCGGTAATCACCAAACAGAATAATTTTGACATCCAGCGGTATAGGTTCAGGATCTAGTGACACCGTCCCCGTCAACGTCACTTCTTTCTCTAAAGAGGTAAAACTGATTTGGCGAGAGCGCAGCGCACGCTTTAAACCGTCCCAAACGTACGGCTGCTCTAACACTTTCACCGCATCCATCATCAATACGCCGCCATTCGCCTTATGCAAGCTGCCGGCACGAATCAATGAAAAGTCAGTGAATACTGTTCCTTTATAAGTTGCGGTTTCTATATAACCAAACAGTGAGTGGTAGTTAGGATTCTCCTCAACCACAATAGGGAAATCGTCAGAACAACGGCTCACCAGCACGTTCACTTTATAGCGACGTGGCAGTTTCTTATCTAACGCTGCCGTTGCAATATCACCCTGCTCTCCTGTTCCTTCTAAAAAGATATCTACGTTTTCCAGAATGTCTTTTTGCAGGTCTGTCAGATAGCTTTTGATCTCCGCATACTGCGAATAATCTTGCTTCAACTGCTTAATGAAATGAGCAACTACATCGAGCGTCACGTCATCATTGAGCTTTTTGATTTTTTCTGTATACGACTCTTCCCACTCAGTTAAGTGACGCACCATATTACGTAAAGCAACTTCAAGTTCATCAATCGTCTGACTGAAATGTTCTTGCTCTTTTTTGGTTAGCGCATCGAAGGATTCTTCGGTGTGCAGTTCTTCACCATTCAAAGCAACAAACTGGTATTCACCTTGGTTGGTAATGGTTAGGCTGATACCTTTTTCTTTGGCATCTTTAGTAATGCTTTCCAGTTCACTTTGTTGTTTTTGATCGAGTTGGTTTTTCAGTTTTTCAGCACGACCAATGTATAACTCATTGTCAAAAGCTAACGGCATACCATTCATCAGCTTGGTCATTAATTTTTCAATGTCTTGGCGAAATGCGCTGCCTACGCCACGTGGCAGTTTTAATACTCTCGGAGTACGAATGTCATCGAAGTTTGCGACATAACACCAGTCATACAGGTTATCTGTCTCATGTTTATGGCGACTGAGATAACGCATGATCATAGTACGCTTGCCTAAACCATTGCGGCCAATCGCGTAGATGTTGTAACCCTTCTCTTTGATCGACATGGCAAACTCTACCGCTTTTTGCGCACGTTCCTGACCAACGATTTCGTCAAGTGGGGGAAGTTCTTTGGTGGATTTGCAAGGCAATTGTTCTAGCTTTGCTACGTGGTAAAGCTGATCTGCGTTCAGTTGTTGAATAGCCATAGCTCCACTCCTTTGGTTTTATATTCTTCTTTTGTATATCAAGTTTAGCCGTAAAGCTTTGACTTTTTAGTGATTTAGCCCCTCTTAACGTTCAAGTGGACAAATAATCACCAAACGAGCTAAAAACACAATTCGTTCAGCGACTAGAAGTAATGAGAGATGGCTAAATAACGAGTACGGATATGTTCTATAAGCAAACGGACTTTGTTCGGTGGCTGACGTGTAAACGGGTAGACCGCGTATATACCAAGCTTCTTGCCTACCTGCTCTGGGAAAATATCCACCAATTCACCATTTCGAAAGTCATGATAGACCAAGCATCTCGGTACATAAGCAATACCGTGACCTCCAAGCGCAGCTTTGCGCAATGCGGTCGCATTATCTGTTGAAAAAGTGCCAGACACTTTAACGATATAGTTGCCTTTGCTGCCCTTAAACTCCCAGTCACTCGCCCCTGTGGTCTGATACGCATATTGCAGGCAATTATGATTGACTAAATCTTCAGGTTTAAGTGGCTTACCGTTAAGTGCAATGTACGAAGGAGATGCACACACTACCCATTGCGAATCCAATATATGACGTGCAATCAGACTGGAATCGTCCAGGTAACCCGTACGAATAACCAAGTCATAGCCCCCTTCCACTAAATCCACAAAGCGATTATCGAGTGACATATCTACTGTTAATCCCGGATGCATATTGCAGAATTCAGCCACTGCATCGGCGAGAATTAGGTCTCCGGAAATAGAGGGAACCGACATCTTAATGTGCCCACTGATGTTCTCACCAAACCCCGCAACGGCATCCATCGCTTCCTGAGTGGCTTGCTTCACATTTTTAGCACTCGACATCAAAGCCTTGCCCGCTTCAGTCAAAGTTAATTTACGCGTTGTTCGATATAATAACTGCACACTCAACTCTTCTTCCAAACGCGCAATTCTTTTGCTAACTACCGAATTTGTCAGGTTATTTTGTTCAGCCACTTTACTAAAACTGCCAAATTCAACCACTTGGGAAAACAAGATTAAATCATCTGCACGCATCAAATTATGTCACTTTTGGAAATAATGAATTTCATTATTTCCCTATATTAAGAAAAAGGAAAGCGCTAGATTCACATTTAATTAACACGATAATTACAATAACTCCCGTTAGGAGAAGCAATGCGTATCTACCCTGCAAAACCACAAAAAGTGTATTTCTACGCCACGTGTCTGGTGGATCTGTTTGACCCTCAAGCAGGGCTAGATGCGATAACCCTTCTTGAACAGCAAGGGCTTGAAGTTATTTTCGTTGAAAAACAAACCTGCTGCGGACAGCCCGCTTACACCTCGGGCTATGACGACCAAGCCAAGAAAGTGGCATTGAGCCAAATCGCGCTGTTTCCTAAACCTTATCCAGTGATTGTGTTATCGGGTTCGTGTGGCGGAATGATGCATCATCATTACCGACGCTTATTCAAAGAGGATTCCCAGCAAGATCAGGTTAATGAATTCTGTGACAGAGTGTTCGAACTGACTGAATTCTTAGTCAATGTCTGCCGTGTCAAGCTGACGGATACAGGCGAACCCACTTCCGTGGTGATGCATACTTCCTGTGCCGCTCGTCGGGAAATGAATGTCCATGTTACGGCCACTGAATTGCTGAATCAGCTTGAGAGTGTAGAGCTTAGCATGCAGGACTATGAGAGTGAATGTTGTGGATTCGGCGGCACCTTTTCAGTCCGTCATCCCAATATTTCTCAAGCCATGGTTGAAGATAAAACCCATCACATTACTCAAACCAACGCAGAGACGTTAGTCAGTGCCGATTGGGGGTGTTTGCTCAATATCAATGGCGCTTTGCAATACCAAGGCAAAGCACTACAAGGCCGCCACCTAGCAAGTTTCTTATTAGAGCGCACCAAAGGAGTACAATCATGAGTCAGACTCCTCAACAGTTTCATATTCAAGCAAAAGTAGCGCTGGAAGATCCTCAACTACGCGCCAATTTCCGTGGTGCCATGGACTACCTGAGAGATAAGCGTAAAACTGCATTTTCGGATGCAAAAGAAGAGAACGCGATTCGTGATTTAGCGGAATCCATCCGACAACGCTGCCTGAGTAAGTTGCCGACATTGCTGGAACAACTTGAACAGAAATGCTCCCAAAACGGTATTCAAGTCCATTGGGCAGAAAACCCAGAACAAGCCAATGGCATTATCGCTGAAATAGCACAACGCCATCAGGCGAGAATGATCATCAAAGGTAAATCGATGGTCAGCGAAGAGATCGAGATGAACCATGAAATGGCAAAACTCGGTATTGAATGTTTAGAAAGTGATATGGGGGAATACATTGTCCAGCTTGACGGCGACAAACCTTCTCACATCATCATGCCGGCGATTCATAAGAATAAACAGGAAGTGAGCGATACCTTCGAGAAAAATCTCGATGGTTTTACCCCAACTCTCGACGTTGATGAACTGATTCAAACGGGGCGTACCCGTCTTCGTCAGAAATTTCACGATGCCGATATTGGTCTCTCAGGAGTTAATTTCGCCGTTGCTGAAACAGGTACACTGTGCTTGGTTGAAAACGAAGGTAACGGTCGGATGTCGACCACTATTCCTAAGGTTCACATTGCCATCACAGGTATAGAAAAGGTGGTTGAATACCTTGCCGATGTACCGCCACTTTACAGTGCTTTAACTCGCTCAGCGACGGGGCAGGCTATCACCACCTATTTCAATATGATCACTTCGCCGCGCAAAAAAGGTGAGAAAGACGGTCCGCGAGAAGTGCATTTGGTCTTACTTGATAATGGTCGCAGTCAGGCTTATCAAGACGAGGAAATGCGTAAGACGCTGCAATGCATCCGCTGCGGCGCTTGTATGAACCATTGTCCGGTGTACACCAAAATTGGTGGGCACGCTTATGGAACCGTTTATCCGGGGCCGATTGGTAAAATCATTTCACCGCATCTATTGGGTTTAGAAGCGACAAAAGATTTGGTTACCGCATCAAGCTTATGCGGCGCGTGCGGAGAGGTTTGCCCAGTACGAATTCCAATTCCAGAACTGTTACAACGTCTACGCAGAGAAGCAAAGCATGATGCGAAATCAGGTAACACGGTCATGGAAGGACAGAAAACCTCGCACAGCAATCTAGAAAGTATGGCGATGTCAAGTTTCGCCTTTGCGGCTACCCACCCTACTTTTTACCACTCTGCAACAGGGTTTACCACCAAGATGCAAGCGCTTATCCCAAACAAGCTTGGCGCGTGGACACAATGTCGAACCGCACCAAAACCTGCGAGTAAAACCTTGCATCAGTTGCTCAAAGAAAAGCAAACCTTGGCAGACGACCACTCAGATAACAAAAGTAGTGAGGACAAATCATGAGTACGGCACGCGATAACATCTTAAAAAGACTCAAAAACGCCAATGCTATACCAGTCCAAAGCACAGAAATTGCTTTCGAACCATGGGGATTCGATAAAAGTAAAACTGAGCAGGAAAAAATGGCGCGATTTTGCCAAGCGCTCACCGCAAGCCATGCTCAAGTTATTCAACTAGAGAGTTCAGAAATTGGTACGACTCTAGAGACGCTCTGCTCAGAAAAAGGATGGCAGCGAGCAGCCATTGGTACTGAGGGTGAATGGATTAGCGACTTCAAACAAGGCCTGAAAGCGTTAGATATTATTGAATATCAGAATGACATAGAAAACTGGAAAAGTGCGCTGTTCCATGAAGTAGATGTGGGGGTCACGCATGTATTAGCAGGCATTGCTGACACTGGCGCTCTGGTCCTATGGCCAAGTGAGCATGAACCAAGAACATTATCACTGGTGCCTCCCTGCCATATTGCTGTGATGCATGCATCGACATTACACAATCACTTTCTCGAAGTGATGGCCGAACAGAACTGGGCCGCAAACATGCCGACCAACGCACTTTTGATATCGGGGCCTTCCAAAACGGCTGACATTCAACAAACCTTAGCTTATGGCGCACATGGACCAAGCGAACTTATCGTCCTCATTGTTAAAGATAAATAGACGAAAGATAAATAATTGATGAACGATAAATCATCGCGTAAATGGCAACGAGATAACTAAAATGGAAATCAAGACTCGCTATCAACAATTGATGGATGTTCTGAAAACTCAAATCGACGAAGAACGCATTATCACTCAGGAAGCCCAAAGACTCGCTTACGGTACAGACGCCAGCTTTTATCGGCTTATTCCACAGGTAGTGCTGCGTCTTAATAGCCTTGAAGAGGTGGTGTTCACCATTAAGAGCTGTGAGAAATTGGCTTTACCTTTTACCTTCCGCGCGGCTGGAACCAGTTTGTCCGGTCAAGCCGTGTCAGACTCAGTACTGATAACCTTAACCGATGATTGGCGGAAGCATCAGATCTTAGAGCAAGGCGATAAAATCCGTTTACAACCGGGAGTGATTGGCGCAGACGCCAACAAATATCTCGCGCCTTTCCAACGCAAAATAGGTCCAGATCCAGCGTCTATAAACACGTGTAAAATTGGAGGTATTGCTGCGAACAATGCCAGTGGTATGTGCTGCGGCACCGCGCAGAATTCTTATCAAACTATCGATAATATGAAGGTGGTGTTTGCAGACGGTCTAGTGTTGGATACCAGTGATTCAAACAGCGTAGAAGTATTTAAGCAACAAAGAAGCGACCTTGTTTCTGGACTAGAAACGTTGAGAAAAGAGACGCTGGCGAACAAAGAACTGAGCGCTCGGATCAGGCACAAATATCGTTTAAAAAACACAACCGGCTACGCCCTCAACGCGCTGGTCGATTACGATGACCCGATTGATATTCTGAAGCACCTGTTTATTGGTTCTGAAGGCACACTCGGCTTTATCGCCGAAATTACCTATAACACGGTGGTCGAACACAGCTATAAAGCCTCTGCATTGCTGGTATTTGAAAATATCGAGCAAGCAAGCCAAGCCGTAATCACGTTAAAACAATCACCCGTTGCTGCGGTTGAAATGATGGATGGCAGAGCCATGCGTTCTGTCGCCGACAAAGCAGGTATGCCTGATTTCATCAAGTCTCTCGATTTAGAAGCTGCGGCTTTGCTTATTGAATCTCACGCAAGTCACCATAAAGCATTACAGCACCAATGCGGTGAAGTAATGGAGTCGCTAAAAAGCTTCAATATTATCGAATCGGTTCCTTTCACTTCCGACGCCAATACCGTCTCGACCCTTTGGGGCATTCGCAAAGGCATGTTCCCTGCTGTCGGAGCGGTAAGAGAAGTGGGAACCACCGTTATTATCGAAGACGTTGCTTTCCCGATTGAAAATCTTGCCAACGGCATTCGTGACCTGCAAAAACTATTTGATAAATACCATTATCAAGAAGCGATCATTTTCGGCCATGCGCTGGAAGGCAACTTGCATTTTGTCTTTACTCAAGGGTTTGAACAGCAACAGGAAATCGAGCGATACGGAGCCTTTATGGATGACGTCGCAGATTTGGTTGCGGTGAAATACCAAGGTTCATTAAAAGCGGAACACGGTACGGGTCGAAATATGGCTCCGTATGTTGAACTCGAATGGGGTAAAGAAGGCTATGCATTGATGCAGCAAATCAAAGTCTTATTTGATCCAAACGGCTTGTTGAATCCTGGGGTAATCATCAACAGCAACCCCAAAGCACACTTAGATAACTTGAAACTGATGCCTGCTGCAGATGAACTTGTAGATCGCTGCATCGAATGTGGATTCTGCGAACCAGTTTGCCCTTCTCGAACGCTGACGTTGTCACCACGTCAACGCATCGTTCTCTACCGTGAGCTTCAACGTCGACGCAAAAACGGAGAACAAACATCCGCCGACGAATTAAATAAAGTGTTCGAATACCAAGGTTTAGATACTTGTGCCGCAACCGGACTGTGCGCCGACCGATGTCCCGTTGGAATCAATACCGGCGATCTTGTAAAAAAACTGCGCAGTGCTAAATACGAAAAGTTTACACCGATAGCACGTTGGACAGCAGACCATTTTTCCGCCACAACTGCGATGACACGCTCCGCTTTAAAAATGAATAAGCTTGCTTCTGGAATTCTTGGTGAAACATCGGTCAAGCGTATCGTCGAAGGTACCCGAAAACTGACTCATGGAAAAACTCCGGTTTGGCTTGCAGAAATGCCGCAAGCAAACCGATATCCGCTTGAGAAAGTGGCCAGTGACCTTCCGCAACGTGACAAGAAAGTGGTTTATCTTCCATCATGTGCCAGCCGTAGCATGGGGCAACAAACCGATGCTAAAGATCAGCGTCCATTAACAGAAGTTACTCTTTCCATTCTCAATAAAGCCGGATACGAGGTAATTCTCCCTGACGATATTAATCAACAGTGCTGCGGAATGCCTTACGACAGTAAAGGTATGAGCGACATTGCCAATGATAAAGCTCATCAACTGGAAGAAGTACTATGGAAAGCCAGTCAGTTTGGTCGTTACCCAGTGTTAATGGATACCAGTCCATGTGCTAAACGCAGTATTGAGAGGTTCACAAAACCGCTAAAAATTTACGAGCCTTCTGGGTTTGTAAGCCAATACTTGCTGGAACATCTCAGTATCACGCCGAAGGAAGAAACCGTGATGTTGCATGTAACCTGTAGTTCGCGACGAATGGGGCTCACTAATGAGATGGCGAATCTCGCCAAAGCCTGTGTAAGCAACGTCGTCATACCGGAGCATATTGAATGCTGTGGTTGGGCGGGAGACAAAGGTTTTACTACTCCCGAACTCAATGCAGCAGCGGTTCATCCACTCAAAGAGCAAGTTCCTGAAGATTGCACAAGAGGATTCAGCAATAGCCGAACCTGTGAAATTGGCTTATCACATCACAGCGGAATCACTTATCAGTCGATTCTATATCTGGTTGATGAAGTTTCCCGACCACATTAATAGAAACGAACAACAAGAAACTAACGAATAGCAATTAACTAAAAGAAACGACGCTGACTATTTAGAAGCTAACCCTTTATTTGGTTAGCTTCTCTTTCAATCAATTTCCGCGAGCTTTGAAGCAATAAACTTTCCATTTGCAGACACACGTGTATCTTGCCCCACTTTCAAATACGCTTTTAAGAAATAGATACCTCGCTTCACCGTCAACAGCTCGCCAATAACCTTAACTTGATCACCGACTTTGATCGGGCTGTGATAGCGTACATCTAGTTGAGCAGTTAATGCGGTAATTTGTTGGCTAAGCAAACAATGCGTCATTGCGGCATCAAGCAAAGAACTCGCAATTCCTCCATGCAACAAACCAAAGTAACCCTGATGCCGAGGTAACACCGTAAAATCACTCTGCACGGTATGGTCCTGTTTCACCTTAAACTCCGCGCCCAAAGAGTAGTAGTTGTTTTCTTCATTACCGCACACTGCGCACATGACATGTGATTTATGGAAATGCTTCATATCAATACGTTCCTGACTTTTTAACATGTAAACGATAATTAGCATATGCCATTTAAACGCATCACAGTTTTCGGTAATCATTGTTTACTCCAAAAAATTTTTTGGCATCCGCTTCAATCAACCGACCAAAACGTGACCCAATAACTTTACAGAGCCACAAAAGTTACATAATTATGGTCTAAACTTACTTTGTTTTCGTTTGAGTGTGCTTGCTTTCACTTAATTTGAAATATTCACTAGTTTATTACGGATAGTTGCGTTATTATTCGCGCGTCCAATCGATTCACGCTCGATAGGTTGTGCGAAGGAAACCTTCCGGTACTAGCGTTTAGCCAGTTATATGTAGAAGCATTTTGTTCAAACGTCACCTAAGTAATAAGCGCCTTCTTTTGGCTAAATAGATTAATTTTTTAAGATTTGGAGACATCATGTCTAACACTACTGGTACCGTTAAATGGTTTAACGAAACTAAAGGTTTTGGTTTCATCGCTCAAGATAACGGCGGCGCAGACGTATTCGTACACTTCCGTGCAATCACTGCAGAAGGTTTCAAAACTCTGAAAGAAGGCCAAAAGGTTTCTTTCACTGTTGAAAACGGCCAAAAAGGCCCACAAGCTGCTAACGTAACTGTTATCTAAGCTTGTTTACAATCTTCGGATTGACGTGAAAAGGTCGCTATATGCGGCCTTTTGTGTTTTTGTTGTCTCCTAATTTCGCTACACATTAGAGGAACCCAATGCGTACTTTTGTTCTTAGAGCACGTTCAGCCCCAACCGATAGTCAAAAACTGCAAGCTGAAGTGGGTGGCAAAGCCCACGCGGAAATTCTTGCTCACGGTATTATGAACGCGATTTTCACCGCTCAGTCGCACCGTGAAGATGCTGTTATTCACCTCGTGCTGGAAAGTACCCAAGATTACTCACGCACCATCACGATTGATGCAAATACCATCAGTGATGTTGGTGGTTTCCACGAAGCAGCGTTAATCGCTTTGTTGGTCAAAGCATTGGATAAGTCACTCGGAATGACCAAAGAACAAATTCGCGAAGTTCAACCAGGTCTCACGGTGCAGACAATCAGTTTCGAAGCTTTAGTCACTAAGCTGGCTGATATACATTCTATGTACATGATGGATAAAAAAGGCGAATCCATTCGTACCATCGACATTGGTCCAAACCCATGCTTCCTTCTGACTGACCACATTCCTATGCCAAAGAAAACCGGAAATTCACTGAAACGGTTAGGCGTTGAAAAACTCAGCTTAGGTCCAAAAATGCTATTTGCTTCCCAATGTATTACGCTTATTCACAACGAACTTGATATGCGTGAATAAAGGTAAACCATGACGCACTCTGACAGTGAAGAAATGCTTACTGGCCGTTGCCACTGCGGGAACGTCACATTAACCATTCCCTATCCTTCAAAAACAGCCACTGCATGTAACTGTTCCATTTGCTCACGTTACGCTGCCATTTGGGGATATTTCAAACAGTCGCAGGTTACTCTCACGGTAAAAGAGAGCGGCGTGGAAAGCTACAGTTGGGGAGATAAAGCGATTCTCTTCTACCATTGTAAAAACTGTGGTTGCATTACTCATTATTCATCAGCGAGCAAATCTGACAACGATCGGCTCGCAGTTAACTACCGTATGTTCAACCCAGTTCTGCTAAACAGTATCAAAATTCGACATTTTGATGGCGCAAACAGCTGGACCTACCTTGATTAAAAATGTGTTTCAGGCGGTCGGATGTTATCCGATGTCAGACCAGAACTACAAATTTAGTGAGATATATCCCGTTTTAATACAACGTTGAGTTTGTCGATTGCATTTCCAATGTGACATGAGTATAAACTGAGCAAATAATAATCATAAACCCTACAACAATAATAAGTACGCGACGTCTTTTAACCATAAATCTCGTCAAACGCTAGGTGTACATTTTTGAATTATTTTTAGGGTGCTCAACACAATGCGTATTAATCAACCTGTTACACAAAAAGAAGTTCTTTACCCTCCTCATTACAACTTACTCTCTATTACTCAACCCAATAGTCATATCACTTATGCTAGCGAAGAGTTTTGTGAAGTCGCTGGATACAGTCTAGAAGAGATGGTTGGTCAACCTCATAACTTGGTTCGCCATCCAGACATGCCAGAAGCAGCATTTCAGGACATGTGGTCACATTTAAAGAAAGGCCATTCTTGGATGGGATTGGTTAAAAACCGAACTAAATCTGGTGATCACTACTGGGTTGATGCTTTTGCTTCGCCAATTATTGAAAATGGTAAGACTGTTGAATACCAATCCGTCCGCCTGTCACCTAATCGCGAGCATGTTGAGAATGCGGAAAAGGTGTACGCACAGATCCGCGCTAACAAAACACCCTGGCAGCTCAAGTTACCTAGAACGCGTTTATGGCAGCGTATGACAGTAGGATTTCTTGGCGCCGCAGTGATTGCAGCCGCAGTTGATCATTTCTTGGCAGGTGCTGGTGTCCCAATGATGCTGCTACTAAGTATCTTGACCAGCTACAGCTTAACTCGTCGTTTAGAAAGAGTAACGGAAACAGCACGTAAAGTGTTTGATAACCCATTAATGGAACTTGTTTACAACAAGCGAGTGGATGATATTTCTGAAATTCAGCTAGCGCTAAAAATGCGTCAATCTGAATTAAATGCGGTAGTCGGCCGAATTCAGGACTCGAACTTGCAATTGGTTGAAGCGGCTAAAGTATCGTCCGTAAACTGCAACCACACTGCTGACAACTTAGACGGTCAATCGCGCGAAACTGAGCAAGTGGCGACCGCTATTACTGAAATGAACTCAACCGCCAACGAAATTGCAAGCAATGCACAAGCCGCATCCGCCGCCGCAAACAGTGCCCAGACAGCAGCAAGTGAAGGCATGGATTCTGTCGAAGATACAGTGGGTTCGATTATTCAGCTAGCCAAACAGCTAGATTCGGCCACCACTGTTATTGAAAAACTCTCGGCTCAAAGTGCAACCATCGGTCAGGTTATAGAGGTCATTCAGAGTGTTTCGGATCAGACTAATCTTCTTGCGCTAAACGCTGCAATTGAAGCGGCACGAGCAGGAGAACAAGGTCGCGGTTTTGCCGTAGTTGCAGATGAAGTCCGCAAGCTGGCGCAACGCAGTTCTGAATCCAGCAGTGAGATACAAAGTATTGTTCAAACCATTCAGAGCAGCACACGTGAAGCGGTGGAAGCCATCAGTCAAGGTAACTCGCTTTCACAAAGTTGTGTGAACAGTGCAAATGATTCTGGTGACAAACTTAAAGCTCTGCTGGCGCAGATGGCCGATATTGCTCAAAGAAACGAACACATAGCGACAGCGGTAGATGAAATGGCACGCGTAACGGAAAGCATGAACGTAAGTGTTCAGTCTATCAGCGACGGTTCAGCCGCTACTTTATTGCTAGCAAATGACACCCATGAACAGTGTAAAGCTCTGGTTTCTAACTTAGCGTCACAAGGTGTACTTGTTAAACAGTTCCGCCGCTTATAAGGCATGAACTCTTTTCAAAGCGTCTCATTTGAGGCGCTTTTTCTTTATCTAACCTATTAGTTAGCTTTTCAAGGTACCAATAGTGGCTACATTGGCTCATAATGAACGCCATTAACATTCTTAAAACAACGAAGATCATAATTCACTAATGAATCCTCCATCATTATCTAATCAGCTATTTCAAATGACTTGGCCGATGCTTTTTGGCGTCCTGTCACTAATGAGCTTTCAGTTAGTCGATAGTGCATTTATCGGCCAACTTGGTGTTTTGCCGCTTGCTACGCAAGGTTTCACTATGCCATTACAAATGGTGATTATCGGCGTTCAAGTCGGCCTAGGCATTGCTACAACAGCTGTAATCTCCAAGGCTTTAGGGGCTGAAAAGACACGATACGCCAAACAGCTAGGCGGTTTAGTGTTGGCAATGGGTAGCGGCTGCGTCGCTATCTTCGGCTTGATCATTTACTTACTTCGATACCCTATCCTTTCATTGCTTGATGCTCCTGAAAGCATCTATTCAATTATTGATGTCTATTGGATTTGGTGGGCTATCAGCGCGTGGACAGGCGCAGTTCTGTATTTTCTTTACAGTGTCTGTCGTGCCAACGGAAATACTATGCTGCCGGGCACTATGATGATGGTGACCAGCGTGTTAAACCTTGTGTTAGACCCTCTGTTTATCTTTGTGTTCGACCTCGGTATCAATGGCGCTGCGATCGCAACCATTCTGGCGTTTAGCATCGGTGTGGCCGTTGTTTTACCAAAAGTTTATAACAAGCACTGGATGAGCTACGAATGGCATGATCTGGATATTGTCGCTAGCGTGAAATCTATCGGGCATATCATGGGACCAGCAATGCTGAGCCAATTGTTACCACCGCTTTCCTCTATGCTGGCAACTAAACTACTAGCAAGCTTTGGCGCGACAGCGGTTGCAGCGTGGGCGCTGGGTTCACGTTTTGAATTTTTTGCTATCGTTGCGGTATTGGCGTTGACTATGTCAATGCCACCGATGATCGGCAGAATGTTGGGCGCAGGAAAGCTCGCGGATATCAGGAAGCTGGTGAATATCGCCATTCGCTTTATTCTGATTTCCCAACTCGCTATTGCGCTGATTACTATCGTGCTATCCACGCCTCTGGCATCACTGATGACCAGCGAAGCGAGTGTCGAGACTATCTTGAACTGGCACTTAATGATTGTACCGTTAAGCTTAGGTTCGCTAGGGGTTTGTATGCTGATGGTGTCAGTGTCCAACGCTTTGGGTAAGTCTTACATCGCTTTAACGATTTCAGCATTAAGGCTGTTTATCTTCTTCCTGCCTTGTCTATGGATAGGTTCTGAGTTCGGCGGATTACAAGGTCTGTTTATCGGCGCTTTTATCGGTAACTTATTGGCTGGCAGCACCGCTTGGTGGGTATATCAAAGAACTTTGAAACAGATAGAACAGAACTATACGCTTCAAACTTCCTGATCAAAAAAGGCTCTCAATTGAGAGCCTTTTCTTCATCTATGCACTTATGCATTAGCCTTTACGACGTTTTTCTACCGCATCAGCAAGTTGACGCAATACAGTCTCGGTATCATTCCAACCAATACATGCATCTGTAATCGACTGGCCGTAAGTCGGCGCTTGACCATCGACTAAGTCTTGGCGACCTTCAACAAGATGTGACTCAATCATCACACCGAAAATTGCGTGTTCGCCACCAGCGATTTGTGCACTCACATCTTCGCTTACAACCATTTGACGTTGGTATTGTTTAGAGCTGTTTGCGTGGCTGAAGTCAATCATCACTTTTTGACGCAGACCAGACGCTTCCAGCTGGTTCTTGATGTCACTAACATGTTCAGCGCTGTAGTTTGGCTCTTTACCACCGCGAAGAATGATGTGGCAATCAGGGTTACCTGCTGTTTCAACAATCGCTGAATGACCAAATTTAGTGACTGATAGGAAGTGGTGTGATGACTCAGCTGAGCGAATCGCATCAGAAGCAATTTTAATGTTGCCATCAGTACCGTTTTTAAAACCAACCGGACATGAAATACCAGAAGCCAGTTCACGGTGTACTTGTGATTCAGTCGTACGAGCACCGATTGCGCCCCAGCTAATTAAATCAGCCACGTATTGCGGAGTGATCATATCTAAGAATTCACTCGCAGTCGGCATACCCATGTCGGTCAAATCAAGCAATAGCTTGCGACCCATGCGTAAACCGTCATTAATCTTGTAAGTATCGTTAAGGTATGGGTCGTTAATCAGACCTTTCCAGCCCACTGTTGTACGCGGTTTTTCAAAATAAACACGCATCACAACTTCAAGTTGACCACTTAACTCATCACGCAGTTTCTTCAAACGCTTACCGTACTCGATCGCCGCTTCTGTATCGTGGATAGAACATGGGCCAACAATAACGAGTAGTCTGTCATCTTCGTCATTCAAAATGTTGTGGATTGCTTGGCGCGCTTGAAACGTTGTTGAAGAAGCAACATCAGTCGCTGGAAATTTTTCTAATACTGCAACTGGGGGTAATAATTCTTTAATTCGTTTAATATTTACATCGTCGGTTTGATACATCGCTTACTTCTTCCTATTTTGCTTTGCTGCTGGTGCTATTGAACGGTGAATAGCAAATCCTTTGGCAGTCTCGTTTCCTCAGTCCGTAACTTAATCTACCTAGGCAGATGTGTGCAACCATTATTTTAAATAAAATGCAATATGCAGAAATTATTTACAAAACAGAAATGGTGTAACTTATTTTTTACACCCGTAATGACTGATGAAGAATAACGTGGTTTGTTGTGCCAAATAGCGCTTTTCTTGGTCTGACAAACTGGATTTAATCCCCATAACTTGCGGCCAGAAGCAGCCACCTTTAACTAGGCTGTGCAACTGACCATTAGCGAGATCAACATCCTGAATATTAAGGTTTTTTAACGAAGCCTGATGTTTAAGCCAACTGAGGATCTGACCCTCTTTTTTTGCCATCAGTTCAGATTGTTCAATCAACTCATCTGGGCGATATAGATAGTAGCCGAGCACCACTCGCGCTAGGTCGATATACTCATTTGACGACAGAATTTCTATTTCGCTGTAAAGCAATTGTTCTAGCTGCTCTTCCATTGGTAGTGACATTAGCTGATCAGAATCGACAAGGTTAGCCGTTGCACTCCACAAGTCTGCCAGCAAGGTCATGATCAGCACTTCTTTTGACGAAAAGTGATTATACACGGTGCGCTTGGAAACCTGCGCTAACGCCGCAATCTTATCCATACTGGTGCTTTGTGCCCCGAACTCTCGGAAAGCTTCCTTTGCAGCCAACAATATCGCTTCACGTTTTAGTTCACTTCGAGTTTTCTTCATTACTGTGTTCTGCGTATGTCTTAAAAATATTCTGACACCAATATTACACTACTCAGTTTACTTTTCATCAAAAATACGTAAACTACACCGTATAGTTTACTTTAAAAGTTCTAAGAAACGTCACAAACGTTTCATATCTCTATTCGATCATAGAGTTCAGAAGTAAGGAAACTTTTCACTTGGCTACAGGAGAAAGACAATGAATACAGTTGAAAACAATCAAGTCTCAGATACAGCAGCACTTGATGGCAAATTTGCTAACCACGAAGTGGATAACAAAAACAGCATTCGCGATTTTTTAGCTATCTCTTGGGCTTATCTGACTGAGAAACATGAGGATACAGTGCCAAAAAAGCCGATTCCGGTGCAAAGTATCACTAACGAACAGCTAGAAGTTGAAAACGATGATGTGGTCTATCGACTTGGTCACTCTTCAATTCTGATGAAACTAGATGGTCAATGGCTCCTTACCGACCCCGTTTTCAGTGACCGCGCTTCACCGGTGCAATGGGCAGGTCCAAAACGTTTCCACCAGCCACCCATCTCCATTCAGGATCTGCCAAAGATTGATGTAGTGTTGATCAGCCATGACCATTACGATCACTTAGACAAAGCCGCTGTAAAAAGCTTGGCGAAGAAAGTTGACCACTTTCTTGTTCCATCAAAAGTAGGCGCTTTATTGCAGAAATGGGGCGTACCTGCCAGCAAGATTCAGGAGTTTCGTTGGTGGGACAGTGCGAACCGAGGCTCTTTGGAGTTTGCTTTCACGCCTACTCAACACTTCTCTGGCCGAGGCTTAACGGATCGCAATCAGACCCTCTGGGGAAGCTGGGTGATTCGCAGCAGCAAAAAGTCTATTTTCTTTAGTGGCGATTCCGGCTATTTCAGCGGATTTAAAGAGATTGGCAATAAATACGGCCCTTTCGATTTAACCATGATTGAGACTGGCGCTTACAACAAACTTTGGTCTGAAGTGCATATGTTCCCTCGCCAGAGCTTACAGGCGCACATCGATCTGAAAGGCAAAATGATGATGCCGATTCACAACAGCACTTTTGATTTGTCTATGCACCGTTGGTATGAACCTCTGGAGAAAGCATCGAATCTCGCAAGATCTTTGGGTATTACTTTGGTCACGCCTGTTATTGGTCAACGTATGTCGTTAAACGAATCATTTCAATCGGTGAGATGGTGGGAACAACTTGAAGTGGAAATGGAAGCAGAGCCATCAGTACAAAACTGTTTTAACTCCGCCTCATAAACTTCTCACTTCACTACTTACACCAAGTAGTGATCGAGCAGCAGCGCAATAAATAACATCATCAAATGATAAATAGAATATTTGAAAGTGGTGATGGCTGACTGCTGATCTGAGCGATATTTCAGTACCCATGCTGAATAAATGAAACCTAAGCTCAAAATAGTGGACGCAACAAAATAAAGCACCCCGCTCATTCCCACTAATACTGGCAACAAACAGACAATCGCCAGTAATACTGTATAGAGCAGAATCGACGTTTTGGTGTATTCGACGCCATGCGTCACAGGCAACATAGGGATAGCCGCTTTGGCATAATCTTCTTTGCGATGAATCGCCAAAGCCCAGAAGTGAGGTGGCGTCCAGATAAAGATGATCATCACCAACAACCAAGCATGCCCGTGCAGTTCATTGGTTATTGCTGTCCAGCCCAATAGTGGCGGCATCGCTCCAGCCAAACCTGCAATCACAATATTTTGCGGTGTTGCCCGTTTTAGATAAACGGTATAAACCAACGCATACCCCAACAAACTGGCAAATGTCAGCCAAGCGGTCAGTGCATTTACCCCAGCATAGAGCACGACAAATCCCGCAATTCCAATCGCCGTAGCAAATGCAAACACTTTATAAGCCTGAATCTCTCCAGAAGGTAGCGGACGACGATACGTTCTCGCCATAATCGCATCGATTCTTCGGTCAATCAGATGATTGAACGCTGCCGCAGAGCCTGCCATCAAGGCAATGCCACTCAACCCCAACACCACCGCTTGCAAAGGAAGCGCAGCTGGTTGGGCTAAACACATTCCGACCATCGCGGTAAGCAGCATTAATGCGACCACTTTAGGTTTGGTCAGAGTCCAATAGATTCTCCAACGAGAAGGAGATACGGCGATACCAGATGCGACAGTGACCGACTTATTCATGGGAAACACTCCTTGTTGTAACTTTAGAATTGGCTTTAGTGTCAATGATTGCTTGGCTCATAGGCTGAGAAGACCACAATCGATAGTTGCATTTGAGTACTGCAATCATGAGCAGTGCTGCGCCCAAATTGTGCATAACCGCAATCGTTAATGGCAGATTAAAAACCACATTGCTGATGCCGAGAACAACCTGAACCAAAAGCGCGCCTAACAACATTTTCGATAGAGAAAGCAGGCCGACTTTCCATAAACGAAACGCTAACGCTGACAGGACTAAGATGGTCAAGATAGCGCCAAATCGATGTGATACATGAATAGTCAGCCTTGGACCGTAATCCAGAACGCCGAACTCATAGCTGTCATGTCCGTGATGAATCAAAGTAAAGGCTGTTTTGAAATCCAGATAAGAGAGCCAGTTACCTTCACATATTGGCAAACTGCTGCACATCAACGCCGCGTAGTTAGACGATGTCCAACCACCAAGCATGATCTGCACCACCACCACCACCATAGTGAGCGCCGCGCCCAGCTTAAGATTCAAATAGGAAGATAATGCTGATGTGCTTGTAAATTCGTTATTTTCAGGCGCTGACGTCCGTTGTAACTGCCACAACAGTAACCACAAACTGGCGAGCAAGGTGAATCCCCCCAGTAAGTGCCCCATCACTACTATCGGCAGCAGCATCATGGTTACCGTCCACATACCAAGTAAGGCCTGAAAAATCACAACTGCTGCAATCATCAGAGGCAGTGTTATCGCCACAGGTCGAGCTTTAATACAAAGAAAAGTGATTAGAAACACCACCAGACCAAGAGTGCCGGCAAAATAACGATGAATCATTTCCGGCCAAGCTTTATGCGGCTCCACATCAAGATGAGGGTATAACAACTCTGCTTTTTCCAACGCGTGGGAAGACTGCGGAACCGTGAAATGACCGTAACAACCCGGCCAGTCAGGACAGCCCAATCCAGCATCGGATAAACGAGTATAAGCACCCAATGCAATTACTGTCAGCGTTAACAACAGCGCAAACTTAACTAATCGAATTAACCCTGTATTGGAATTGGTCATCGTCCACCTCACCCAACGCGAGAGAGTTTGAGTAACTTACGTAGATCCGCCAGCACACTTTTACTTTGCATCACCAGTTGCGAAGGGTCTGTTTTGGGGTAATGCATAACCAGTTGACCAAGTGGATCGACAATCACAATTTCAGAGCTCTCAATTGCCGCCATAAAAGCTTGATTTACCGCCAGTTTCTCAACGGAAATGTGCTCAACGCTTTGAATATCACTTTCAGGTTCAATTAGTAATACCGGTTCCACTCTACCCTGCTCTTTGCCCAATGCTGTATGGCTTTGCATCAGCATATAGATGTGCTGCTGGCACTGCTCATCACACTGTTTGGGAACCACATACCCTACGCGCCAAAGCTTATCCTGTGTCGAAGTTACTAACCCTAATGAGTTCAGAGTAATTCTTGGTTCAATCAACACACCTTTATTGGTCACTCCTGACTGATACCAATGGTTGCTTAAGACCGTCTTTGCCATTACAGCAGGAAGCGCAAAGAAAAGCACAATCGCTAGCAGCATCAAACGCCCTTTGGTCTTTGAATTCATCATGGTCTCCTTGCTTTAAAAGCTCTGAAACAGATAAGCAGAACAATCATTAACAACACCGCAGCCATAGCGAACCACTGCACGGCATAGCCAAAATGCTTTTCTGCACTGAGAGGAAAAGGAATCCATGGCTGCGCGTACGGCCAGTTCTTTTCCTGTGGTTGAAACAGAGCAGGTAAAATTGGCTCTCCTAACCACTGAGATAACTGCTCAATGTTTAAGTTCTGGATACGGTGCGGGGTCCGGCTTTCAATATTCAAATCCGAACTCAGTGGATTATTGGATTTTTGGTACAGACGCCCAACTAAATCTTGAGGCTCAATAAGCCAGTTAACCTCCGGCAAGACGCGTCTATCATTAGTTGCTGCAACAAAACCCCTTTCGATCAACATCCAGTGCCCGTTTCGCTCTTTTGCCAGTTGGTAAGCCAGATAACCTACTTTCCCTTGATAGGTTTGGTTATCGAGCAGAAACGTCATATTGCTGACTGGCGAGATAGAAACTCGTACCTGCAAACCGGTCAAATCAGAGATTGGATACCTTTCTAAAGCCATGCCTAATGAGATCGGTTCCATCTGCTGACGAAGCAACAACTCCTGCTCAAGTGCCTGCTTTTCTTCGCCACGCGACAATTGCCAGAAACCCAATTTGACCAATAACAGAAACACAACCACAGTTAAAACAGCACCTAAAATTACTTTCATAGACAACACTCGACTCTTTAGAGGATCAGACATGCTGCCACTTGTTGTAAAAATCATTTTGGTTCTGTTTCTGCTGTTCATCATATTTAACCTTGCTCGCGCCTTAATTCAGATGGTTAGAGAACCCAATGATGACGATGAGCGCCCGATGAGCTATTACCTTGGGCGACGCCTTATATTTTCAGCTTTCGTCGTTATATTGCTCATTTTTGCTCTCCTCAGTGGCTGGCTTCACCCCAACCATACACCTTACTAAAGCGTTAACGCTGTGCTTATAAGACATAGACAAAGACAAACAGACACAACCACACCACATCGACAAAGTGCCAATACCAACTACCCGCCTGGAACGCGAAATGATCTTTGGGTGTAAAGTGGTCTTTCGCGATACGCGCAAGCAGTACAATTAAAAACAGTGTACCGAGACAAACGTGTAAGCCGTGAAAACCCGTGAGCATAAAGAAGGTGTTGCCATACACGCCAGATTGCAAAGTCAGTCCCATTTCCTGATAAGCGTGAGCATATTCAACCCCTTGGAAATACAAGAAAAAGCCAGCAAGAACGATGGTAATTTCCAACCATACAATCAGTGCCATACGGTGATTTTTCTCTAAACTGATGTGGGCCATGTGCAAAGTAATCGAAGACATCAATAGGATAATGGTGTTTTTGAGTGGGATCCCCTGCCAAGGCATGGCTTGTACTGCCTCCCCTGCTGGCGTTGTAATCAGTGGCCATATCGCTTCAAAACCCGGCCACAACAACTCGTTGGTCATGGCATTGTTGCTGGCACCGCCTAACCAAGGGACAGCCACCATTCGCGCATAGAACAGAGCACCAAAAAATGCACCAAAGAACATCACTTCCGAAAAGATAAACCAGCTCATTCCCTGACGAAATGAACGTGCTATTTGTTTGGAATACAACCCCGCCAGTGATTCACCAATTACGTTACTAAACCAGCCCGCCAACATGCTGAGCAGTACAATAAAACCGATAATCAAAATTGCTTTGCCAAAGACACTTCCCACACCACCAGTGCCAACATGTTGCACTGTTAAGCCTGCCCCCACCGCCACCAAAAACAGAGCTACAGCGCCGATAATCGGCCAACGACTTTGAGTCGGAACATAGTAAGAATCGTGTTTAGTACTCATAGAGTTGCTCCTTGCGTTGGTGCGCCGTTCACGTGAGCACTTTGGCTTGTTTTGACCAGTTGAGGCTCTGCTTTTTCCGTTATGTTGTACAAGGTATAGGAGAGCGTAAGGGTATGAATGGAATCAGGAATATCCGGTTCGATATAAAATATCAGCGGCATCTCAGCGTCTGCCTTGGCCGACAGTGGCTGCTGATGAAAACAGAAACACTCAATTTTATTGAAGTAACTGGCGCCTTGTCCCGGAGATACAGATGGAACCGCTTGGCCAACGAGTTCGTCACTGGAAAGGTTGTTAGCCAAAAACGCTGTTTGTATTACCTGCCCAGGGTGCACGTCCATGTGCGAAACTTTAGGTTCAAATTTCCAAGGCATGCCGTTACTGACATGTGCCATAAACTGAACGCGAATCGTGCGCGATTCGTCTACCACCATGGTTGTCGGTTGAACTGCCGCCACTTCGTTGGTTTTCCCATTGATGCCTAGTGCTTTACACATCACATCGTACAAAGGCACCAATGCAAAACCAAACCCGAACATCAGCACAGTACCAATGGTCAGTTTTATTATCAGTTGTCGGTTCTTGCTTTTAAGTGATTCGTTGTCCATTTTTCACGCTCCTAATCCACCCAACTATTCAACTTTGGGTGGTGTAGAGAATGTATGGTGCGGCGCAGGGCTTGGAACCGTCCATTCCAATCCTTCAGCTCTTTCCCAAGGTTTAGCTGGTGCAGGTTTTCCTCCCCGCACACACTTAATCACAACCCACAAGAAGATCAGTTGTGATAAACCAAAGGCAAAGCCACCAATCGAAACAATCTGGTTTACATCGGCGAACTGAATCGCGTAATCAGGAATACGTCTTGGCATTCCGGCCAAACCCAAGAAATGCATCGGGAAAAACAGTACATTGACCGAGATAACAGAACACCAGAAGTGCCACAGACTTAGGCGTTCATCGTACATATGCCCTGTCCATTTCGGCAGCCAGTAATAAGCCGCCGCCATAATCGAGAACACAGCACCAGAAACCAGAACATAGTGGAAGTGCGCCACCACAAAGTAGGTATCGTGATACTGGAAATCCGCAGGCACAATTGCCAGCATCAACCCAGAGAATCCACCGATGGTAAACAGCACAATAAAGGCGATGGCGAACAGCATTGGCGTTTCAAAAGTAAGCGAACCTCGCCACATGGTCGCAACCCAGTTAAATACTTTTACCCCTGTTGGTACGGCGATCAGCATGGTGCAGTACATAAAGAACAGTTCGGCAAACACTGGCATACCAGTGGTAAACATGTGGTGCGCCCAAACCAAGAACGAAAGCAGCGCAATACTGCTCGTGGCGTATACCATCGAATGATAGCCAAACAGTTTTTTGCCACTAAAAGCAGGAACGATGGCAGAGATAATACCGAAGGATGGCAGAATCATGATGTACACTTCAGGGTGACCGAAGAACCAGAAAATATGCTGGAACATCACAGGGTCGCCACCACCAGCCGCATCAAAGAAGCTCGTACCAAAATACTTATCGGTCAAAACCATAGTGACCGCCCCAGCTAACACTGGCATCACCGCAATTAAGAGAAACGCTGTGATTAACCAAGTCCAAACGAACAACGGTAATTTAAACCATGTCATACCCGAAGCGCGCATGTTGACTATGGTCACGATGACGTTAATCGCCCCCATAATCGAGCTGATGCCCATAATATGCACCGAGAAGACAAACAATGCGGTACTGTCTGGGCCATAGGTTGTTGATAGCGGCGCATAGAATGTCCAACCAAAGTTAGGGCCGCCACCTTCCGTAAACAGTGATGCAAGAAGAATGAGGAAGGCAAATGGCAGAATCCAGAAACTGAGGTTATTCATCCTTGGCAAAGCCATATCTGGAGCACCGATCATTAAGGGCACCATCCAGTTCGCTAACCCTGTAAATGCCGGCATTACCGCACCGAACACCATAATCAAGCCGTGAACTGTGGTCATTTGATTGAAAAATTCAGGCTCTACAAGCTGTAAACCCGGTTGGAATAACTCGGCACGAATCACCATTGCCATCGCGCCACCAATCAAAAACATGGTGAAGCTGAACCAAAGATACAAGGTGCCTATATCTTTATGATTGGTTGAATAGATCCATCTAGCCAAACCTTTAGGAGCGTGGTGTTCATGTTCGCTCTCGCCATGATCAACAGAGCCGGTATCTGGATTCGAGATATCAGCGTCCGCCATTGGAGCCGATTTTTCCTTATGAATCATTGTCCTTATCCTCCACTACCCGATTGACCAGAAGCTCCAGCGCCCTGTGACTTAAACGCATTAACATCAGATGCTTGAACCGCATCGCCAGTGTTGTTACCCCAAGCGTTACGTTGATAACTGATCACGGCAGCCAGTTCTTGATCACTCAACTGGTTACCAAAAGCCTGCATTGCCGTTCCCGAACGACCATTAACAACCACATTAAGATGAGCACTTAGATCCCCCGTAGCCACAGGACTGCCTTTGATGGCAGGAAAGGCACCCGGTATACCTAAACCTGTTGGCTGATGGCAGACAGCACAGCGATCCATGTAAACTTTCTCGCCCATAGCCATCAGCTCATCCAACGACATTGAGCTTTGCAGTGCTTTTTCTGCTTCTTGTCTGGCGGTTGCAATTTCGGCCTTTTTATCCGCGAGCCATTGGTCGTATTTCTCCGGCTCCATCGCCTGAACCACAATTGGCATAAAGCCATGAGCTCGACCACACAACTCAGCACATTGACCGCGATATATGCCCGGTTCATCAATGCGTGTCCAAGCTTCATTGATATATCCAGGAATGGTGTCTTTCTTGACGGCAAAAGCCGGAACCCACCAAGAGTGGATCACATCATCAGATGTCAGTAAGAAGCGTACTTTACGTTCAGTCGGCAGAACCAAAGGCTGATCCACTTCTAAAAGGTAGTGAGCGCCTTTTGTTTCTTCGCCCTGAATTTGTTTTTGCGATGTCGCTAAAAGACTGAAAAATTCCACATCTTGTTCAAAATAGCTGTAATGCCATTTCCATTGTGAACCGGTGATCTTGATAGCGAGGTCAGATTGAGAAGTATCTTCCATCGCAACTAAGGTTTTCGTTGCGGGAATCGCCATGGCGACCAAGATAATGATTGGGATAATCGTCCAAATAATTTCGACTTTGGTACTTTCGTGAAAATGAGCCGCCACCGCTCCCTTCGATTTGCGGTGCTTGAAAATGGCATAGAACATGGCACCAAAGACCACGAGAGCTATCGCGACACATATATAAAAAATAAGCATGTGTAGCTCATACACCTTACCACTAATTTCGGTAACGCCCGGTGTCATGTTTAATGCTCGTTCTGCAGAAAAAACCTGTGGGGAAAAGCTGATTAACAGCCCAACCATTGGCAGCCACAGATCGGTTACAAATCTTCTCAAGAGCTCTCTCCTCTGCTTCGCTGTACTTCAACACCTCTCTGTACTTCAATACTTCTGTGTACTGCAATACAAGGAACGTGAATCGACACAAACAGCAAGTTTGACTCAATTGTTACATTTGTTAATTTTTTGTTATTTCAAAATATTAAGTAAAGGCTAGTTAGGGTTTCAGATTTGTTCAAGAAAATATCAAAACAGTTTGATAAAAGTGGGTTGTCAAAAACTGTCCTAGAATAGTTTTAAAACTCATGAAGATATTTAAATATAACGACTAGCGTCTGTTGACCTAAGGTTTAATACAGGTTTTAGCGATTGCGCGCTCATAAATGAGAATAGATATCAATTATGCTGCGTCATCAAATTAATACACAAGGTGGCAATCATGATGGAAAAAGTCACACAATGGTTATCAGCAGATCCTGATCCTAAAACTCGGGAAGAACTGCAATATCTGATTGACCATAAACAATATGAAGAGTTAGAAGACCGCTTTAAATGCCGACTCGAATTTGGCACAGCAGGTCTACGCGGAAAAGTAGGTTGTGGTCCAAACCGAATGAACCGTTTAGTGATTCAACAAACCGCCTTAGGCCTTGGTGAATACCTAGTGAAACACGTCGATAATGCTAAACAGCGTGGCGTGGTGATCGGCTATGACGGCCGCACAGATTCTAAATCCTTTGCACATGACACAGCTGCCGTTTTAACGGCTTTAGGTATTAAGGTTTACCTAACCCATAAAGTGGCAGCTACGCCAATTGCGGCCTTTGGTGTGAAGCATTTCAACGCGGCAGCAGCAGTTGTGGTAACAGCGAGCCACAATCCGCCAGAGTACAACGGATTTAAAGTCTACTGGGAAAACGGCGCGCAAATCATTCCTCCGCACGATTCTGGTATAGCACAAGAGATTGATATTGCAGCGACCCGCGTGATTCCTTTGATGCCGCACTCCGAAAGCGAACGTCAAGGTCTGCTGGTTTGGTTACGTGATGATTATTACCAAACTTACCGCGAAGCGATTAACAGTAATCCTCTGCTTTCTCATCATACTGACCCAAGCAGCATTTCTATTGCTTATACGGCAATGCATGGTGTCGGCGCAAACATGGCAGAAGATCTTCTCCATGATGCTGGATTCAAGAAAGTGATGAGCGTGAAAGAACAGCGTGAGCCAGATGGCACGTTCCCAACCGTTAACTTCCCGAACCCAGAAGAAGCGGGCGCGATGGATATGGTGATTGAACTGGCTGATTCGATCTCAGCGGAGCTTGCTTGCGCTAACGACCCAGATGCTGACCGTTTTGCGGTTGCGGTACGCAAACCTGATGGCGCTTATCAAATGCTTACAGGTGATCAGGTCGGCACACTTTTCGGCCACTATTTACTCAGCAACACTGATGCGAAAAGGCAGCTAGTTGGGAATACCATTGTCTCTTCCAGCCTGTTAAGCAAAGTGGCAAAAGCGCATGGTGCGAAGTACTACCAAACACTGACTGGCTTTAAATGGCTGACTAACATTGCAATGCAAGAGCAAAGTGATGAACACAAATTCCTGTTTGCTTATGAAGAAGCGCTTGGATACACAGTAGGTAACACCGTTTGGGACAAAGATGGTTTATCCGCTTTGGTCGCTTTTGCACAACTAGCAGCAGAACTCTACAGCCAAGGCAAAACCATTTGGGATCAACTTGAAGAGATCTACCGCGAGCATGGTATGTACATTAATGCTCAACGTAGTATTGCGCTTGACCCCGATTACCCGCCTGTGGGTGAACTGCTTCGTGCAGATCCTCCGAAAAAAATTGCAGGCAAGAAAATCTTAGTTACCGAGGATTTAAAACACTCTGTGCGCACAGACAGCAATGGAAAAACGCAGACAATCAACCTGCCTAGCAGTGATGTGCTGATCTACCACTTAGAAGGCGGCTCACGCGTTATTGTTCGCCCTTCTGGCACTGAGCCGAAACTCAAATGCTACTACGAGGTGGTTGGCAGTTTCGCTAAAAACGAGAGCTTCGCGAGCGCTCAAGAAAGAGCAGAAGAACAAATGTCACTTCTGATCAGTGAGCATCAGAATAGCTTGAGATAAACGTCACCGAGCTATAAAACCGGGCTATAAAACAGAGATAAACCAAGAGACAAAAGCGAGTTCGTTTTTGTCTCTTGGTTTATCAGGTATCTGAAGCGCAATTATTGAATAGTGTCGCCAATGTTTCTGGCTATCATCAACACCTCATCTGCTGAATACAGATTGGAAATGGTGCTTTCTACTTCAGCGCCTAATGTCTTTTTGTACAACTGCTGGGCGAAATTGTCCGCTCTTGTGGTAACGAGCACATGCTTGAGCACCGAATCCTGCTCAGCCAATTGCTGCTTAACCAATGACAAAGATTCCAAGATTAAAGCTTTTGCAACTCCTTGCCCCTGACATTCAGGTAGTACAGCCAGTTGCTCTAACTCCAATACTGCTTCCGGTCGAAAGCCGCTTTTCTGCACCCAAATAATGTAGCCAACTACTTTAGATTCTGGTTGCTGGTTGAGCTTGGCAACATAGATCATATATCGAGGGAAGGCCTTCAAGTTGCACTGTAGCCATTTAAATGAACGACGTTGTCTCGTAAAGGCTGATTGGTGAACCAACGCGGCTTCAGACAAATCATTCTCCTGCATCAAGCGAATAATCACTTTATCTCCTAGTTCGATTAAACTGTATCTGTACCAAAATTCGGCATTCCTGTCTTACTTCATACCTGTCTTTCTGCTTACCTTTCTTCAGTAAAAACTTGAGTAAATTCGGATAATTAATTCTTATGAACGAAGAACACATAAGACCACTAAATCCAAAATTAACTTTGACAGACCCAAGTATTAGACAAAATAATAATACTTGATAATAAGAATAATGATTATTTACCTAGAGGATTTCTAGGTAACTCCCCCACTAGAGATCGGCGCTTAAACAAAGCTAAGGTTACTATGTTTTTTAATAAGTCACTTCAACAAGAAAACCAACAACTAAAAGAAAATCTCTATTCGCTTGAGCAAGTTCGGGAAAGCCTCGATGAAGACATGTTGAGATTAACGCTTGATCCTCAAGGAAAGATTCTCTCTGTTAACGCCAACTTTGAACAAGAACTGGGTATCAAGTCTGCAACGGTTTCAGGCAGTCATCTAACAACTTTAGTTCCAGAAAAAGCGAAGCAGTCAACACACTTTAAGGCATTAAAAAGTGCGTTAGAAGGAAAAAAACATTGGAATGGTGCCTTACAAATTACCAAGGCAAACCGCCAAGAAGCATGGCTGCGTATCATTTCGCAGCCAATATTTGACACGCAGAAAAATTTGCTCCGATTTACTGTCTACGCAACTGAGTTGACACGAACAATCTCCACATCTCGCGAACATGAAGATATGCTTAAAGCGATAAATCGTTCAATGGCTGTTATCGAGTTTTCATTAGATGGCAACATACTTCGTGCTAATGATAACTTCCTGAAAACTATGGGCTACAAAAGCGAGCAGATCGTAGGTAAACATCATCGAATTTTCTGTGAAACGACTGAAGCTAACTCAAAAGAGTACGCAGAATTTTGGAAAAAACTGGGCCGAGGTCAATTTGTTTCGGCTCGTTTCAAACGTCTTGATAGCTATGGTCATGTTGTCTGGCTGGAAGCTTCCTACAACCCGATTCATGATGACGCTGGTGAGCTTTATAAAGTGGTTAAGTTTGCCACTGTGATCACCGAACAAGTTCATCAGGAGATGGCTGCACAGGACGCTGCTCAAATCGCTTTCAAAGTATCTGAAGAAACGGGGCACCAAACAATACAAGGACAAGAAGTTATTACTGCCATCATCGCGAAGATGGATAACTTAGTACGACAAATGAAACAGGCAAGTAACGAAATCGAAGCTCTGAATCAGCACTCGAAGAGCATTAGTGACTTGGTTGGCAACATTAGCGGTATTGCTGACCAAACAAACCTGCTAGCGCTTAACGCTGCGATTGAAGCGGCTCGTGCTGGTGAGCAAGGTCGCGGCTTCGCTGTGGTAGCAGATGAAGTACGACAACTGGCTTCTAGAACCAATACAACAACCGAAGAGATTGTTACCGTAGTGACTGAAAATATGAAGCTGACAAACAAAGCGGTTGAACTGATTAATGTCTGCCAGTCTCAAGCTGGTGAGGCTCTGGACCTATCAACCCAAGCTGGACAAGTAATAGAACAAGTAGAGCAAGGAGCGATTCGCGTCGTTGAAGCGGTTCGACAGTTCAATCAGCAGCTTTAATTACATCAACCTACTCATTCAATCACCATCGTCCAAAGCGGTGATCTAAAACGGACACAAAAATGGCTCCACGAGGAGCCATTTTTCAATTCATCATTTCATACAGCGTGCAAATTTCTTATCCACATCGAAGTAGCAGAAATACTCTTCAACTTGAAAGTACTCATAACGCCTTGCGTTATACACATCGACACCCAAAAGCGATTTTTGAATCTGACTAACAATAGGTGAGGTCGACGCAGTGAACACCACAGGTTTGTTGACGGTGTCCGTTTCTTCCACCTTGTTGGTTTTTGAATAAATCAGTCCATTTTTACTGTAGAAATCGCCATCAATAGAAAGAGAAACATCAGAGTAAGAACGGAAAAAGCCGAAGCATATAAAATACTCAAATCTTACTGCCTTCGGATTGAATCACTGACTAAAAAATATGAGCTCGAAAAGCAAAAAGTCGCCAAAGCGAATGATGTCATTCGAAGTGCCAACATTCAAATTGCCTGTTTAAAAGCAGGCTTAGTCAATGTTAATCCTGCTAACGCTTTTCACTTTTTTGATGATTTACATTCTCACAACGAGATTAAGAAACGCTACAAATTACTCAGTGCCGCTTACCATCCGGACAAAGGCGGTAATCAAAGCACAATGCAAATGATTAATGAGCAGTACCGGCAAGCATATCGATAAAAAATCCAATAACGTGAAGGGGTACCCTACATCCCCCTATAAGCAAAAGGTCTAGCATTTTCGCTAGACCTTTTTATTTGCAATTTAGCCACCAAAGGTGGTGAAAAAACGCAGGTTAGTGAATCGGAGCTCCGTTCTTGGCGTTAAATTTGCCAAAATACTGCTCCAAAATTTCTGGAGTCAGCTTACCTTCCGCTTCTAAACGCTTAAGCTCTGCCGCTATCGCTTTCTGCTCGTCAATACTTGGTAATGAAACTTCTGGCTCGTTACCTGATTCTTGAGTCATCTGCTCTAGTTCTTTTTCAAAATCGCTCATTATTCTTACCTAAACTTCAAAGTTCTAAATATCAAATACTGGGGAGAAGTTTACCCAACTCCCCAGCAGGATACTAGAGCTTAAAGCTACCAACCATCTTATCCAAACGTGCAGAGAGCTCACGAAGCTCTTGGCTAGCGCCTGCAAGCTCTTCGGCAGTACCCGTAGTTATCTCATTGATAGAGTTAATTTCTTCAATGTTCATGTTGATGGTATGAACCACGGTTGACTGTTCTTCTGTTGCCGTCGCTACCTGTGTATTTCGGTCTGAAATATCATGGATACGCTCAGAAATACCGATTAGTACTTGAACCGCTTCATCAGAAGAAGAAACACCTTCTAATGTCACTGACTTACCTGCTTCCATCGCAGAGACTGCGTCTTTAGCGTCGCTTTGAAGCTGATTAATCATTTTCTGAATTTCTTCGGTAGATGCAGCGGTGCGGCTTGCGAGATTACGAACTTCATCAGCAACCACGGCAAAACCACGGCCTTGCTCACCTGCGCGCGCCGCTTCAATCGCCGCGTTTAACGCTAGTAAATTAGTTTGGTCAGAAATATCGCGGATAACATCCAGTATTGAGCCAATATTTTGTGTGGTTGACGCAAGCTGGCTAACTACCTGACCAATGTTTTCAATATCATCTGCAAGGCGAGCAATCGCATCTTTCGCCTGATTCACAACTGTACGACCCACTTCCGTATTCGACGTCGCTTGGTTCGCTGTTTCCGCTGCAGTTGCTGCGTTTGAAGCAATTTCGCTAATGGTTGCGCCCATTTGGTTAATAGCCGTTACTACCTGAATCGTTTGGTCACGTTGTTGTTGGCTGTTGTCATGCGTGGTATGCGCTTTGGTTGACACTGTTTCCGCAGCTACTTGCAAGGCATTGCTGGTTGATGCCACTTCTTTCATCGACTGATGAATCTTCTCAATAAATCCGTTAAAGCCAGAAGAAAGTTGTGCAATTTCATCATTGCCTTGAACTTCAATTCGCTGAGAAAGGTCACCGTCGCCTTTGCCTAAGTCGGTAAAGCGAATCGCAATTTGACGAATTGGGTTTGCAATACTGCTCGCCAGAATCAAGCCCATCGCAATAAAGATTGCGGCAACAATAATGGTAGTGATCAACATACGTTGAGCAACATCGTTTAGGTCTGCGAACACTTCGTTAACTGGCACAGTACCCACTACAAACCAGTCCATAGACTTAACGTAGTAACTCGCAACAAACACATCAACGCCATCATGTTGTGCAGTAATCAAGTTGAAGCCAGATTTGTTAAGTAGCTTATTCGTCTCAGCACCAAACAACTGGCTCAGGCTAGACTTAGCTTTCGATTTTTCACGGTGAATCTGCACCTCGCCTTTCGCGTCGGTAAGGAACACATAGCCCGTTTGTTCAATCTTGTAGCTATTAAGCAACTTCACCATGTCATCCATCGATTTAGATAAACCTGACATGGTATCGCCGTTCACATCCTGGAAGTTAGCGAACATCTTCACTTCGCCCGTGGCTTCTTGGAACATGCTCACCATGGTTGGATTACCAGAGCTCACAAAACCGTAGAACCAACCGTCTTGCTGCTTGTTCAGTTCACGAAGGAAGCCATTTTGGTTCCAGTAGTATGCCGTTTTGCGGTTAGCCACAGACGCATCGTTCAGTTTGAACTGAGTACGGATGTTGTTTAGCTGCTTAACCAACATTGCTTCATCACCAGAATCAATGTTCTTAGTGGCAATCGCTTTCTTAATAAATTCGCTATGAGTAATCTGTTCAGCAGCTAATAACAGTTGTGTTACTTCGCTATTCACTGAATTACTGATCTGTTGAAGCATTGACGGAAGCTCTATGTCCACCAATCGGTGCTCCAATACGTCTCTTGCCTGACGTTGTGCCATTACCCCGACAATAATTGTTGAGGCCAATACCGCAAAGGTTATACCGGCGACGACCTTTGTCTTAATACTGACATTGCTAAATTTGAGCATCTATTCTTTACCTATTTTGGCGATTTGTTTTAACGAACGTTATATCGACATTAAAGCATAAATCTTTATTGTGAAACGGCATTTAATTCACCAAATTTATCAATCAAATGAACCGCAAGTTGTTATGTGTATTTATTTGTTTGAAAAGGTTTAGAAAAGTTAAAACAGACTCCATATATTAATCATAAAGCAACATCTTATAATTCATCCATTTGTTCAATATTTATCCAAACAAACGAATATCTTGTCTCACAAGGAACTTTTTGAGCTTCAGGCTCACTAACAACAAGATTATCAAGGAGATTAGGATTTCATGCAGTCAGAAACCTTTCATTCGCTACAGCAGCACTTAAACCAACAGGTTATTGGTCAATCAGCTCTCGTTGAGCAATTACTGGTCGCGTTATTAGCAGACGGTCATATTCTGGTTGAAGGGCCTCCGGGTCTGGCAAAAACTCGCGCGGTGAAATCGTTAGCAGACTGTATTGAAGGGGATTTTCACCGCATTCAGTTCACACCAGATTTGCTACCCGCAGACTTAACAGGTACGGACATTTTCCGCCCTGAAACGGGTGAGTTTACATTCCAAGCCGGACCTATATTTAACTCGCTCGTCCTTGCTGATGAAATTAACCGTGCACCGGCGAAAGTTCAGGCAGCAATGCTGGAAGCCATGGCAGAAAAGCAAATTACTGCGGGCAGAAAAACCTATCGATTACCTGAACTGTTTCTGGTGATGGCAACGCAAAACCCAATCGAGCAAGAAGGTACCTATCCATTGCCGGAAGCGCAACTCGACCGCTTCCTGCTGCATCTAAATGTGGATTATCCGGACGCCGAACATGAACTAGAGATTCTTCGCCTAAACCGTGGAGAAGCCAAAGGTGAAAGCTCAGCAAATTTACCGAAACTCACCCAAGAGCAAATATTTGCAGCACGCCAAGAAGTTCTAAACATTCATATGGCGGAAACCATTGAGAAATACCTAGTGCGTTTGGTGATGGCGACTCGCAAACCTGAACAATACGATTCAAAACTCGCACAGTGGTTAGAAATGGGAGTCAGCCCGCGAGCGACTATCGCTCTTGACCGTTGTGTACGCGCACGCGCATGGCTTCAGGGCCGAGACTATGTGAGTCCTGAAGACGTGCAAGCAATGGCGTTTCCTGTTTTGCGCCACCGCTTATTGCTGACGTATCAAGCACAAGCGGAAGGCGTACATCCAAACCAAGTCATTACCCATTTACTGACTTTGGTTGGCAGCGCGTAAGGCAAGCATTATGGCTCAGTCTGTAAAACAACTTTTACCCGCACATGCTGATGGCGTTCATCTCTGTCTCGAAGAGCTACTGCCCTACAAGCAACATACGGTGAAATGGTTGCCGCCTGCCAAAAGTTTATGGTCACAGCTTTTAGGCCAACACCAAAGCAAACAACTTGGACGTGGTATGGACTTCGCTGAAGTTCGCCAATATCAACCGGGTGATGATATTCGTGCCATTGATTGGCGTGTCACCGCCCGCACAGGTAAGCCGCACACCAAGTTATTTTCTGAAGAGCGGGAAAAGCCTGTGATTCTCTATGTGGATTTAAGCTCGACCATGCAGTTTGGATCTTCTCTGTTACTCAAATCGGTACAGGCTGCACATATAGCCAGTTTGATCAGTTGGTTATCCGTTGCAGAGAAAGATCGCATTGGTGCGGTGATTGACACAGGCTCAAGCCTCGTTGAAATAAAACCAACCAGCAGAAACAAAGGACCACTGCAAATCATCGCCCAGTTGGTTGAGTGTCAAAGACAGGCACTTTCAGGAGCTTCGGCCCCCAGTTCGATGCAAACCGTTTTAATGACATTAAACCGTCTCTGCCCGAAAGGCAGCGAGGTAATAATGATCAGCGATTTTGTTAATTATGAGGATTCTTTCCGACCATTATTCAACCAGTTACGTAAGCACAATCGCGTGAAGTTAGTCCATATTTTTGATCCCCTTGAACAAGGTGAGACCCAATTTAGAGGAATTGAGAGAGTGAGCGATGGCAAAAATGCGCGCTGGCTTAACTTTTCGTCCAAATCTGACCGTCTAAGCATCAAAAATGCCTTTGATTCTCGAAAATTAGAATTAGAATCATTGAGCCAATCTATGGAAATGGACTACCGCTCTCTTTCTAGCGATATATCTTTGCTACAACAACTTTCTGGATAATTTAAAAGATATGCAAGAATCATCAAACTTACTCAATCTTAACGATTTGCATTTACCTGAAGTACCTTCATGGCTTCCACTTTCTTGGGGATGGTGGGCAAGTCTATTCTCTATTGTCTTGGTACTCGTAAGTATCGCTTTAATTGTCCGTGTTAAAAAGAAACGTATGGCGCCGAAGAAAACCGCTTTGCGTTTGCTTAACCCAGCACTAGGACATCAAACTCCATCATCAGCGATTGAGTTGGTTCGTCAAGCAGCGTTATGTTATTACCCGCGTGAGCAGGTTGCTCATTTAACCGGTCCAGATTGGTATGCATTTTTGGATTCCCAAGTTGATTCCCCTATTTTCACGAAGAATGAGGAAACTTGGCAGAAGGCTTTGTATCAAAAACAAAAAGTCGAAAATGCACAAGATTTGGTGGCGGATTGCTATCAATGGGTGAACACAGCGTTGCCGCCGCATAAAAGGAGAAACGTGAGCGTTGGCAAATATTGAGTTCGTATGGTGGTGGCTAGTTGTTCTATTGCCACTGCCGCTAGTTATTCATCGTATTCTACCTCCTGTAAGAGAAAGGGCAGCCATACAGTTGCCCTACTTACCTCAACAAAATACCGTTGCACCTCCTAAACAATGGTTGGGCAAACTGTTGGCCGTATTGATATGGCTATGCTTGATTGCCGCTGTTTGTCGCCCAGTTTGGTATGGCGACCCTGTCACCACTTCGCCAAAACATCGCGACATGATGTTGGTTGTCGATCTCTCTTACTCAATGAGCCAAGAGGATATGAAATCCGACGGCGATTACATTGACAGGCTCACAGCGGTTAAGAAGGTTCTAAGTGATTTCATCAGCAAACGCGAAGGTGACAGACTCGGACTGATATTTTTTGCTGATCACGCCTATTTGCAGACACCGCTGACTTTAGATCGCCAGACAATAAGCCAGCAGCTAAATCAAGCCGTATTAAGATTGATCGGCACCAAGACCGCCATTGGCGAAGGTATTGGCCTCGCAACCAAAACTTTTATAGATAGCGACGCACCACAGCGAGTAATGATTTTGCTCAGTGATGGTAGCAACACCTCAGGTGTTCTTGATCCCATTGAAGCGGCCAAAATTGCTAAGAAGTACAACGCAACCATCTACACTGTGGGTGTTGGCGCAGGCGAAATGATGGTGAAAGAGTTCTTCCTCACCCGCAAAGTTAACACTGCTCAAGATCTGGATGAAAAGAGCTTGATGGAGATTGCCAAAATCACTGGCGGTCAATATTTCCGTGCTCGTGATGAAAAAGAACTGGCAACTATTTACGACACTATCAATGCACTGGAACCGATTAGTCAGGCAACTCAGACTTGGCGTCCACAAAGGGAGTGGTTTGGTTACCCATTAGCTGTTGCCCTACTCTTGTCTGTTATTCTGTTTATCGTAAGGAGAGACCATGTCTGATTTCGAATTCCTTACTCCTTTATGGCTTTTAGCACTTATTCCCCTAGCCGCAATTCTATTTTGGCTTTCAACCCATAAACAAAGCCAAGGGCTTATCGCCAACCATATAGCCAGTGCGCTGGGAATCGAAAATCGCAACAAAACCAAATCTCTTCTCTTATTGATAGCGCTTAGTTGGTTAATTGCTGTGATTGCTTTAGCGGGGCCAAGTTTCGAGAAGCAAACACGCCCTAGCTACACCAATAGCAACGCACGTATTCTGGTCATGGATATGTCTTTGTCACTGTACGCGACGGATATTAAACCCAATCGCTTAACTCAAGCGCGTTACAAAGCACTCGACTTACTTAAAGGTTGGACAGAAGGCAGCACAGGCTTAGTCGCTTATGCCGGTGATGCGTACACAGTTAGCCCGCTGACTAGCGATAGTGCAACCATCGCTAACTTGCTGCCTAATTTATCGCCTGACATCATGCCTTATCAGGGAGCCAATGCCGCATCAGGTGTGAAACTGGCTATTGAGATGCTTAGAAACGCAGGGATGGCACGCGGTGAACTCATCCTGCTAACCGATGATCTTGATGAGCAAGAACAATCAGACATCGAAAATGAACTATCTGGTACACAGTTTAAGCTAGTGATATTGGGCATTGGTACCGCTTCTGGTGCGCCAATTACACTCAGTGATGGTTCACTTCTGAAAACCGACAATGGACAAACCGTCGTTGCCAAAACCAACTTTGAAACCATGCAATCTCTGGCGAAAAACGTCAGCGGTGTTTTCACGCCTTACCAAGCGAATGGTCAAGACGTTGCACGTATCTTGTCTGAACAAGGTTTACAGCAAGATGTGAGCAAGAAAGACGATAAAAAGACGCTGACTGAAAACGTCAACAATGGCTATTGGCTACTTCCTCTGTTAATCGTGTCCGCATTACTACTTTTCCGCCGTGGGCTGATCTTTGTTGCAGTTCTAACCACAGGATTCAGTGTTATGTCGCCAGATGCAAGCGCCGCATCTTGGCTGGATAGTGGTTCACCTTGGAAGAACAGCAATCAGCAAGCGATGGAAGCCTTTAACAATAAAGATTATCAAACTGCCAGCGAGCAATTTACTGATCCTGAATGGCAAGGTGTTGCTCGCTATCAGAACAAAGATTTTAAAGGCGCAATAGAGAGCTTTTCTAAAGTAGAAAACCCCTCTTCGAGAACACAATACAATCTTGCCAATGCGTATGCTCAAAATGGTGAATTGGAAAAAGCCAAAGCGCTTTATCAACAGGTGTTGCAGCAAGATCCAAACAACCAAGATGCTAAAAACAATCTTGATGTTGTAGAAAATGCCCTGCAAC